>JAJDNE010000112.1 GCA_022340825.1 Acidiferrobacterales bacterium | reverse complement strand
TCTGCTTGCCAACCACAGTATAGAAAACCAAGAATCACTATTACCTGAACAGCCAGCAATGTGATTAATGTTTTCTTCATTTGAATTCCTGAGTTGTCAGAAACTGGGCGATGTCTGCTTTGGGTCGGTAGCGGTCAGTTTAGCCTAACTACCGTCTAAAGGTCTGCTTTCGGCCATCAGCGGACATATGAGTGTACGACATGGGTTAGTCTTTAGCGTTAAGTCTCTGGTTGAAACGACGAATAAGTTCCGTCTCCGAAAGATTAAAATAATTCATAAGATTGTAGAAATCAGAGATAGCTCTATCTAAGATTTCATAAGCTTCCTCCTTTCCAGAAAATCCTACTGCTGAATCTTCAATTCCATTCATATGTTTAGTATGGTTTTTAAAGTAGTTGAGAAAGTTGGTAACTTCTTTTCCAGTTTGAGTAGTGCCGATTATCTCTTTTCCTACGGCTAAAGTACTTCTTTTTGTATTCCGAAAAGAATTTTCCTCACCAATAATTGTTAAATGAGCGCCTAATATTTCTTCAGCAGCTCCTGCTAAGTGCAAAGACGAATAGTATTCTTTCGTCTCAAAATAACACCTCAGCGAGGTCTCCAAAAGTTCGAGCCCAATTTCTAGCTTAGGAGTGAAGCCTTTGTCTGGTTCTTCCATAAATAGTTAATTGAAACTAATTTTCCGTTTCGTCCGCTTTGGGTCGATAGCGGACTCGCGGTTATCGATCCTTAATGTTTCTGAGAAACCGGTGGGTATAAAAAAATATCGCGGCGAAGATTCCAATATCGATCAACACCGCCAGGAACGTCGGCAGAATATCGTCCAGTCGCATGCCAATGGCATATGTAATGACTGCTGCTAAAAGTATTGCGGGAAATGCAACCATCGGTCTAATCGCGTGAAAGACTTGGGCGCTTGTACATGGCTTGTATCTCGTCTGCCCAGCGCTCCAGGATCTTCGAACGCTTGAGCTTGAGGGTCGGTGTCATAAAACCATTTTCCACCGACCATGGCTCGGAAATGCGTTTTACATGGTGAATCGAGACCCAACCCGGGAAATCGGCAAGCCGTACGTTGGCCCGGTTGACCAGTTCCTGGTCGTCGTCCAGCTGGCTTACCGCAAGCATACTGAGCTGGGGCCTGCCCTCACCTACCACCATCACTTGCTCAAAGTTGGTGTCCATCAGGATCGCCTGCTCCACATCGCCCGGTGGTAATTTTTCGCCGTTGCTCATGACGATAATCTCCTTGGCGCGACCGGTGATATAAAGTTTGCCGTTGCGGAACTCACCGATGTCGCCTGAATGAAACCAGCCGTCTTCATCAATGACAGCACGGGTAGCTTTTTCCTGGTGCCAGTAGCCCAGCATGACCAGCGGTCCTCGTATCAGTATTTCACCGTCGTCGGCAATTTTCACCTCGGAACCCGGCAAGGCAAAGCCAACTGATGCGGGGTCGTTATCATCCAGCTTCTGCACCGTGGCGATGGGCGAGGTTTCCGTAAGACCGTAACCTTGAAGTATTGGCAACCCGAGGCCAACGAACACTCGCGCCAGGTCCGGAGACAGGGCGGCAGCGCCAACCAGCACAATGCGGATGCGCCCGCCGAGCCGGCGATGCAGCTTCTTTGCGACCAATAAATTAAGAATTGGCCATACCAGCTTATCGAGGATGCTGGCCTCGCCACGAAAACGCCGCCAACCGACATTCACCGCTGCGTTGAACAATTTTGTTTTCAACGATCCCGGTGGCAACCCTGCTTGCATTTTGGCGTAGATGCGCTCGAAGATGCGCGGTACACAAACCAGTATTGTTGGCTTGTGCATGTGTATGTCTTCAGCCAGCTCGGTAATACCGCGTGCATAAACTGTGTGGGCGCCGGTGAGCACACCAACGTAGTAACCAACCGTGCGCTCGAACATGTGCGACAGCGGCAGGAACGAGACGAAGCGATCAGAGTTGGTAATCGTTACTACCGACAGCCCGGCGTCGGCATTAGATAAAATATTATGATGGCTCAGCATCACGCCCTTGGGCCGGCCGGTGGTGCCGGAGGTGTAAACAATGGTTGCGAGTTCGGTGCCGGGAACGTCGGATTGTTCCGGTTCACCCGCCGCCTCCGGCAACCAGTCGTCGAGCGCGACTATATGCTTGTCTTTATGTCCCCGCGCAGTAAGGGTGACCACGCGCTCGAGTGTCTTCACGTCCCCCTTTAACTCCGGCCAGATGTCATCTGTTTCCATCACCAGCAGGCGCACACCCGCGTCGTTCATGCACCAGCTCATGCTGTCCGGGCGATCACCGAAGTAGAGCGGCACCGTAATCAAACCCAGCCCGCTGGCGGCCTGGTCAAAAAATACCCACTCAATACGATTTCGCATGCAGACGGACACGCGATCACCCGGCTTCAGGCCTTCCGCTTTCATCGCCTGCTGCCAGCGCGCCACCTCCCGAGCTGTTTCGCGCCAGGTGTAGTCTACCCATACACCGTCCCGGAACTGGGTGTAGGCGGGTGCATCGGGCGTGTCGCTGACACGAGCGGCGAAGGCCTGCGAAATATTGACTGAGTTATTGATAGGTATCTGCAAGTTACTCCCCCCGTTTTATCTAATTATGTCCCGGTCCCGGACCGAGTGTATCTTACGGTTTCGTGATATCACTTTCTCGCATGGAGAGGCAACTTTTTCGAGCGCGGAGCAATACAGCACGCTTTTTACCTAAAAAATGCTATTTCCACGGTTTTTTCGTCATCCCGGCTGACTGGCGGGGCTTGCAAGCCCGCTGCCCTTGGCAGACAATATCTTCTTAATATCAATCGGTTAGGTCGACCGTCTATAATCATTAAGCAATTTAACGGACGTGTCGATAATCGGGGCCGGAATGCCCCGGTGGTTTACCGCCAGGTAAAGGCAAATGGATTAACGGACTGCTGCGCAATTACATGGGAAGTAGCTTCAACACATGAGTATCTCTCTTTATTCGATCCCGGCAATCGTGGTGCTGGTGGCCAAAGCGGCCATCTTCCTCTATGCCAGAAAATCTTCGGTGCGTGACCCGGCCGCTGTTCTGTTCCTGGTGTTTCTGTCGGCCCTGACCGTACAGAACATCGCGGAAATTGGCATTCTCAATTTTCATGGCGCCGAGCTGGTTGGGCGCAACGAGTTATTTAATGGCTACCTCTATTTCGCTGCCAGTGCCATTGCGCTCGCGGCACTGGTCCACCTGACGCTGATCCTGGCGCTCGACTGGGGAACCCGGAACCGATCCGCAGCAATTACCGCGCTGGTGTATTTACCTACCGTCGTCGTCGTTGGTTTGTTGTTTTCTACCGACTACATTGTCGCCGGCTTCAAACAACTGAATTACACCTATGGCCAGGTCGAGGGCAAGGGCTACTGGTTGTTCGAGATGTATGTTTTGTTTTACTGCTCGGCGACACTGATCCTGCTGTTTTACGGCGCGCGCCGCCAAACAACCTCGTCAAAGCGCCTGAAGAACAAACTCATGGGTTACGGCATGCTGCCCATGGGCGGAATCATCGCACTGGTGATGATAATGGAACACGAGGGAATGGAGCCCAGGTTCAACACCACCGCTACGCTGCCGATTGGCATCACCGTTTTCCTCGCGATTACCGCTTACGCCATCTACCAGTTCCGTCTTTTTGATATCGACTTCTATATTCCGGGTTCGCGTGTACGCAAGCGCAAGACCGTATTTTACGATCGCATTCGCAAACTGGTCGCCGAAATCGCCGAGCTACCTTCCGCCAGGGAAGCGGTTGGCCTACTAGCCGATGTATTCAAGTGCCCCATTGTTTTGCTGGACGACAATCGTGAAGTCGTTGCCAGCGCCGGTAGTGTAAGCAACATGAATCAGCTCAACGCGGCAACGCTGGCGCAACTGACCCATATTATGGTGCGCGAGGAGATTTCGATAAGCATGCCGCAGATGCATCGCGACATGACTCAACACCATGTCTCTGCAGTCGTACCGTTTTATCCCGGTAGTCGTGGTGCCTCCGGCTGGCTGCTTATGGGTGAGTCGTTTACCGAACAAGTTTATTCACCGATGGATTTCAAACAGGTGGAGCAGGTATTCGACAAGATGGCGGACCTGTTTCTTGAAGGTATGGTGTCGGCGCGTGAAGAGAAGGAAGACATGGCACAACGCCTGCTCAAACTGGAAACGGCCCAGGATCAGCTTCGCGCGGCGTACCAGAAGCTGGAGCAGGAAGCAGAAGTCCTGCGGCGCGAAAACGAACGTTTGCTACTGGAACAGCCAGCCGACAGTTTCAGCCTGATCTCCACGGCCAACCAGGAAAGCACGATCCCGGCGACCGTCACCCTGCTCGGTCGCGACAAGCCGATGCTGCAGCGGCTGCGCGAGCATTTCCCGCAAGCGTCCCACTACGTCGCCGCCAATTCCACCAGCTTCAAGCGCCAAAGCCCGTCTGACGTGCTGGTTTGCCGGATTGAAGACGCGGGAACGCGCGCCGATCGCCAGTTCCTGAAACTCATCAACGAGTTCGGTAGCAAGTCGGCCTTCCTGCTCTATGGTCCCGGTGCCAGTGAATTTGTCCGCCTGAACCAGAAAGCCCTGCTCGGGGGAATCATCGAAGTATTCCCTGAAGACCTGCCGACCGCGGCGCTGGTACGACGCGTCAATGCTATTTCCGAATTGCGCAAGGCCATGTGTTCCGTGGCCGATGCGGATAATCCGTTGATCGGTCGCAGCCAGGTATTTATTGACGTGATCGCCGATGCCATTCGCATGTCGCGCTTTTTCGAGCCAGTCGTGATCAAATCGGTCGATATTGCTGAAGCGGTCGCGGCCGGCAATTACATTCACAACCAGAGCACCAGTAATGGCGAGTTCGTGGTGGTCAGAAGCGACAGCCTGAACCTGGAAAGCGGCAGTGATTCACTCTCTGCCGAAGATGAACGTCGCATCAAGCAGGCGCTGAAGCAGGCCCGTGGCGGCAGCCTGATGATTGACAATATCAGCGCCCTGCCACGCAGGATCGTCGATCATATTCTGGCGCTGGCACAGGATCGCGGTGACGTTCGGGTAATGGCGGGTTTCGATCGCAACTCCGACAAGCGAATCGAGAATCTGCAACCGGCGCTACAGACCTTTGTGTTGGAGCTGCCGGCCCTTGCCGATCGTAAAAGTGACCTACAGTTGCTGGCGCATTACTTCACCCTGCTGCACAACCTGCAGAGCGATCAGAATGTGTACCTGGAACAGTCCGAACTGGAGGCGTTACAGCTCGAGCACCATGTCGATACGTTGGCGACACTGAAGGGACTTATTTTCGAGCGCTTGGGCAGCAAAGAGACCACCCAGGCCGGCCAGTTCGTCAGCTTTAGCAACGACAAGAGCAAAACACTGGAAGAATATGTTGCAGACTTCGAAGCGGCCATACTCAAGGAAACGCTGGAGCGCTGCGACGGAAACAAGTCCAAGGCCGCCAGGTTACTTGGTTTGCGCCCCAATACCCTGCATTACAAGCTGGAACGACTCGGCCTGACTACCGATAAAAAGAACCTCGACTCCGGGGATTAGTAAAACAGGCAGGGTGTGCTGACGGCGTTGCGCTGTCAGCGGTCACGACTAGATTTCGATCATCTCAAATTCTTCTTTGCTGGCACCGCATTCCGGGCATTTCCAGGTTTCCGGTACATCTTCCCATTTGGTGCCCGCAGGAATGCCATCTTCCGGCAGACCCTTTTCCTCGTCATAGACGAAACCGCATACCACGCACATGTAACTCTTCATTATTTCCTCTGTCACGTCTGAATCTGTTGCTGTTTAACTTGTTTCGGGCCGCAATTCTGGCACGTTCAAGACGATAGTGAAAACCCGCATTGGTTCGCGTTACAATTTCGCTCCTTTCATTCGGCAATTCAAATAATGACGGATCGTACGGCGGTAGTGCTATTTAATCTGGGCGGGCCTGATTCACTAGAGGCGGTTGAGCCCTTCCTGTTCAACCTGTTTTCTGATCCGGATATCTTCAAATTGCCATTGGGCTTTATTACCCAGAAGTGGTTCGCACGACTGATCTCGCGACGCCGCGCGCCCGAGGCCTCAAAGGGCTACGAAGCGATGGGCGGAAAATCGCCTATCGGTGAGTACACCCGTGCGCAGGCAGATGCCCTGTCCACTGCCCTCAAGGATGCCGGCGACTACCAGGTATTTGTCTGCATGCGTTACTGGCACCCGATGTCGGACGAGGTCGTGGCACAGCTCAAGGACGGTGGCTATAACAAGGTCATCCTGTTGCCGTTGTATCCGCAATACTCCACTACGACGAGTGGCAGTTCATACAACGATTTTATTCGCGCGTGCAGTCGCGCAGGCTACAACCCGACGCTTAAATTTATCGAGAAGTGGTACAACGAACCCAGGTACCAGGATACCATCGTCGAAGCGATTCGACGCGAAGCCGCCACGCTGCCGGATACCGATCCGGAAAAAATCGAGATACTGTTTTCCGCCCACGGCCTACCGCAAAAAATTGTTAAACGTGGCGACCCGTACCAGCAGCAAATCGAGGCGACTTACGAAGCGGTAAAAACGAAACTGGGTTGGCCCCATACCACGCTTTGCTACCAGAGCAGAGTCGGCCCGCTGGAATGGTTGCGGCCCTACACCGAGGACGTGATCAAGGAAAAGGCAGCGGCCGGCACGAAACAGATGCTGGTATACCCAATCGCGTTTGTCTCCGACCATATCGAGACACTGTACGAGCTCGGTGTGGAGTATGCGGAAGTCGCCGAGGAGAATGGCATCGAACACTATCGTGTGGTGCCGGCACTGAATACCGACCCCGGCCTGATTCAAACCCTGAAAGACCTGGTGACGGCACAGAATGACTTCGACGACTGACAAACCGCCTGTCATCATGATTTTCGCCGGTGCCGATCCTACCGGTGGCGCAGGCATTGCTGCCGACATACAAACCGTTTCCGCGCTGGGCTGCCACCCGGCGCCGATTGTCACCGCGGTTACGGCACAGGACACGGCTGGGCTGAAACAATACACGGTGGTAGATACCGACCTGTTGATCGCGCAAGCACGCTCCGTGCTGGAAGACATGCCTGTCGCCGCCTTCAAAACCGGCATGCTGGGCAACGCCGCCAATCTTGCGGCGATCGCGACGATTGTCAGTGATTATCCGTCGATACCACTGGTAGTGGATCCGGTGCTAACCACTGGCGCCGGTGATGAGCTGAGTGAGCAGCCACTGGAGGATGGTTATCGATCCTTGTTACTGCCCCTCGCCACCCTGGTGACTCCCAACTCAATCGAGATGAGGCGCCTCGCAACCAATGCCGACAGCCCCGAAGCCTGTGCACAGGAACTGATGTCACTGGGTTGCGAATACGTGCTGTGTACCGGCAGCCATGAGCCCACCACCGAGGTTAGTCACCATTTATTTGGACACCACCGCATGCTGGAAACCATTAACCAGCCTCGCCTGCCACATGACTATCACGGCTCCGGTTGCACACTGGCTTCCGCCTGCGCCGCCGGACTGGCCCAGGGCTTCGAGGTCACTGCGGCAGTGCGTGAGGCGCTGGCATTTACCTGGAACACGCTGGCCAAGGGCCACCAGCTCGGCATGGGGCAGCACCTGCCCGATCGTCAGTACTGGGCCAGGCGCGACCCCAACAACAAAGCCAACTCATGAGCCCTGCAAAGCGGCGCGATCGCGTGCATGGTCTTTACGCGATCGCCGATACCAGTGTGCTTGCCCCCGATCAATTGATGTCGGCCGTGCAACAAGCGATTGCCGGCGGTGCCCGCGTCATCCAGTTTCGGGATAAGGGCAACAACAGTGCATTGCGGCTACAACAGGCGCTGGCGCTGGCCGGGTTGTGCCGTAAAAACGATTTGGTCTTTATCATCAACGATGATGCGGCATTGGCAAAGGCGGTGGGTGCAGACGGAGTCCATCTCGGGCGTGATGACCCGGGCATAAAGGGTGCTCGCGAATTGTTGGGATCACAGGCGCTGATCGGTGTCTCCTGTTACAACGAGATCGGCCGCGCGCGCGACGCCAGCCGCGACGGTGCCGATTACGTTGCCTTCGGCAGCTTTTATCCTTCGAATATCAAACCCGACGCGGTCCGTGCTTCCACTGAGTTGTTACACCAGGCAAGTGAGGAACTGGACCTGCCGGTGGTTGCCATCGGCGGCATCACCCCGGAAAATGGCGCCGAACTCGTGGCCGCCGGTGCCGATGCCCTGGCGGTAATCACTGGCGTTTTTACCGCGGACGATATCAGCCAGGCGGCAAAACAATACGCCACTCTATTTGAATAAATGTGTCCTAAAGTATCTTAAGGAAAAACCAGATGAGTCAGTCTTCAGACCTGTTTAAACAAGCCTGCCTGCATATCCCCGGCGGCGTGAACTCGCCGGTACGCGCCTTCAAGGGCGTCGGTGGCGACCCGGTATTCTTTGCCCGAGGCAAAGGCGCCTATCTCTGGGATGAAGACGGCAACCAGTATATTGACTATGTCGGTTCCTGGGGACCGATGATCCTCGGCCACGCCTTTGCTGACGTGATCTCTGCAGTAAAGGCTGCCGCAGACAACGGGCTGGGCTTTGGCGCGCCAACTCGCATTGAAACTGAAATGGCCGACCTGGTATGCAAGCTGGTGCCGTCGGTTGAAAAAGTACGCATGGTCAGCTCCGGCACCGAAGCCACCATGAGCGCCATTCGACTTGCACGCGGCTTTACCGGCCGCGACAAGATCGTAAAGTTTGAAGGCTGCTACCACGGCCACTCCGACTCGTTGCTGGTAAAGGCCGGCTCGGGGGCACTGACATTGGGTGTACCCACCTCTCCCGGTGTACCGGCAGACCTGGCGGCGCATACGCTAACCCTTGAATACAACAATCTCGAACAGGTCGAACAGGTCTTCCAGGAGACCGGCGATCAAATTGCCTGCATTATCGTCGAGCCTGTCGCTGGCAACATGAACTGCATTCCCCCCAAGCCTGGCTTCCTTCAGGGTTTGCGCAAGGTCTGCGATGCTCATGGGACGGTGCTGATTTTTGACGAAGTGATGACCGGCTTTCGTGTCGCCCTTGGCGGCGCGCAGTCGCTGTACGAGGTGACACCGGACCTGACCACGCTCGGCAAGGTCATTGGTGGTGGTCTGCCGGTAGGTGCCTTCGGTGGCCGCGCTGACATCATGAATCACATCGCGCCTGACGGGCCTGTCTATCAAGCCGGTACCTTGTCCGGCAACCCGGTGGCCATGGCCGCCGGCCTGGCCACGCTGACCGCGATCCAGAAGGACGGTTTCCATCACGACCTGGCTACGCGTACATCGGCGCTGATGCAGGGATTCGAAAGCGTGGCCGAAGAAACCGGCATCCCGCTGACCACCCAGGCGGTGGGTGGCATGTTCGGCGTCTTCTTCACCGAAGAAAAATCCATCACCAGCTTCTCGCAGGTGATGGCGTGTGATGTCGATCGCTTCAGGAAGTTTTATCACGGCATGCTCGACGCCGGTGTTTACATGGCGCCGTCTGCATTCGAGGCCGGGTTCATGTCGGCTGCCCATACCGACAACGACATCAGCGCCACACTCGACGCCGCGCGGTCGGCAATGAAAACGCTATAAGGTAAAACCCCAATTCCGCCCAAAACCAGGATTTTTGTTCGAAATCGAGGCGGAGTGCTTTCGAAAATCGCAGCTAACATGTAGTTAATGAGACTCGGAGAAAGGGCTCCAACGCCGAGATCGGACAAAACGACAGTTTTGGAACAAAAAAACGGCCGGATCCGAAGACCCGACCGTGTTACTGCACCCCCCACATACGTCTGGCGCAGAAACCTGTTTTAACTTACCAGGATGTTTTCATCCCCGAAGCGGACGGTTGCCACCGTCGGCTGAATAATTTCGTCACTGAGAGCGATATCAACACCGAGGATCGACACCAGATCATGGTGATCCCGGATGCCCGGCATTTCTTCACGCAGGTAGCCGTAATGGGTCTCGTTCATATAGACCAGGTTCGGTTTGGCACCGAAATCTGTCTCGTAATGACTCACCAGGCTTACAATATGGCTTAACATTTGTACTACCTCCGAAATCGCTTCCCTTATTCGTGACTGTCGGGCCCATGCCCTTTTCCGTTACATATGTCATATAGCAATAGCCGTGCCAGCCGAGGGTACGGTGCTAACTTATTGAAAAATCGACTAATTTATTTCTCAGGCGGGCGTAATTCAGGTGGCGTATTTTGGTACGAGGGACGCGCAGGGGCAGGCGCCGGGTACCGAAAAACGGCACCAGGGCTAAAACAGCGGAAAAACAGGGAGAAACAGGCCCCCGGACAGGCTCCGGGGGCCAAAACCGGCTTAACGGGCGGTCAGGCCTTCCATATAGGCAGCCACGGCATCGATCTCTTCGTGGGACATACGGAATGCGATCTGGGACATGATCTTGTTGTCGTTAGACCGGTCACCGCGTTTAAACGCCCGTAACTGGGTGGCGGTGTATTTTGCGTGCTGGCCGGAAACCGACGGATAGTGCGGTGGAATACCCCCGCCAGCAGGTCCATGACAGGCCATACAGGCGGCGACGCCAGTCTTGGAGTTGCCACCGCGGTAGAGGTTTTGCCCCTTTTTAGCCAGCGCTTCGTTTTTTGCCCCGACGGTCACCTTCTGAGCGGCAAAATAAGCGCCCAGATCTGCCATCTGTGCGCTGGACAGGCCAGCTGCCTGGCCGCTCATCAGCGGATTCTTGCGCGCGCCGGATTTGAAATCTGCCAGCTGTTTGGCGATATAGCCTGCGCTCTGGCCGGCAAGCTTGGGCCACTCGGGATTGGTGCTGTTACCACCAACACCATGGCAACCCACGCATCGGCCAGCCAGATTCTCGCCTTTCGCCACGCTGCCAGCGGCCATTACAGACCCGGCGGAGGCGATTAGCCCTGCGCCAACCAAAATAATCATCGCTTTTTTCATCGGGTTACCTCTCGATGGCTTCTTCTTGCGTAAATGGGGGTACCCTGTATTGGTGACTGACGGTTACACTGCGTGCCGGCCCGCCACCTGACCACCCAACAAATAAGGGGGGCCTTATATACCAAGAGCAAGTTTTCAGGTCAATTTTCGCCATGGATATCAACGAAATACTGCGACAAATCGAGTTCAGCCGTGGTGCTCCGTCGCTGTCGTCGCTGCCACCGGATGATGGTCTGGAGGTGGCTTTTGCCGGGCGTTCCAACGCCGGCAAATCCAGCGCGCTAAATACGATCACCGGGCGCAAGGGACTTGCCCGCACCAGCGGCACGCCGGGGCGGACCCAGCACATCAACTTCTTCGATTTACCGGTAGAGGGCGCTGCACGGCGGCTGGTCGACCTGCCGGGCTACGGCTACGCCAAGGTCGCCAGGTCGGTAAGGGAGCAATGGGAGCGGACCTTGCATCGCTACCTGGAGACTCGCGAAAGCCTACGCGGCCTGATTCTGCTCATGGATTGCCGCCACCCGCTGACGGCCGGCGACCAACAGATGCTCAACTGGTGCCAGGCCGTGGATATGCCGGTGCATATCCTGCTGACCAAGATCGACAAGCTGAAACGGGGTGCGGCGGCGTCAACGCTGGCCAAGGTAAATCGGCAGCTGTCGGAAAACTGGCCGATTGCCAGCGTGCAGCCATTCTCAGCGACCAAGCGCGAGGGAGTGGATGACGCCCAGGCACAGATCGCGGAGTGGCTGGAGATTCCGCGGGATGAACAGGATTAAAGGCTAAAAAAAGCCCCGGACCTTATCTATTACGATGAGCCCGGGGCAAACAATATCCTGGTGTATGTGGACCAGGACTCGCCCGCTCAGGGAGGAGGAGCGGGTGTAAGACGGTCGGGCGACCGTCTTACACCTATAGATGGTGTCACAGGCGAAAAGTTCAACAGATCCTGCCGCGAACAGGGGATATACTGCGGCCCCCGACCAATACCGAATTTCGAGCATGACCGCGACATTACCCATCCTCCGCCTGCTGAAACACAAAGACCGACGCCTGCGCGCCGGGCACATGTGGATCTTCAGCAACGAAATCGACAACCGGAATACGCCGCTGACGGCGTTCGAGCCCGGCGAAGCGGTGCTGATCCAGGATGCCAGTGGCCACAACCTGGGCACCGGCTATGTCAATCCGCACGCACTGATCTGCGCTCGCCTGGTCTCACGCAATCCAAAGTACCCGTTGGACAAATCCCTGATCGTCCACCGGCTGAACGTTGCCCTGTCGTTGCGCGAACGCCTGTTCGATCAGCCCTACTACCGACTGGCTTTCGGCGACAGCGACGGCCTGCCGGGGCTGGTGGTCGATCGCTTCAATGATGTCCTGATCGTTCAGATCACGACCGCGGGCATGGAGCGCCTGAAGGACGACATCGTCATCGCCCTGGAGAAAGTCATCCGGCCGCGCGCCATCCTGCTGCGCAACGACACCAGCAGCCGGGAACTGGAAGGCCTGGACAGCTACGTTGCAACGGTTGCTGGCGAGATGCCGGAGCAGTTGGAGATTATCGAGAACGGTGCACATTTTACTGCCTCTGCCACCAGCGGCCAGAAGACCGGCTGGTTCTATGACCAGCGCAGCAACCGCGCCAGCATGCAGAAGTATGTGAGAGGGATGCGCGTACTCGATGTCTTCAGTTATGTCGGCGGCTGGGGCATACAGGCAGCCATGGCCGGTGCCGACTCGGTCACCTGCGTCGACAGTTCCGCCCTGGCGATTGATACGGTTAACGCCAACGCGGAACTGAACCATGTTGGCGACAAGGTGATTGCAGTCAAGGAAGAGGCTTTCGAGGCCCTGCGACAGATTCGCGCAGAGCGCGAGAAATTCGACGTGGTCATCATTGATCCGCCCGCATTTATCAAGCGCAAGAAGGACGTGAACGAGGGGTTGAAGGCTTACCACCGACTCAACCGGATGGCGATGCAGGTATTAAGCAAGGACGGGATACTGATCTCCTGCTCGTGTTCCTATCACTTGCAGCAGGACAAACTGCGGGAAATCATCCTCGGCGCTTCGCGCCACATCGACCGATTTGCGCAGATTCTCGAGCATGGCCAGCAGGGCCCGGATCACCCGGTGCATCCCGGTATTCCGGAAACCGAGTATCTCAAGGCATTTTTTACCAGGTTGTTACCGAACTAGTCCCGACCCTTGCCCTTATTCTTCAGAAAAAATCTTGTTGTCGGCCCGGTACGGTATATAGCGCGGATAGACACACGAGACACCAGTTTATCGAGGTTTTTCGAATAGCCAGGGTAGGCAAAAACGTTAGTTCGGCAGAGCGACGGTAAAGACCGAACCCTGCCCCGGACGACTCTCCACCGTTATCTTGCCACCCATCAATTCTACCAACTGCTTGCTTATCGCCAGCCCCAGTCCGGTGCCACCATAATCGCGTGCGATCGAAGAGTCTGCTTGCTGATATTCATCAAACAAATGTTCGACCTGCCTGGGAGACATGCCAATACCGGTATCGCTAACACTGAACAGCACTGCGTCCTCCGCCTGTGCAACCGATATGGAAATTAAACCATCACTGGTAAATTTGCTGGCGTTGCTGACAAGGTTGATCAGCACCTGCTCCACCCGCATCGCGTCCGCCTTCATTTCCTCAGGCGCGCTACTAGTATCAATCTTCAGTCGATTGCCGTTTTTTCTCGCCAGCGGTGCCGCAGTGGTGCGAATGCGTTCTAGCAAATCAGCCGGGTAGACAGTCTCGACATGCAGCTCGACCTTGCCGGCATCCAGCTTAGCCAGGTCAAGCACATCGTTGATGAGGCTTAAAAGGTGTCGCCCGGCCTGCTCGATCGCGCCCAGGTCGTTATGTTGAGATGAACCCTTCCGATGCTCGGCATCTTCCATCAGCATTTCGCTGTAACCGATAATGGCGTTGAGCGGGGTACGCAACTCGTGTGACATATTGTTAAAGAAGCGCGACTTGGCGATATTTGCCGCGTCTGCTTTTTCTTTTAGTTCTTTCATCATATGCGACTGAGCAAAAACCAATCGTTGCTGGCGTTCCATGGTATAGCGTACAGCCGCGGTTACTACCCCAACTCCGATAACAAAGAGGTTGTTGTTCAGCAGCATCACACTCGGGATATGTTTTATCAGGATGACGACCACGTTATAGGCGAGTATGAGAATCAGCGTGAGCGATACGGTCTGGACAAAGCGCAGCCCGAGCAAATTGAAAAACGCCGGTGCGATAACGACACCCACGTAGTAGTTATATCCATTTTCCAGAGATATCAGCGCGACCACACCGACCACGTGGGACAAGCCGATGAGGCCCGCAATCCACGCTGTTTTCTGGTTGTGCTCACTGGCAAACGGATGGAGCGTGAGCCCTATCAAAATCACAAAAACCAGGATTGTGAAGAATCGAAATGACAGCAGCTGATCACGATGCTCCGGCATGACAGCCGAATCAAGCAGCATAAACGCCAGCACCATGACCAGGGCAAATATAAGCGCGATGCGCATATTTTTCGGCACCCAGCTTTTATGGCTTTCGTGGTATGCGGATTCGAGTTCGGCGTCCTGGAACCACAGGGTCCAGGGACGCATTTTTGGCAACGGTGTCATTTAGCGCTGTTGCTTGCAGGCACGCTGCAGCACACTCCCTTACTAGTTGGTCTGACTTCTCCCTTATATAGTAGATAATTTACCGGGAGTTAGTGGGCCTCGTCCCAGTTTTTACCAGTACCAACATCCACCAGCAGCGGCACATCCAGCCTGGCTACGCCGGTCATAAGCTTTCGCACCTGTTTTTCAGCGTCTCCAACCAGTTTTTTCGGAATCTCGAACACCAGCTCGTCGTGCACCTGCATAATCATCTTGATCTCGGATGCGTCCTTCTGAATCCACTTGTCGACCGCCAGCATGGCCAATTTGATCAGATCAGCGGCGGTTCCCTGCATCGGTGCGTTGATGGCGGTCCGCTCTGCGTACTGACGCCTGTTGTGGTTGCTGGCGTTGATATCGGGCAGGTAAAGGCGTCGGCCAAATAGCGTTTCGACATAGCCCTGGTCGTGGGCATTGGCGCGGGTAGAGTCCATGTATTCCTTCACGCCCGGGTAGCGTGAGAAATACAGGTCGATATATTCCTGCGCCGCACCACGATCAATCTTCAGTTGCCGTGCCAATCCGAACGCGGACATGCCATAGATCAACCCGAAGTTGATCGCCTTGGCGTTGCGCCGCTGCTCGCTGGTGACATCATCCGGCGCTGCACCAAATACCTCGGCCGCTGTTGCGCGGTGAATATCGGCGCCCTCGCTAAATGCCTTTTGCAGGCCCTTGTCCTTGGAAAGGTGCGCCATGATCCGCAATTCAATCTGCGAATAGTCAGCTGACATCATCACGTTGCCTTTTTCCGGCACGAACGCCTGGCGAATGCGTCGGCCTTCGGCACTGCGTACCGGGATATTCTGCAGGTTCGGATCGGATGAAGAGAACCGGCCGGTGGCGGCAACTGCCTGGTGATAAGACGTGTGCACCCGACCGGTTCGCGGGTTGATCATTTCCGGCAACTTGTCGGTATAGGTGGACCTGAGCTTGGACAGTCCGCGCCACTCCAGAATCAGTTCGGGCAGCTCATAGTCGAGTGCAAGTTCCTGCAATACCTCTTCTGCCGTTGATGGCGCGCCCTTCGGTGTCTTTTTTAGTACTGGTAATTCCAGTTTGTCATACAACACTTCCTGGATCTGCTTGGGCGAACCCAGGTTGAAAGGCTGACCCGCCGCTTTGTGCGCCAATGCCTCGATTTCCAGAATGCGCTTGGCCAACTGCTGGCTTTGTTTACGCAACATCGCCGCGTCTATTTTTACGCCGGTACGCTCCATGCGCACCAGCACCTTGACCAGCGGCATTTCAATTTCGTTAAACAGTTTTTCCAGGGACGGGATTTTCTGCAGACGCGGCCACAACTCTTCGTGCAGGCGCAAGGTAATGTCGGCATCTTCTGCCGCATACGGCACCGCCTGTTCCAGCGCGACATCGTTGAACGTGATCTGGCCCTTGCCCTTACCGGCGACCTCTTCGTATTTGATGGTTTTGTGGCCCAGGTACTTGAGCGCAAGGCTATCCATGTCGTGGCGCGACGCGGTTGAATCGAGCACGTAAGACTCGAGCATCGTGTCGAAACGGATACCTTGCAGATCGATGTCGTAGTTGGCGAGCACTTCTGCATCATACTTCAGGTTCTGCCCGACCTTTTCCTGTTTCGGGTCTTCCAGCAGCGGCTTTAAAATTTCCAGCACTTCGTCGCGATCAAGCTGATCCGGTGCACCGGGATAGTCATGCGCCAATGGTACGTACGCCCCCTTGCCGATCTTGTCAGTGAAACAGACGCCAACGATCTCGGCATCCAGGACATTGAGGCTGGTGGTCTCGGTATCGAAGGCGAATAGCTTTGCTTTTTTCAAACGCGCGATCCATGCGTCCAGCGCCTTCATGGTGAGTACCGCCTCATATTTGCCCTCGGCGTCTGCTGGTTTCTCACCGACATTGGTACCACCCAGTTCAGCTAGCCAGCTTCGGAATTCAAGACGTGCAAACAGATCGCGCAATCTTGACTCATCCATTTCCTGACGCGACAGGTCTTTCGGTTTTTGTTTTAGCTTGACGTCACGCTTGATGGTGACCAGTTCTTTCGATAACGGAATCTGTTCCAGCGCATCGCGCAGATTCTCGCCGACCTTACCCTTGACTTCGTTGGCATGGGCGATCAGGTCGTCCAGCGTGCCATACTCCTCCAGCCACTTGGCAGCGGTCTTGGGACCCACCTTGGGCACGCCGGGGATATTGTCCGAGGTATCACCAACCAACGTCAGGTAATCAATGATACGCTCTGGTGGCACACCGAACTTGTCGATAACACCATCATGGTCGTAGACCACGTCCTTCATCGTATCGACCATGTTGATGTGCTTGTTCACCAACTGCGCCAGGTCCTTGTCACCGGACGAGATAAGTGCGTCCCGCCCT
>JAJDNE010000103.1 GCA_022340825.1 Acidiferrobacterales bacterium | reverse complement strand
GTACTGGCGCGACAATTCAGCTAGTTTTGATACCGACGGATAAAGCCGTAGCAAGCGTAATTCTGTTTCCCGGCGGTGACGGCATTATCGGCATTTCCAGTTACGGGATCGAAAGGGAAGGCAACTTCCTCGTAATCGAGGAAGAAGTCGTTGACGACATTGCCAATTTCGTGAAGCGCATTTAGTGCCAGTGCCGTGAAACTCATTGACGCCATTCCAGACTTAACCAATTTTTTTATCCTGCTTGATAATGGGCAGTTGGGTTCCTACACCCTAAAAGGTGAGTTCGTACTTCACAAAGAGTCTACTGCCGCCTTTGCGGAAATCATCGAGCAGCTGCTGAAGCAATACAAGGAAGACCCGGACCGCCCCGGTTATCGGGTCGGTATTGTTTACCCTACCCATGAGGAGCAGCCATGGAAGTCTGCGAGCTTTGCCGTCGATCAACATATATTGCGAAAGCTGTACCCATCTGGTGGTACCCAGGGTGCGGAGCTCACCTCATTTCAAAAGCGCAATATTGAAAAGAGCATTTACCAGGGCATCGAGTTGCTGCTGGAACACCACGACGAGTCACTCCCTGGGGTGCAGATATACTGTCCGGTGCTCTATTTTCGCAAGAAATCACTAGCCGATTACTTGTCGGTGCTGTCGCGGGAAGAACATCCCGAGGACAAAACCACACCGGTAATGGACGTGCTGAATCTGCTGGCACCGTTGCCGGTCAGTCGCCGCAGCAACAAGGAAATCGTCGCCGTCACCCGTAAAATTTACGAAGGTGTTATTCATAAAGACGCGCGCAAGAACGCATATGGTTTCCTGAACCAGAAGGGCAAAGCCGGTGTGATCAGTCAGCCGGTCACCGACGGTATGTCCGCGCAGGTCGATCGCGCTTTGGCCGACATCTTTGGAGACCGCTCCACGCAGGAGTTCTCCAGCCTGATGCAAACGTACTGTGAGCCCGAGACATACGAGCGAGTCGGCAAGTGGCTGGAGGATCCCTATCAGTACGTGAAACCCGAGCAGCTGAAAATGTATAGACGCTTCCGGGGCCTGAGCATGGACGGCCTGGTAATTCTGGCCGACCAGCACCCGATATTCCGGGCACCGATTACCACGCAGCTGTTGGCGCGTGGTACGAAAGACAACTGGAACATGTATTTGCTCGAGGGAGCGCTGGAACTCGAGGCGGAAGATGGTGAAAAAATTATCGTCGAGGCCCAGACGCCTCAGGCCGCAGCGCCGATTTCCTCGCTCAAGCCGCGCATATTCACTGTGACCGCGGCAACACCGGTCAGGTTTTTATGGATGTATGATCCCTTTGTCGAAACCCTGATCAAGATAGACAAGGAAAATCGTGACGAAGATGAGCTGACCGTACAATCACTGCGCGAGCCATGATCGTCTGGCCAGCTCCCCGGCTGTGTAATGAAACTAGGGCGCCCGCTTTCTTCCGGTGATCATTGCTTTTACCAGGTTCTCCTTGTGCAGTTTGCTCGAGAACAGCACGCCGAGAATATGAATAAATACCATCACCAGTGTGAAATTTGATGCAACCTCGTGGAACTCTTCCCAGAATTCCTCACCACCGTTCCCGCGGTTTTCGTGTCCATCAGCGTGTGCAGTGCCGATAACAATTATTGCATTGTCGGCAAGCGGCCCCTTGCCTTCCGTCGCGTACAGTTCAAGTCCGGTCCATACGGTTATCGACAGGCTGATGAGCAAAACAAACACCATCGCGCTGCCGGCCGGATTGTGACCAAGATATCTTTTTGCCTTTCCACCTAGCAAGTTCTTGATATAGCTGATGATCGTGGCAGGACCAAACAGAAAGCTTGAGAATCGGGCATAGCGGCTACCAACAATGCCCCAGACAATACGATAGCAAAGCAGGGCGAGAACGACATAGCCGGCATAGGCGTGGATCAGGTCACTTTCCTCCCCGGTAACATAGGCAACCGCAAATGAAATCACCAGGGACCAATGAAATATCCGGACACTGACATCCCAAACGCGAACGGTATTTTCTGTATTCATAATTCGGTATCCTTTGGCAACCTGTATAAAGTAGTAAGCAGGAAGCAAGGCATAGCGTCCTTGATATAGATCAAGAGAATCTGCGCACATGATTAATTGCAGAACAAAATGAATTTCCAGTCACTTCGTATTGATGATGAATTCAGGCGAGACCTGATTCGATACTTTGCTATCAGCTCGGTGTTCTATGTCCTGGCGGCGCTGGTGTCAGTCGGCTTCTTCCATCCTGATCAGCACTTCCAGACACTCGAGTTCGCGCATATCAAGCTTCATCCGCAAAATGAAGATCGTATGGTATGGGAATATCACTCCCGCATCCGCCCCTGGACTCAACCCTATGCCTACATGGCGATCATTGGAGTGCTTGAGGCAATCGGCATTACCAACCCGTTTGTCCATGACGCGGTAATACGTCTAGGGACAGGCATAATCGGAATGGCCGCACTGGTGTTGTTCTGTATCACGGTTGCGCGCTGGTTGCCGCTCGCTGCGCAGAAACGTTGGCTGGCAATTGTATTCGGGTTGTTCTGGTTGTTCCCGTTTCACAATACCCGAACTTCCTCCGAAACTGTTTCTTCCATCCTGTTACTGTTCGCCCTGTCGGCACTCGTCCTGCTAAGAAAGAATCCGGAAGAAGACCCGCCGCCTCAGCCGGAGATGGGGCCGATATCCGGGTCGATGCAGTTCTCTGCCCCTGGCCTGGTGCTGTCCGCAGTGTGCCTGGGGCTGATGTTCAATGTGCGCTATCAAATGGGGTTTGTCATTGTCGCGATCGCGGCATGGATGTTATTGATACAGAAAACGCCGATTCGCCAGCTGGTGTTGTTCAGTGTCGTGGTGTTGGCAACCGTCGCCTTTGGCGTCCTGCTGGATACGATTGGTTATGGCGAATTCGAACTGGTGCCCTGGAACTACCTGCGGGTAAACCTGATAGAAGGCAAGGCCGCATCGTTTGGTACTGATCCCTGGTATTTTTATATTTTCTCCATGCTGATTCAGCCAGTCGGGCCGGTGCTACTGGTGGCTGCCTTTTTGTTCTGGCGTAAATACCCGAAAAACGTCATCACATGGATTACGGTTCTGTTCGTGCTTGTCCACATGGCATTGAGTCACAAGGAGATCCGTTTCCTGATCCCGGTGTTCCCACTCATCCTCGCGGGTTTGATATTTGTCATTCCGGAGAAATGGTTTGTCGAAGGCAAGGGAGGTAATCCATTTCTTGGCAACAAACGCTGGGTGCGGTGGGCCTTCTATTTCTTTGTCGCCATCAATTTTCTGGCACTGGTGTTGACCAGTATCCGACCGCCACGGCCCGAGGTATCGGTGCATCGATTCATTCAGCACATTGCGCCTGATCATTTCGAGTTCTATTCCCTCGGCGCGACACCTTACCTTTTCTACCAGACGCAACCACCGCGACTGGAGTTTTATGCACCGCACAAGGTAACGCACCATACCCTGGACAATTATTCTGAATTGACTGAAGTGCTGAAGACGAAATCACCTGTCTATTTCTATCATCCCGACAACTTCGAGCCGGTATCGCCCGAATCGGAAGTACTGCGTAAAAACTGCAAATTGATTTATCAGTCTTACGGTCCCGCTTGGGAGAAATTGACTTTCGGGAAACTAAAGGAACTGTTGAAAACGTCACGGTTGAAGACGTCATCAATCTACCGTTGTTAACGAACGCCACACCAATAGTTAGCCGGGATGAATCGGTTACTTAAAACTAGTGCCTGGTGATCGCCTTCTGGTTTGATGCCAGGAGTTGCT
>JAJDNE010000101.1 GCA_022340825.1 Acidiferrobacterales bacterium | reverse complement strand
TTAATAGGGAAAAATGTCCAGTCTGCTGATGCCGAAGGTACTAGTTCACTGCAGCATGCATAGTTATGGTGCAAACTACATCGCACAGCCATCTATGCACTGTACTGGAGCAGGCTGTTCCCAATCCCGTGTCAGCAGCTCGTGGTTGAGTAGAGACTGGCTAGAATGATGAAATCTTTCTACCGGCCGATTCTTACCCCTAACGTTTTTCTGGCTATGTCAGGCCGGACCTCATTTACAATGTTGGTTTCCGGCATTTCTATTGAGCCAAGATGATCCAGATTCCTTTCGAAAATCGGTATGTCGCCCTCGGGGAGCAGTTCTATGTAAAGACCCGCCCGACGCCCGTAGCCGAACCGGCAATGATCAGGTTCAACGACGATCTGGCGGCATCGCTTGGAATCTCTCCCATTCCTCTCTCACCGGACACGGGTGCCGCAGTGTTCTCCGGAAACGTCGTGCCTGAAGGCGCGGAGCCCCTGGCAATGGCCTACTCGGGGCATCAGTTTGGCCACTTCAATCCGTACCTGGGAGACGGTCGTGCGATCCTGTTGGGCGAAGTGCAGGGTCCGGGAGGTGACTACTTCGATGTTCACTTAAAGGGTTCCGGCCGTACTGCATTTTCCCGCAATGGCGATGGTCGTGCGGCGTTGGGCCCCGTGTTACGCGAGTACCTGGTGAGCGAGGCGATGGAAAAACTGGGTGTTCCGACTACGCGTGCCCTGGCGGCGGTGACAACTGGCGAGGAAGTGGCGCGAGATCGCTATCTACCGGGTGCTGTGATTACGCGCGTCGCCAGGAGTTTTGTTCGTGTTGGGACATTTCAGTATTTCTCCGCCCGGGATGACGTGGAGTCCGTAAAGAAACTGGCAGACCACGTGATTCAACGTAACTACCCCGAGGTCGCCGACGCCGAAAATCCCTACATGGAGTTGTTAAAGGCGGTGGCGGATAAACAGGCATCTTTGATTGCCCAGTGGATGCAGCTGGGATTTATCCATGGCGTGATGAACACCGACAACATGTCGATCGCAGGAGAAACCATCGACTACGGGCCCTGTGCTTTCATGGATGATTACGATCATAAGAGGGTATTCAGTTCGATCGATCAAGGCGGTCGCTACGCCTATAACAATCAGCCCGGCATCGGCTTGTGGAATCTGACAAGACTGGCGGAATCCCTTGTCCCGTTGCTGGCAGACGATGGGAAAGCCGCAGTAGAAATTGCGCAGGAAGTCCTGAAACCCTATGTGGCGTCTTACCAGAATGCATGGCTAACCGGTATGCGTGAAAAGTGCGGTTTGTCGGAAAATGTCGATACCGCAGTAAGCGAAGAAGATAAGCCTCTCATTGAAGACTTGCTGAACCGGATGGCAGACAATAGTGCCGACTTTACCCTGACATTCCACTACCTGTCTCAGTTGGATGCGCAATCGTCAGCGCGAGACGATGAAATCAGACGATTGTTTGATAATCCGCAAGAGTTTGATGACTGGGTTGCGGCGTGGCGCCAGCGACTGAATTTTGAACCGCAAAGCGACGCGGAGCGACAGGCTCAAATGAATGCGGTCAACCCTGTGTATATTCCACGGAATCATCAAATCGAAGCGGCCATCCGTGCGGCCGAAGACCACAATGATTTTTCTGTCTTCCATGAACTGCACGAGGTATTGCAGAATCCATTTGTGGAGCAGGAAGGCAAGGATCGATACAAGCTGCCCCCTGAGCCTGAAGAGGTAGTCAGCCAAACCTTTTGCGGAACATAATAGCCGCAACAGGAGAATAGGCACGCGGGCTCGTGTTAAACAAAGAGTCTAGTAAAATCGCTTCCAGACCTCCCAATCTACGAAAGGCAAAACCCATGCTCAAGAAAAACCAGAAGGCACCTGAATTCACTACGCCGAACCAGCACGATGAGATGATTCGTTTGTCCGATTACCTGGGCAAGAAGAACGTAGTCTTGTATTTTTATCCGAAAGACGACACGCCGGGATGCACCATCCAGGCGAATCAGTTTACAGCGCTCGCCGCAGAGTTTTCCAAAGCCGATACAGTAGTGCTGGGGGTGAGCAAGGATTCATGCGAGAGCCACCAGGCCTTTATCGACAAGTTTGGCCTTAAGGTCGATTTGCTGGCTGACACGAGCGGTGAGTTGTGTGACGCCTATGGGGTATGGCAAGAAAAAGAAAAAGACGGTGTGAAAAAAATGGGCATCGTACGGTCAACGTTTGTGATCAACAAAGCGGGGGATCTTGCCGAGGTGATTTATGGAGTCACTCCGGAAGGACATGCGCAGGCCATGCTGGAGTATGTCAAAACGCTATAGAAATCCAGGTCAGGATTAAAAAAGATCCGGTTATTGTATTAACCCTTTTTTGATTGTGCGGCCAGTTTGTCGTCTGAATATTCCTGGCGCAATCGAATCTCGCCATCTAACCTGACGCAATCCAGCGTATAGGTGCGGTCGTCCTGATAGAATAATTCACCGTCAGCCATCGCATAGTATCCAAGCTTGGGGAACTGTTTTTCAGTTTGGATTCGCAATTCCGTCATTCGAGTCTGGCAGTCTTTCTCGGTCAGGACGGGCGAATAGGCACTTATCCGGTGAATCTGCTGCTGCGTGGTAATACGGACCGTGAGCAGTTCGACCAGTGGTTCCGAAGCAAGCATTTTGACACGGTAGACAACCGCTCCACCATCTTCCTTTGCTTCAGTCAAAACGAGTGTTTTATCCAGGATCTCCCCTAATCTATAACCTGCAATGCCCTGAATATCGATGGCCAATACCACAGCGCTGAAACTTCCTAGAAAAAACAGAACCAGGATGCGTTGTTTATTGATATAGCCGGTAACGCGTTTCATAGTGGACCCCAAGCAACGTATAAATTACTCTCCCAATATAAATAGCCAGGGTAGAAAGAACAATATATAGGGTAAGCCGCCATCAGGCGGCTGTAGACTACAAGTGCAAATCGCAACCACAATTGGCGCTTGAGCGTTTTTGCAGACTAACTAATTCCTCTATATTCGGGCCAAAAAATTGGCTGAATCGGGTTGATCCTGGTTTTAGCAAAAATCGACTGGTTTGCACGCATTTTGACCAAAATCAATGTCCTGCTGATCGATCCGGCTATAGTTAGCAAGAGGGGCGCCCTGTATAAATAGGGGTTCAGTAGTAAATGTCGATCCGTTATACGGAAAAGGAACTAGATATGGCCAAACCTAAAACCACTGATGACGCCAAAGAGCAGTTGATCAAGGATTTCAAGGCGGTAATCCATGACGCCGAGGAGCTGCTGAAGGCCACGGCCAACCAGACCAACGACAAGGTTGCCGGCGTACGTGCCCGGGCCGAGGAAAATATCAACAATGCCCGGCGCAAGCTCGATGAGCTGGAAGGCGACGTGGCCGATCGTGCCCGTGCCGCCTACCAGGCGACCGACCAATTATTGCATGAGAATCCATGGCAAAGCGCGGCTATCGCTGCTGGTGTTGGCTTCCTGTTGGGCATGCTACTGGGTAGGCGCTAGCTCGATATGGATGATGAAAACCACGTAGAGTCCGGCCAGGGTGCGGCTAGCAATTTGCTGAGTTCACTGAAGCGCATGATTGCAACGCTGGTCGAACTTGCGATTACCCGGGTTGAGCTTGCCACCACCGAGCTGCAAGAGGAACGGATACGACTACAGGAGATCACCCTCTACGGTTTGGTGGCGGTATTCTTTATCAGTATCGGCATTATATTGGCGACGTTCCTGGTAATAGTGATCTACTGGGATACACATCGACTGGAGGTGGTTGGGATCTGCACGGCAGTCTACCTGGTGCTGGGCTTTGCCAGTGCGCTGGTAGTGCGTAGCAAGTTGCGCAACAAGCCGAAGGCATTTTCGACCACGGTCGCTGAGCTACGCAAAGACAAGGACAATTTGTTGGGATAGTCATGAGCAGACGCCTCGACGAAATTGAGCAACGGAAACAGCTGCTGGTCGCCCGCGCCAACATCCAGCGCAGCGAGTTAAGCTATCTGGCGCGAATCGTGGACAGGCCATTCCGGCTCGCCGACACATTGTTGGGCATCGGTCGCGCACTCAGGGTATACCCGGTGTTCACAGTTTCATCGCGACTACTGACGCCGAAACACCAGCTACTTTTATGGGCTGGCCGGATCTTCGCCGGTTGGGAGATGTACCGAATTATCCGCATGCAGTGGCCGAAGCGCAGGCCCTAGCCAGGAAGACAATGTTGAAAGAACTATTCGCCAAATTGCATGGCTGAATTCTTTCCCGGTCCAACAAAAAAACCGACTTTCGTCGGTTTTTTTGTGTTGAGAAAATTCTTCGGTGGTTTCGCTCAGGCGGCAGCTCTATTTTGCTGCTGTCTACTTTGCTGCTGATTTAGCAAGAATACTGCTGACCCCAGCAAACCGATGGTCAGCGCATAGACCAGCAATTGTATTCCCATGGGGTGATCGACATAGCCAATCAGGATATGGAGCACGTGGCCGGGAATGCTGTTTTGCGACAGCAGCCATGACGTATCCCAGACTGCATAACCGAGGGCGGGAAACACGTCCGCCTGCACCATGTAACTCACTGCTTGCGATGCCATGCCTGCAGTAAGCAATAAAATCAGCCAGCCGGAAACCTGGAACAATCTGCCGACCGGGATGCGCGCAATACCGAGGTAGAGCACTGTGCCGGCGGCGATTCCTGCGAGCACGCCCAATGCAGCACCAAAGAACAATTCAGCGGGATTGGTACCTGCTGCTGCGATACCGTACAGAAAAATGACGGCCTCACTACCTTCACGCAGGATCGCCAGGCCCACAATAATGGCAAGAATCACCGGTTCACGATCGCCATTGCTCACGGCAGCACCAACACGCTTCATTTTGGCGCTGATTTCCGTCGCGTGTTTTCTCATCCATAACAGGTGCCAGGAAAGCATCACCACGGCGAAAGACAATATGGTGGCGTTCATCAGCTCCTGGCCCATGCCCCCGCCGAGAGAGTTTATTTTGTCAGCCACCAGCGCAAGTAATACAGCTCCTGATATGCCGCTACCGATACCGACGCTGACCCAGCGTAGACGTCCTGCAACACCACGGGTTGCGGCCAGCACCAATCCAACAATCAGCGCTGCTTCCAGCACCTCGCGAAAAATAATAATTGCTGTTCCAAACATATTGATGCCACCTACTTGACGATGATACGACCCTTGGCCGTGTCTTCGTGAAACTCGCCAACGAATTCGTAGACGCCGGGCGAAAGGGGACCAATATTGACGAAGCCGGTTTGCAGGCCGCCGATAATCTTTTCACGGTGCAGGGAGGGACTTTCGAATTCTTCCGGAGTGTTGTCCTGGTTGATGACTTCCAGCTTGACCCGGGTGTTGGCCGGAATGGTTATCTCGGTCGGCTCAAACCGGTGGTTGGATATCACCAGCTTGTAATGTGGCGTAGCGGCCATCGCAAGCGGGCTCAGCAAGAGTAATATCAGGGCTGTAAAGATGTTCTTTTTCATGGTGCAGTATCGGTCCTAATTTAGAAAATTCTTACATAAAGGATTGGTAATATAGCTATGATAATAGGAATCATTATCATCTGCAAGTATTTCTATATATAACGGTTTTTTACTAGAAAACAAGGCTATTCGGTGCGGCCTCCGCAAGGCGTGTACATTCCGGGGATCGCATGAGGTGGACGTAGATGCGGAGGTATTCGCTCCGGTCCGGTTTCCCCCCGGGGGGCGACATTTGGCGATCGGCCACCGGCGGTTGGTTTCAACTTAATCTGCTGACGCTGGTTTGCATGTGAATTATTACGGTTAAAATAGGGTGTCTTAAATTCAGGTGTTCGCTATTCCCATGTCCACTTTGCCCGGCGCTGCCCGCCTGAAGTCTGAGGTTTCGTGCGCCTGACCGTCATCTTGAGAATCATGGGGATGCTTCTGGCGCTGTTCAGTCTGACCACTGTACCGCCAATCCTTATTTCTGCGTATTACCACGATGGCGAGCTACTGCACTTCACAGCGAGCCTGGTGATCATGCAGGTCAGCGGGGTTCTTCTCTGGTTCCCATGTCGAAATGCGGATACCAATCTAGGTTATCGTGAAGTCTTTATTGTTGTGCCAGCGTTCTGGCTGGTGCTGGGCATGTTCGCCGCTCTCCCTTTCATCCTTGGGCCACATCTGAGTTTCACGGATTCGATGTTCGAATCGATTTCGGCTTTTACCACGACGGGTGCAACGGTATTGGTGGGTCTGGACCAAATGCCGAAGTCCATCCTGTTTTACCGGCAGGAGCTGCAATGGCTTGGTGGCATGGGGATCATCGTATTGGCGATCGCGATTCTGCCAATGTTGCGCGTCGGTGGAATGCAGCTTTATCGCGCCGAAACGCCGGGACCCATGAAGTCGGAGAAGCTCACCCCGCGGGTGGCTCATGCCGCGCGCTTACTCTGGATTATTTACGTCGGGTTAACAGTCGTATGCGCGCTGTCGTTCTGGGTGGCGGGGATGACCCCGTTCGATGCGGTGGCACATAGCCTGTCCACGATTTCCACCGGTGGGTTTTCCACGCACGATGCAAGTATCGCCTATTTCAAGAGTGTCAATATCGAGATACTGGCGGAAATATTCATGGTACTTGCCGGAATCAGTTTCGGTGTTCATTTCGCAGCGTTGCATGGCAAGAGTCTGCGCTTCTACTGGCAGAATGCGGAAGTTAGAACATTCCTGGTAATTATTTTTGCTCTTGTTCTAGTTGTCACGCTGACGCAACTCAACTTCCATCATCAGATGGATATCACGCATGCATTACGAATCAGCACATTTCAGGTGATATCGGTGATAACCAGTACTGGCTTCGCGACCGACAATTTCTCACTTTGGCCAGTTTTCCTTCCGATGCTGCTTATCTATATCAGTTTTATGGGTGGCTGTGCCGGCTCAACTGCAGGCGGTATGAAAGTCATTCGGATGATGATCATGATCAAGCACAGTATGCTGAATATGCGCAAAATGCTCTATCCGGAGAGTATCCAGATTGCCCGGGTTGGTGGCCACATATTGCCGGAAAGAACCCTGGAATCCGTAGTCGCTTTCTTTGCCACCTATATCCTGATTTTTGTCGTTTTCAGTGTGCTGGTAATGGCAACCGGTCTGGATGTGGTCACCGCATTTTCGGCTGTCGCGACCTGCCTCAACAACCTGGGGCCTGGTTTGGGCGACGTCGCTAGCAATTTCATACTGGTGAATTCCGCTGCAAAATGGCTCTTGATATTGAGCATGCTATTTGGTCGCCTGGAAATATTTGCGGTACTGCTAATGCTTACACCGGAGTTCTGGCGGCGCTAGTTTCTGCCGGCGATTTGAGAAAATTCACTGCATTTGCTTGTGTCCAGTGATGCGGCGGTCAGATACTTACGATAAAAGGTGCGTTGAATCACTACCTGATAGTAGCCGGTCGATCTTGGCTGGGAACACAAGCTCTGGAGGAGACATGTATAAGATCACTCGGGTTGGCGATGATCGGCTGGACATCGAAATGAGCGGAAGTCTCGATGCCGACGGGATGAGAACGGCGCTCGATGAACTGGTTGGCAAGTCGGAGGATATTGAAAACGGCAAAATGCTATATGATGTTGTTGACTTTCGTCTGCCGACATTGAGCGCAATAGTGATTGAATTCTCCCGACTTGTTCCAATGCTGCGGCTAATGAAAAAATTCAATCGTGCTACAGTTTTAACGGACAAGACATGGCTAAAAAAGATCAGTGAATTCGAGGGGACTCTGTATCCGGGTCTGGAAATCAAGGCATTTGACCGTGACAAGAGAGCAATAGCCGAAGTCTGGCTATCGAGTTAGTGCTTCCAATTCTACCGGCTGAATATCTATGTTCTCTGCACTATCTGATTCATTAAAAACCGAACGCTCGCCATCGAGCATTCGATCAAACCTGTTGGCTGGATTGACAGTTGGCGTCATCGCTTTGCCACTGTCGATGGCGCTGGCAATTGCCGTCGGTGTGCCACCTCAACACGGCCTGTACACGGCGATTGTTGCAGGTATTGTTATTGCGCTAAGCGGCGGATCGCACGTAAACATTTCCGGCCCCACGGCCGCCTTCGTTGTTGTGCTTCTGCCAATAGTGCAGCAGTACGGTTTCGGCGGCCTGCTGCTAAGTGGCCTCCTTGCCGGCATTATCCTGGTGCTGATGGGGCTCGCACGGTTTGGTCGCTTGATCGAGATAGTGCCGTATCCTGTAATTATCGGGTTTACCTCGGGAATCGGTGTGGTAATCGCGACGCTGCAGATCAAGGATCTACTTGGCCTGGAAGTCCCGGTGCTGGATGGACACTACATCGACAAGCTCCTGTTGATCGTCAAGTCATTACCAACCACCAATTGGCAGGAGTTGTTAATCGGAGGGATTACCTTTGCGGTCCTGCTTTACTGGCAACGGCTGAAGTCACGGATACCGGGACATTTGGTCGCCCTGTTGATCGGGTCAGTCATCGCGTGGTTACTGTCGCATTTCAGTAGCGATTTCTCCGTTGCTACCATCGGCACGCGATTTCATTATGAGATCAACGGGCTAAACGGTAGCGGCATCCCGCCAGTCCTGCCGTCCTTCGACTGGCCGTGGAACCTGCCTGCTACAGACGGAAAACCGATTGGCTTCAGTTTTCAGTTACTGAATACCCTGTTCGCCGGTGCCATCACGATAGCGGTACTGGGTGCGCTTGAGTCATTGCTCTGCGCAGTCGTCGCCGATGGCCTGTCGGGAAAAAAGCACAGGCCGAACGATGAACTAATCGGGCAGGGCATCGGAAATATCATTGCACCATTGTTTGGCGGAATACCCGCCACCGCGGCCATTGCCCGCACGGCGGCAAGTATCCGCGCAGGTGCGTCCTCACCGGTCGCCTCGGTTACCCATGCACTGTTTATCCTGCTCGCGATTCTGTCCTTGTCGCCACTGCTTTCCTATATTCCGATGGCCTCCATGGCGGCACTGCTGCTGATGGTGGCCTGGAACATGAGCGAAGCCAGACATTTCGTGCGTATCATCAAGATCGCACCCAGGGACGACATTATTGCCTTGCTCACCTGTTTTTTACTTACCATCTTCTTCGATATGAGTATCGCCGTGGCTGTAGGAATGGGGCTCGCATCGGTGCTCTTCATCAGGAGAAGTATCAGCCTGGTGGAGAGCAAGTTAGTTACCCCGGGACACGTGCGAGATATTGAAGCGGCCACCAGGGAAATCACTATTTACGATATTAATGGCCCGCTTTTTTTCGGATCGGCCCAGAAAGCGATAAAGAATATAACAGCGCAATCACCGGACCTCAGGGTGGTCATTCTCGATATGTCGGAAGTGACGATGATTGACATGAGCGCTATCGTGGCCATGGAAATGATCGTGGCTAACCTTCAGAAACAGGGCGTTGGTCTGGTGATCAACAACTTGCAAACGAGAATGCTACTGAAGCTCAGGCGGGCCGGAGTTCGTACCCGGCCAGGAAAGATCCGGTTTTCCAGAACACTGGAGGAGGCGGTGGAAAAGGCAACAGAAATGCTTCAACAGGCCAAGAACGAGGAAAAGGCTTGATGTGGAATGCGGATAGGGAAGAAATTCCTTATATTCCTTGCGGTCAGGTTCGAGAGTAACAATCGACTGATATAATATTGTTTCAGCAACACCGATCACTACACGAAAAACAAAGGAGCTCAGAAATGGCAGCCTACAAATGTGAAAAATGCGGTATGAGTATCGGGACCATGACTTGCGGCGAGTGTGGTGCCGAGCTGGTGCACAGTACGATTACGACAGACGATGGTACGACCATTCACGTCTCCGAATGCCCGAACGGTCACGGTAAGGTCAAGTCACCACAATGTTGCGGTCAGGATATGACCTGTACTACCGCCTAATCAAATAAAGAGATTCAGTGAAAAGGAGGCGGGCATGGCAGACCTGAAGATTCGGGTATTTAAAAGTGGTAGCGATGAACCCGAAACCACGGTAACCATACCGGGTGGAATTCTCAAGGTGGCTTCAGCGTTGATACCGAAGCAGGCGACAGAAGCGCTAAAAGATGAGGGGATTGATCTCGACGAAATCATCAAGCTGTCGAACAATCCGGAAGCTCACGGCACCCTGGTTGAGGTGGAACAACACGGGAAGAACGAGCGAATCATTGTCTCCCTTGAATGAACTCATTTAGAAGAATCGTCGAGAGTTAACGAATCGCTGTCTCAATCACTTCGATCCAGTGCTTGACCGGCACCTCTGCCTTGCTGGACATGTGCATCTGGCAGCCAATGTTGGCCGTTGCGATCACATCAGGTTTCTCCTGCTGTAACGCATCAAGCTTGTTGCTCAATAACTGTTGAGACAGCTCCGGCTGAAGAATGGAATAGGTGCCGGCAGAACCGCAGCACAGATGCGAGTCGATGACCTCGGTCAGCGTGAAACCTAGATTGGCCAATATGGATTCGACCACGCCGGCAAGTTGTTGACCGTGTTGCAGCGTGCATGGACTATGAAATGCTATTTTAAGATTGTTCGACACAGCTGACAGGCCGGACAGATCCTCATCCCGCAGTACCTCACTAATGTCTTTTGCCATTCCGGAAATCGTTTTCGCCTTTTCCGCATAAGCCGGATCATGGCTCAGCAGGTGACCGTACTCCTTAACCATGGTGCCGCAGCCGCTCGCGGTAATAATGATCGCCTCAGCGCCCTGTTGCACATGCGGCCACCAGGCATCGATGTTGCGCCGCATAAAATCCTGACCTTCCGCGATTGCTGACAAGTGGTGACTGACTGCGCCGCAGCAACCAGCTTTTTCTGCCGTGATCAATTCGATTCCCAGGCGATCGAGGATGCGCGCAGCTGCAACATTGGTTTGCGGTGAGACCACGCTTTGGGCGCAACCTTCCAGCACCAGCATGCATCTTGTATGTGATGCCGTTGGCCACGCCCCGGCCTCCGGCGTAGACGGGACCTTGCTGCGCACGGCGACGGGCATGGCTGGCCTGAAAATCTGGCCAAGCTTCACCAATGCCGCAAAGCGGGCAGGGTAAGGAATAATCATTCGTAGCGCATAGCGGCTGAGTCGGCTAATCCATGAGCGACGCAATTGGTTTTCGCCGAGTTCGCGACCGATGTCCACCAGTCGCCCGTACTCGACACCGGAAGGGCAGGTGGTCTCGCAGGCGCGACAGGTCAGGCAGCGATCGAGATGCAACTGTGTCTTTCGAGTTATAACGTTGCCTTCCAGCATTTGCTTGATCAGGTAGATGCGCCCGCGCGGGCTGTCCAGTTCGTCACCCAGCAACTGGTAGGTGGGGCAGGTGGCAGTACAAAATCCACAATGCACGCAGGCGCGCAGGATGCGGTCCGCTTCCTTGCCCATGGCGGTATCGATGTATTGTTTACTGATATTGGTTTGCATCGTCGGGAGGCCTAGATCTCAGCGTACATTCTGCCGGGATTAAAGATGGCTTCAGGGTCGAACGCCCGCTTGAGCTGACGATGAATTGCCAACAGGCCACCATCCAGCGGATGGAATACCTGTTCAGTATCGTGTTGTGACCTGAAGCAGGTAGCGTGGCCGCCGTGCCGGGCAGCCCGGTCCCTGATCACGTCGGCCCTGTCGTCGCCAATCAGCCAGCGCTGCGCGCCGTTCCACTCGTACAGGGTTTTACCGTTCAACCCCAGGTTTGGTCCGTTTGACGCCAGCGACAAACGCCAGAGGTCACCACCTGATTTGAAAAACTCCAGTTGCTGTTCTTTCAGCTTATGCCAGAAGTTGTCATTGGCCGGCAGCGTATCGCCACCAAGTAGCTTGCGCGCGGCGGCTACACCGGCCTCTGCTCCGGAAAGGCGAATATGGAGTCTATGGCCGTCAAAACAGGTGGCGCTGACGGGAAGAGATTGTCTGGCCAGTTCGTGTACTTTTGCCAGCGACGCATTGGTGTCCAGTTCCTGCACCAGCGTTAGTTCGGTCTCCGGCCGGGGCAGTACCTTGATCGATACTTCCAGTAGTACACCCAGGGTGCCCAGGGCACCACACATCAATCGTGACACGTCATAGCCGGCGACGTTTTTCATCACCTCGCCACCAAAGTGCAGCTGTTCCGCCTTGCCGTTAATAATAGTGCTGCCTAGCACAAAGTCGCGGGCGGAACCGGCAAAGGCGCGTCGTGGGCCGGAGAAATTGCAGGCGACGGTGCCGCCAATGGTTGCGCTATCGCCGAAAGCCGGCGGTTCGAATCCAAACATCTGGTTGTTGTCCGCGAGTAGCTGTTCGAGTTCTTTCAGGGGAGTGCCCGCCCTCGCCGTGATAACCAGCTCGGTCGGTTCGTAATTGATTACTCCCCTGTGTGTGCTCACATCCAGCACATCGCCCGAGGCTGCCCGACCATAAAACTGCTTGCTATTACCTGCTTGGATATTAAGCGCAGTGCGGGAGGACAGCGCCTGCGCTACCTGTTGCTGCAAATCCTTGCTGATATCGTTATCGGTCATCACAACTGCCTGCTAAAAACGTTCCAGGTCGGGGAACCGTAGCTCGCCATGATGAACGTGCATGGCACCAAACTCGGCGCAACGATGCAGTGTCGGCACGGCCTTGCCGGGATTAAGCAGACCTTTTACATCAAAGGCATTTTTTACCGCATGAAACTGGATTAATTCGGCTGACTCGAATTGCACGCACATTTGATTGATCTTCTCGATACCAACACCATGTTCGCCGGTGATGGTGCCGCCCACGGCCACACATAGCTCGAGTATCTTGCCGCCAAATTCCTCGGTGCGTTCCAGCTCACCGGGCTTGTTGGCGTCATAGAGAATTAACGGGTGCAAATTGCCATCACCGGCATGAAAGACGTTGGCGACCGCCAAACCGTACTCCTCAGACAGGTCGGCAATGTTCTTGAGCACTTCCGGCAGCCGCTTACGGGGAATGGTGCCGTCCATGCAGTAGTAGTCAGGCGAGATGCGACCCACTGCCGGAAACGCGGCCTTGCGACCCTTCCAGAAAGTCAGTCGCTCTTCGTCGGTTTTCGCGGTGCGGACTTCCGTTGCACCACTGTTCTGTAAAATGGCGCGTACCTTGAGTATGTGTTCGGAGACCTCACTGTTGGAGCCATCCAGTTCGCATAGCAGAATCGCCTGGGCATCAACCGGGTAGCCGGCATGGACAAAATCTTCCGCGGCACGGATCGCCAGCTTGTCCATCATCTCCAGTCCCGCGGGGATGATGCCAGCGGCGATGATGTTGCCAACCGCAGCACCTGCCTTGACCACGTCATCAAACGCGGCCAGCATAACTTGCGCGCGTTCCGGTATCGGTAGCAGCTTGACCGTGACCTCGACGATGACACCGAGCATGCCTTCGGAACCGGTCATCAGGGCCAGCAAATCGTAGCCAGCTGAATCCAGGCCACTGCCACCGATCGTCAACAGTTCTCCTTCGATGGTGACAATCTTCAGTTGCTGGATGTTGTGAACGGTGAGGCCGTACTTCAGGCAATGCACGCCACCGGAATTTTCTGCGACGTTGCCACCGATCGTGCAGGCGATTTGCGAAGACGGGTCCGGCGCGTAGTAGAGCCCATGTTTGTTTACTGCCTGGGAAATTGCCAGGTTGCGCACGCCGGGTTGTACCCGCGCCTGTCGCGCCTCCGAATCCACTTCGAGAACTTGATTGAATTTCGCGAGGCTGAGTAACACACCCTGCTCATCGGGCAATGCACCACCGGACAACCCGGTGCCGGCGCCGCGTGCAACCACGGCGATATCGTTTTGATAGCAGAAGCCGAGGATTTGTTGCACCTGCTCAACCGAGTCGGGTAAGGCAACCACCATTGGCAAACGCCGGTAAGCGGATAGACCGTCGCACTCATAGGGATGCAGGTCTTCGGCTTCGAACAGCACCGCATTCTCGGGCAGGATTCCCTGTAGTGCTTTTATAATGTCTTGCTTATGCAGTTTCATAGCCATTCGTTGATGTGGTGCACGCAGGGTGTCGGGCGCGATCTGTAACTCCAGCCCGCAATGGTAACCCCGCCGACGGGTAGGGACTAGTGAGCCTTGCCAGCAGGCTTTCGCGCCTGTATCGCTGCGTCAAGACCCTGTGGAAACGCCAGATAGGTGTAGGCCATTGCCAGTGCAGACGCATCTCCCACGTTTCCGGGAAAGATGACCACCGGCAAGTCAGGATAGCGATCGTGATTGGCCGGACAGCGCACCACCGAGCAACCTGGCAGAATTTGACCAACAACACGAGACGTTCTGAGATTAAGGCCCTTGCTCAATACATCATTGGAGGTAATGCCGCCTTTGCTGATCAGGAAGCCCAGGGTCTTCGGGAGATTTCTCACGATGTCCATGAGAAATTCCGAGACCAGAACGCCAAACTCAAGTCGTCCGGCCTGCGTGGCAAAGGTCTTCTCGACGCGACTGGTGTATACCACCACTGTCTCACCCGCACGGTGAGCGCTGTCGATATCTTCCGAGATCGATGCCAGCAGATTCTTATAGTCATCGGCAATGCGTTCGACATCGACTTCCAGGGGCACGATACCGGGCATTTGCAGCAGTGCTTCCAGTTGTTGCGTGGTCTTTTTTACGTGCGAGCCAACGATGACGGCGCCGGGTTTAGCGTTACGCACGTAGTTGCCCATGTTCTCTGCTTTCACCGGCTGCGGCGGCAGTTGTGCCAGCGCAGTCAGGAGGCTGGCGGCGCTACGAAAAAGGAAACGCTTTCCCTGGCCGGCAGCACTCATCAGCTGTCGACAGAAATTATCAAGGTCGTCCTGGGTCTCGCTATCGACGACACAGCATTGGTTGTCCTGTAGTGACATCAGGCGGGTGATGCTGTCGCCGCGCACGTCATCCAGCAAGAAACGTTCGACCGATTCAGCCTTGATTCGCCCGCGAGTCTTTTCCTCGACATAGTCGGGCAAATAGCTATTTTGGTAGCCAAACACTGAATCGCGTGCAAACTCGGTCTCGTGCACCGGTACCGGTGTTCCATCGACCATTAAATAGTGGGTGCTATCTTTGGTGAAGCGACCGCCTTCAAAAAAGGCCGGTACGATAAAATGAGCATCGAACGGACCCAGTTCCTCGGCGATGACATCGGTTTCAACCGGGTAATGGCCGCGCAACGTGGAATCGGAGCGACTGACCACCACGGGATTGATCGACTGCCCGGACGCGGCCATTTCCGCCAGTGCCTGTTTAAGGTTGATACAAACCTCACGGGTGATGTCGGCCGCTGCCGCTGCATCCATGCCGCGCGTGTTGGTCAGGACAAAGAACAATGGAGCCGGGTCGGTCAGCCCTTCCTTCAGCGTGGCGACGTCCCAACGCGTAAGCAACAAACAGCTGTGAACTGTCTGTGATCCGGTAGGGTCGTCATCGAGTACGACTATTTTGGTTTTCGCCATGCCTCGTCCCGTGGTGAAACTGGTTGAATGGTGGATTTAACCATGGTGATACCAGCCCGCCCTGGAGCGGGCTGGTAGACCATTAGCTATTTCATCAACGATGTAACACGTTCGATCATGATTTCAGGCGTAATGCCGTTAAATTCCATGATCTCGGTCGGCGTTGCCGTGGTTTCGCCGCGCTTCCAGCAAATGGTATCTCGTTTCGGCGCGGTGGTGCGCAGTAGCACCGGCTCCAGTGATGCACTCGGACCGCCGCTGACTGCCATCAGCACATCGCCATCGAACAATGCATTGAAATCAGTGTCGCTCATGAACTTGTTATCCGGCTGCGACACGGTATCCCAGGCAATGTCGGTCGGGCGATAGAGTCGACGCGGGTTCAGCACGGCAACGATTCGCACCTTGTAGCCATCGGCCTCCAGCTTGTCCTTGGCTTCGAATACCGGCAAATAGATCATGTCGCCAGTTACCGCAAACACGACGGTACCCTTGTCGCCCGAACCAGATTCGTAGATCACGGCAGCACCATCTTCGATGGCCGTGCGGGCTTCGTCGATACTCATGTAAACCGGCAGTGGGCTCTTCGAGGCAATGATCACCATGCCCTTGTTGAAGCTGTTGGTTGCATACTCGTAGGTCGCCTGCATGGCATTGGCATCGCATGGAAACAGCGGATACACGTTGCCGTTACGCATCATCGCCGCAAAATAGTTCTCGATTTCCGGGCGCTGATGGGTCCAGCCGTTGCGGCCCTGTTCCAGCGCACCGGCGGTGAACATGGTTACGATCGCAGGCGTCTTGCGACGCAATTCGGCCATGGCCTGCGTCACGGTCTGGATGATGGGCCAGCCATTGATGGCAAACGATTCATAGGATAGCCACAGCGAACGTGACCCAAACAGGGCCAGACCGGCGGCAAAGCCCGCACAGGCATCTTCGTTCAACGGCTCGTAAACCTGGCCATTAGGTTCCTGGTTGTACAGCGGGTCCTGGCTCGGGTGACGAATCTTGAGCGCATCGTTGATGTTCTTCATCGCGGACGCTTCATTACCATCGGCATTGGTGACCACGAAGCGCTTGTCCGCCTGGCCCACCTGCGCAACCAGTGCACCCATGGCGGTTGATGGGACTGCCTTCTCGTCTTTCGAGAATTCCTGCATGGTCAATGCCGGTAGTGGGGTCATCTCGAGTTCGGTCTCGGTGACCACGGTCTTTACGGCAGGACCGCCACCGGCGCGACTGAAGTTGTCACGGACAATGGTCCATGCCGATTCCGGTAGTGCGCGGCGCTGCAGGCCTTCGATAATATGTGGCTGATCCAGCGTGTCGGCCGGGTACAGGTTATGCGACTTGGCGCCGACGGTATGAACACCGGTGCCTTTAAGTTGCTTCAGGATAAAGGCAGTCAGTTTGCCACTCATGGCAGATTTGGCGGCCTTGTCCATGCCTTCCAGCACGGCACGGGTAAACGCCAGGCGTTGCTGAAGCGAGAAATGGCTACTATCGACATAGGCGCCTTCCTGGCCGCTGTCGTCGAAATCTTTCGCATCAATCAGGATGACTTCCTCGAACTTGTGTCCCTTCCAGTAATTAATCATCTGCTCATTGCTGTGCAGCGAAACCATCGAATGATGTTCCTGTGAATAGCCGTTCCAGATGAGCACCGGCAGGAAGTTGGTGACATCCGGGTAAGCGGTGTTGAAATGCATCATGGCGTTGAGCACGTAGGGTTCGCCCATGCCGCCATCGCCGATAGTTACCGGGAACAGCTTGTCGCGATGCAGATAGGCGCCGGCCATGGCAAAGTGCTGCCCCTGGCCGAGCGGGCCGGCGGGAGCGAGCAGGCCGGGAATAGCGCCAGACAGGTGCCCCAGCAGACCGTGCTTCTCGCGGAAGCGCTGCTGCATATCGGTCATGGTGAAGATATCCATTGCTTCCAGCGAACCATCGAGGAACATGGATGAATAGAAGCCCGGTGCGTGATGGCCGACCTCGGTAACAATATTGGTGTGTCCCAGCATCATCAGCGAAGCATGCGCCTCAGCGCTCGACGCGAACCCGCCGGGGTGACCCGAGCCCTTGGATCCGCAAAGCTGCAAGGTGACGTAGCGCAGGGCGTCCGCGCCCATCAGGGTCTGGTAGACCGCGGCATCATCAATATCCTTGATAGCGGCCTGGCCCTCGTTGATAACAGCCGACGAGGCATACTTGTCGAAATCTGCCCAAGGCTGGCCAAAATGCTGTATGCCCTCGCAGAAAGCGGGTAACTGGTTGAGTTTCTCTGCAGTGTTACGACTCATCACGATTTCCTCCGTGTCGGCGAAACCTCTGGCCCCGGGGAGACAGGGATTTCAAAATATTTACAATATTTCACGATGTGAAATATCTGGTTTAAACAAAAAGCGGCTGAATCTTTAAATCACCGCTCATCTACCTCTTGCATAAACCATAGCGATTAATTTACTATTTCGCAATACACAATCGTTTTCATAATGTGAAATCACAAGAGAGTGCTATGGACAAGCCCTTCGTATCAATTCAGGTCATCGATCGCTCCGCCCGGTTGATGGAGGCAATTGCCGCTGCCAATGGCCCTGCCAGCCTAAAAATTCTCTCGGCAGAATCAGGGTTACACCCGTCAACGGCATTTCGAATCCTGGGATCACTGATCAAGGTCGGTTTTGTCGAGCGTGACAGCGCCGGCCACTATTTCATCGGGCGAAAGATATCCCGTCTGGCCAACAGCGTCAGGCGCGGGGTCGATGTGCGCGAAGAGGCCCGCGACATTATGGAGCAACTTCGGGATGAGATCGGTGAGACCATTAACCTGACTGTACGCGAGGGCGACGAGGTCATTTATGTCGAACGTGCCACCCCGAATCGCATGATGCGTGTTGAACAAGTCATCGGCAGCCGCGCACCATTGCACGTTACGGCAGTGGGCAAGCTGATGCTGGGTGAGTTGGGTAATTCCTTTGTGCGCGGTTACAGCGAACGGACAGGTCTAAAGGCTTACACCCCGCATACGCGATCTTCGCTGAACGATTTGATCGAAGATGTGCATGAAGCTACTGCCAAGGGTGTAGCGTATGACAACGAAGAAGCGGAAATCGGTGTTGGCTGTATTGGCGTTCTCATACGTGACAGCGCGGGAGAGGTAGTAGCCGGTCTTTCTGTCTCCGCGCCAATCGAGCGGCGCAAGGATGAATGGGTGAAATTGTTGAAGCAGGCAGCCAGGAAGATTTCCGAAAGGCTGTAGTCAATTATTTCTTCGCTGCATCAGCTTTGCACCTCACGGACGGCAACAACATTCTCTTCAGAAATGGTGGGTTAACCAGATGAAGCCAGTGAACAGCCTGCGTGTTGTGAAAATCGCTCACACTGTGATCTGGGCAATACTTGCGAGTACGGTTCTGGCAATTCCTTTTTTCGGATATATCGGGTGGTTTCAGGTAGCAGCGGTGCTTTCTGGCATTGTCTTGCTCGAGGGCCTGGTATTGTTGCTTAACAACTGGCGTTGCCCGCTATCCGATATCGCCGAACGCTATACTGACGAAGACGCCGACAATTTCGATATCTACCTCCCTGCCTGGCTGGCAAAACACAACAAAGCGATATTTAGCGTACTATTTGCCTTCGGTAGCGCTTACTCCATATATCGGTGGTTGCTTGCTGGCTAAACCATCCTGCGGGGGAGGAAGATGACAATAAAACCCGTTAGTGACCTGGTTCGTACCGGTGTGCTGACTGGTCTGGCCCTGATTGCCTTTGCTGCCAACACGGTACTTTGTCGGATGGCGCTGGCGGACAACAATATTGATGCAGCCAGTTTTACTGCTGTACGCCTGTTTTCCGGTGCTGCAATCCTGTTGCTGATCATACGACTGAATCCCGAGAAGGCATCCTCGCCAACCCGGGGCAGCTGGATCGCCGGATCCATGTTATTTCTTTATGCAATAACATTCTCCTACGCCTACATCACGCTCGATACCGCGACCGGTGCATTGATCCTGTTTGCGTCAGTCCAGATCACGATCATTCTCCTGTCCCTGTTTAGCGGTAATCGTCTGCATCTCTCGGAATGGTTGGGACTCGTCGTTGCCTTTGGTGGCTTCGTCTACCTGGTCTTGCCTGGCGTGACGTCGCCATCCTTGTTGGGTTTTGTGTTGATGACGGTCGCAGGAATCGGCTGGGGTGTGTATACCCTTAAAGGGCGTGGTTCGCGTTTCCCGTTAACCGATACGGCGTATAACTTTGTTCGAACGTTACCGTTGGCCCTGGTGCCGGTAGTGCTAACGGGTGCGAATCTGCATTTCTCGGCAGAGGGAATTGTTTTGGCAGTGCTGTCAGGAGCACTCGCTTCCGGCGTCGGCTATTCCATCTGGTATGCGGCACTGCGAGGTCTTTCGACCACGCAATCGGCAGTGGTGCAACTGTCCGTGCCAATTATTGCTGCCTTTGGTGGGGTAATTTTCGTATCCGAGATGATCACCTTACGCTTGTCGATTTCAGCCACATTGATACTGGGCGGAATCCTGCTGGTGATTCTGGGCCGCTATTACTACGTGCAGCGGAATAGGCCCCCGAGCGAAGTATGAC
>JAJDNE010000099.1 GCA_022340825.1 Acidiferrobacterales bacterium | reverse complement strand
ATACGCCTTGGCCTCACCACCGTATTTCTTGCCCAGCACCATGGTCAGGGCAGCGGTCAGCGTGGTCTTGCCATGGTCAACGTGGCCAATGGTGCCGACGTTGACGTGGGGCTTCGTACGTTCGAATTTTTCCTTGGACATCGTCTGTGCCTCTTAAATTTTATTGATCTCTAAATAATCAGTTCGCGACAAAAGCGAAATTAACTGCAAACCAAAACTACAAATCTATCTATATATACTGGAGCCCATAACCGGATTTGAACCGGTGACCTCTTCCTTACCAAGGAAGTGCTCTACCGACTGAGCTATATGGGCAGAAACTTCTTCTGCCAGCCCTTACGCAGCCGAGCTTCAGCTGGAGCGGGTGATGGGAATCGAACCCACGTATTCAGCTTGGAAGGCTGAAGTTCTACCATTGAACTACACCCGCAAATCGATCCTGAAGCCGGGTTTACATGGTCAAAGCCGGGGTCCTGACTGGACTCCCCTGTCTCCGCGTCAATCTGGTGGAGGGGGGAGGATTTGAACCTCCGAAGGCTGAGCCGTCAGATTTACAGTCTGATCCCTTTGACCACTCGGGAACCCCTCCCAAAGTGAGCCGCGCATTTTGCTGAAGGGGCGTTAGCTTGTCAATAAGAAATCGTGCCCAAAGCCTTGATTGGCTTGGGCAAGTCGGCATGTTTCAGTTTGTGGACGACTATTATGAGCCGAATACCGTCGGCGGGGCAAGTACCCTGCCCCCCGGCTAGTTGTCGCCCTGCGCAGCCCGGATGCTATTCAACGCGGAACCAGCCTCAAACCACTCCACCTGCTCTTTTGTCAGGGTGTGATTGGCGTCGATGGTCTCGGTTTTCCCGTCAGCATGCCTGATTTCGATTTTGACCACGCTTCCCGGGGCAATTCTGTCGAGGCCCAGTAAAGTCAGGCGATCGTCACGCTGAATCTTGTCGTAATCGGCCGGGTTAGCGAAGATCAACGGCAATACACCCTGTTTTTTCAGATTCGTCTGATGAATTCGGGCAAAACTGCGTACCAGCACAGCGCGCGCACCGAGGAATCGCGGACTCATGGCGGCGTGTTCACGCGAGCTGCCCTCGCCGAAGTTTTCGTCGCCAACAGCTACCCAACCCTGACCACGCGCCTTGTAGTCACGGGCGAGCTCGTTGATAGGCTGCTCTTCCTGGCCAGTAAAGACGTTGAAACCAGTTCCCGGTGCCTTGGTGAAGATGTTATGCGCACCCGAATACATATTGTCGCTGATGTGATCCAGGTGTCCGCGAAACCGCAGCCAGGGGCCAGCCGGAGAAATATGGTCGGTGGTGCATTTTCCCTCAGCCTTCAGTAGTACCGGCAGATCCTTGTACCCCTCAATCTTGTCAAGATTCTCAAATGGCTCGAGCAATGCGAGGCGTTCGCTGTCACCGGCGACCTGCACCGATACCGCCTCCGGACTATCAGTCGGGGCTGAGTAGCCACTCTCGCCGTGATCAAAACCCTTGGCAGGCAATTCTTCGGCGCTTGGCGCCTCGAGACCCAGATCCGTCAGCGGATTTATCTCGAAGCTAGCAGTCAGTGCATACGCGGTGACCACCTCCGGGCTGGCAATAAATGCGCTCGTTTTCGGGCTACCGTCGTTACGCTTGGGAAAGTTGCGGTTGTAGGAAGTCAGAATCGAGTTGGGTTCGTCCTTATGACTGTCGGTACGCTCCCACTGGCCGATACACGGCCCGCAGGCATTGGCCAGCACTGTCGCGCCGATATCTTCCAGATCCTGAAGCAAGCCATCACGCTCGATGGTGGCTCGCACCTGCTCGGAACCCGGGGTCACCATAAACGGGATTTTGGCCTTCAGCCCCTTGGCCCTGGCCTGGCGCGCAATATTTGCGGCACGACCGATATCCTCATACGAGGAATTGGTGCACGAGCCAATCAGGGCCGCCGAGATATTCTTTGGAAACCCATTGGCATCAGCATCCGCTGCCATCTGTGATACCGGGCGGTCCAGGTCGGGCGTATGTGGGCCGACGATATGTGGCTCCAGAGTCGATAAATCGATTTCGACAATTTCGTCGTAATAGTCTTCGGGATTGGTGGCGACCTCGGGATCCGCCACAAGATGTTCGGCGACGCCTTCTGCGAGGCTGGCGATTTCGTCGCGCTCGGTGGCCCGCAGGTAGTCGGCCATACGCGAATCAAACGGGAAGATTGACGTGGTTGCGCCCAGTTCGGCGCCCATATTGGTGACCGTGGCCTTGGCCGTGCAGGAGAGTGACTCTGTACCCGGACCAAAATACTCAACGATACGATTGGTACCACCGCTCACGGTCAGCATGCCCGCGAGTTTCAGAATCACATCCTTACCGCTGGTCCAACCGGAGAGCTTGCCGGTGAGGCGCACGCCCAATACGCGAGGCCACAGCACCTCCCATGGCATCCCGACCATAACATCCACGGCGTCGGCGCCGCCGACACCAATGGCGGCCATGCCCAGCCCGCCGGCATTAGGGGTATGTGAGTCAGTACCAATCATCAGGCCGCCGGGGAATGCGTAATTCTCAAGTACCACCTGGTGAATAATGCCGGAACCCGGCTGCCAGAATCCCATGCCGTATTTATTGGCGGCGGAGGCCAGAAACTCGTAGACCTCGTGATTGGTGTTTTCGGCCACGGCCAGATCCTTGATGGCGCCGACTTTCGCTCGAATCAGATGATCACAATGCACTGTCGATGGTACCGCTACCTCGGTCTTTCCTGCGGTCATGAACTGGAGAATGGCCATTTGCGCTGTCGCGTCCTGCATGGCCACACGGTCCGGGCGCAAGCCGACGGTAGTCTCACCGCGCACCGGCAGACCTTCGTTGCTGCTGTCGTAGTGTGCAAACAGGATCTTTTCCGTCAGCGTAAGGGGCCTGCCGACTTTCGCTCGAGTTGCGGCGATACGTTCAGGTAGCGCCTGATAGAAGGCGCGGATCATTGGTAATGCGTCGGCAGGGAATTTTTCCATTATCTGATTCTCTTTCTTTCGGCTGCTAATCTGGTAAATCTGGAGCCCGCAGTCGGAATCGAACCAACGACCATCTGATTACAAATCAGGCGCTCTACCAACTGAGCTATGCGGGCATAAAGGGCTGCGGATTTTACCGCAGGGGTAAGGGCACGGCTACTTTGTCTTGTCGTTGGCGCTAGGCGCATTGGTGCAGGTTGTCTGCTTAACCGCTACTGTTTTCGATTTCCAGCGTATCCCCTTCAACGTAACCAGTTTTTCGGCATCAGCGGGTACGTCCAGCCAGAATCGACTGAGGGTCTGAGTACGGGTTCGCTGTTTACTGGCAATCCCCTTTCGCTTTAGATCCGTCTGCATCTGGTTTGCGTTCGCCTTCACCTTGAAAATGCCGACGCTGACACCGTTTTTATAGCCCTTTTGATGCATGACGGCGTTGTCGCGGAAACCAAGTTTATTCAACCTTCGTTGCATGGCATTTGCCGACGCCAGTGATTTCAACGGCGGAATATAGACCTGGTAGCTTCGATTCACTGACTCTTCGGTACGCAAACTGTATTCCAGGCCTGCTTTTTTCAATTGCGCGCCTGCGCCCATGGCCGCCCTGGTGCTGGCAAACTCGCCCACCTCATAACACACCCGTTCAACCGGCTGCAGCGTCTTCGCCACTGGCACCTGACTTTTGATTAAGGGCGTCAGCTTTACCGACGGGTCATCGATCAAGCGCATTTGCGCGGCGTTGATATCGGCTTGCGGTAAAGGTTGCGATGGCGCATCCGCATCCTTGTACCAGCTGCCCCACATAAACATGCCGACATTGGCCAATAACAATAGCGCAAGCAGCCAGCGCATCATGAGCCAGCCTCCGCGATTGCCCGAATACCGTGTAAAACCAGGTCGGGGTGATGATTTACCGGAAATTCGAGTAGTGGCAATATCACGCCGGCACTGCCTCCGGTAACCAGGGTAATCATGTCGGCTCCGATTGCCCGTCTGTGTTCTGCCGCGATGCGAGTGATGGCGCCGGCCAACGCGAAGCGCGTACCACTCATGACCCCGTCTTCAGTGGTGCGTGCCTGGCAGTTACTGTCGTCGCCCTCGCGTGTTGATAATGCTGCGGTGCCTTCGGCCAGGCTGCGGCGCATCAGCTCAAGCCCGGGCAGGATGACGCCTCCGACAAAATCACCCTCGGCATTCAGCGCATCGATCGTTACGGCAGTACCACAACTGATCACGCACGCGGGCTGGCTGGTCTCCTGCCGGGCAGCGATAAGCGCTGCCCAACGATCGGCGCCAAGCTGCGCCGGATCTAGGTAGCGATTGCGCACGCCCAGTTGTTCCTGAGCCGAATAAATCTCCCTGACCGGTGCGGGCCACCTGGCCATCAGCGCATTCCCCAGTGCCACGGTGGATTCTCTATCGGCAACGCTGGCAAATGTCACCTGTTCCGGCATGTTGTGAGATGGGTCGAGTTCGCCCAGAATTTCATCGAAACTCATACCGGCAACATTAACAGCACCCGCCTGCCACCGATCGTGATCGTACCAGGCCCATTTGAGCCGTGAGTTGCCGAGATCAATTAGCAGGCGCATGCGTGCCCGCCCGCAGACTGATCTCTCCAGAATGAAATGCCAGGATCTGTCCGCTCGCATCCCTTACCTGGATTGCACCGGTTTCATCGATGCCGGTCACCACGCCTTCAAGCTCATCGTCGCCACGCAGGATGCGAACATTCCGGCCATGATAGAGATGAGCTTGCTGCCAGCGTGCAAGAAACCCGGCAAGGCCGGTACTGGCAAACTCAAGAAACATTCGTTCCAGCCGTTGAATCAGGATTGCCGTTAGCCGATTCCGATCAATGGCGCTGTCCGTTATGGAGCGCAGATCAACCCAGGGCTGGTCAATATGCCCTGCATCCTCCTCGCGCAGCTGTACATTGATCCCCAGTCCCAGGACTACACGGGTTGGCCCGCTGGCTTCACCCTGAACATCCAGTAAAAGACCGGCGAGTTTTCGATCCTGCCACAATACATCGTTAGGCCATTTCAGGCCGGCGCCTGATATCCCGAATTCCTGCAGACTTTCAATGATCGCCACGCCTGCCGCCAGACTGAGGCCGGCAACCACTGCCGGGCCGCCCTCATAACGCCACAACATTGACATCATAATATTGCTGTAGGGCGTCGCGACCCACGATCTTCCGCGACGTCCACGCCCACCAGTTTGTGCCTCAGCGACCGCCACCGTACCTGAATATTGAGCGTCACCTCCCAGCGCGACCAGAAAATTGCTGGTGGAATCGATTTCATCAAGTACATGCAAGCGCTCGGCATACTCGTTAGCACTCGGAGCAAGATGCTGCAAAATCTCATCCCGGCTAATTGGTCTTAACGGCTCGGCCAGCCGATAACCACGCCCGGAGATACTGTGAATTTCAAGGCCACCCTGCGATAGTGTCTTGACCGCCTTGTTTACCGCGGCACGACTAATACCCAGACTATCGCCAATTTCAGTGCCTGAATGGAATTGACCGTCGGAGAGAATGCTCAGGATTTGTTTACGTGTCGACACGGTCGAATTGTAGCAGGCGAAGCCTGATGCCATCATCCTGCTATTCAATAAATGCTCGAAGCAATGAGAACTGACCTACCAGACGTTGCAGACTATTTCCCAATCGAACGAGGTCGATATGATGTCAGCCCGGGGCTGTTCCAGTTTGGCACCGACTTCGGAAATGGCGTACAGGATCGTAAACTGTTTCAGATCGATTGTGACTTTGATAAATATCGGCAAAACAAACTCGAGGCGCGCCGCGAAGATCTCGCCAAATACTATCGCATCGAGCGCTATGCCAGAGTCGAGGGTTCAACAGTCGCGCAATTTGTCGTCATGCGCCTGGTCAAGGAGTACCCCCGGTATTTTTCCATTCGCCACACCCCTGAAACGATCCAGCTCGCGTGCACACTTACCGGCGAGACCCTTCAATTCGATGAAAACTTTAACCTTGTCGGGGTCGAATTCCCGGATACCGAAATCACTCCCGACTATGTCTCAGCACTGGATGCACTGGCATGCCAGGTCCAGGAGGACCTTACGGTCGTCAGCGCACGCTCCGGTGGTGAACACTGGATCAGCGCCATTCATGCATGCGCACCGAACTACTGGTCGCCGGCAAAAAAAATAGGTCAAAGCTTTGCGGCTGTGCATGCACCGGTCGCGGGTATGGATCAAACCAACCGCGCACAACAGGCCATGGCTGACGCCATGATATTCAAGGGGCCCTATGTTCGCTTCACCTGGGGACTGACAACCGACAGGTACCTGAACCATCACCCGGACCCGGCACCAGGCCATGACCCACTGTTATGGCGCGGCCGTCAGTTTTCGCCACAATCGCCACACCTGTATCTGCGAACGGAGCGACAAGTCAGCTGGGGCTTCCCCGAGATTGGCTGCGCGCTGTTCACAATACGCACTTATCTAACGGACTGCGCCAACGTAAGAGATGACCCGGATAAAAGGGATAACCTGGTATCGGCGATCAAGGGTATGAGTGACGAACAGCTGGCTTACAAGGGGCTGGCAATTCAGGCCGACGAAATACTCGATTGGCTTGGGAGCGACAACTAGGCGCGGAAAAGCTTTATTACCAGGTAGGATAGATATGCCAACACAAGAACCATCGCCTCGGGTCTCTGCAACCCGCGCTTACGCTTGAAAAAAAATAACGCAAGGGCCGACAGGCCAAGCAGTACCGGTAAATCGAAAAATAGTAGTCCGCGCTCAAAACGAAGCGGCGCGATTACCGAGGCAGCACCAACGGGTACCAATGCATCATAAATATTGCTGCCAATAATATTCCCGACAGACAGCCCTCCCTGTTTTTTCAATGCAGCTGAAATGGAGATCGATAGCTCCGGTAGACTGGTACCAGCACCAATGATGACAATAGCAATCAGCGATTGCGACACGCCCAACCGCTCAGCCAGCGCGGTCGCCGATACGACCGTTAATTCGGAACCAGCATAGACAATGATCAAACCGGCGAATAACGACGACCAGAAATAAAACAGGTTTCCCTTCTTCTCTACATGTTCCTCTCTGTGGTCACCCCTGGTCTTGAAGGCCATCACCATGTAGATGGTGAAGGCGCCAATCAGAACTGCTCCCTCAATGCGGCTAATTGCTCCATCCTGACCGGCAAAAAACAACAGGATAACCGAGAGCAGCAACATGCTGCCGTGCATAAAAATATAGCGCTCTGAAAGCGTGAGATACGAGATCAGTCCGGCAACGCCCATCACCAGGCCTATTTGACCAAACGCACTACCAATGGCGTTGCCGACGATTAGCGCGGACGTGTCGACGCCAGTTAGATTGAGAAAAGCACCATGCAATGCGACAACTGTTTCCGGAAGATCGCTGCCAATGGCCAGCACCGTGAGGCCTATCAGAATTTCCGAGATGCCGTGGCGACGCGCAATGTTGACCGCACCATCGATTACCAGCTCCGTGCCGCCCCAGAGAAGTGCCAGACCGAGCAGAATCAATCCTAAATCTTGCATAGCGGGACTATCCTTCTGTTATTGCCCTATTTATTCAGGATACTGCTATTTTAAGCGAATAATAGCTGGTTTCGTACGGTTCTCGCCTTGATCCCGATTCTGTATCTCAACTAATATGACCTTTCAATTCTAGATTTAATACAGCCATGCCCACACTCCCGGAAAAAGATCAGCAAATTATTCAGGCGCATGCGCAGCTGATTGTGGCCGTGGTCAAGGCCTGCCAGAACAGGGACTTGCTGCCACAACTGGAACCGATCCTGGAATCTGCCCGGCAAAATGGCTGGGAGGACCTTGTAAAAATCATTCGGGCGATCCTCAAAGGCAACCGGGAAACCGGCCTGGTGGCAGGGCTGGATGAGGAAGATACCGTCATTATCCAGGCCATTCTTCGGGGACTGCAGGATGCTGCCACCTTGCCAGATCCCATGGCCGCCTCTGATCCGACCATGGCGGCTCCGGGGCTTGCGCACATGATTCACGCGGCAGAAACCGGCGATGCCAACGCGTTGCAGTTGATCGCCACTATCGCCGAACAAATGACCCGGACACCGGGAGACATGGGACGCCTTGGCAAAGCGGTTAGTCGTATGGTCCACGGTGAGCGAAACACGGACAGACTCTGTGAAGGGATGGACGCGCGTGGAGAAAAACTTGTGCTCGATATACTGGAAGAACTCAATAAATTGCGTGTTCACTAGTCGTTTAATGCTATAAAACAGAATTAAGGTAACTATTCAGTTTTTATAACCACTATGGCAGCTTCGAAGAAAGAGAAAACCAAGGTGCTCGTCGTTGACGATTCTCGAGTCATGCGTAAGGCAATTGAACGCGTACTCAGCTCCGAGTTTGAACTGGTGGAAGCCGATGATGGTGAGGATGGCTGGGAGGCGCTGGGCAAGAATCCGGATACCCGAGTTGTCATCAGCGATATACAAATGCCGATCCTGGACGGTTATGCGCTGATTTGCAGAATTCGCGCCGCCGACGAACCAAGAATAAGTGATATTCCTATTGTCGTTATTACCGGCGCTGATGATGAAACCACAAAAGAACGTGCCTATGCCTGTGGTGCCAACGATTTTATCGTCAAGCCGATTGATTCAGCGCAGCTGCTAACTGCATTGCATGCTCACACCGGCGGTGAGCATGGAAAGCAGGCAGCTGCCAGCCACGTTGACCCGCTCACCCAGATTGCCAACCGTGACAACTTCTTGCAGAACGCCCAGTCGGTTCATGCGGAAATTGAAAAAAGCGGAGACATGTTGTCGCTGGTCAGGCTTGATATCGACAGTTTTGAGGACATCCGTGCACAACACGGCGACGATATTGCGGATCAGGTGTTGATCTGGGCGTCAAAGATCCTGTTGGAAAAAATCCGAAAAAAGGATGCGATTGGCCAGCTTGGTCGAGGTCAATTTGCCATCCTCACCTCTTCACCTGGCCGAGTTGAAGCAGCGGTGTTGTGCGATCGCATTCGTGCCGCCGTCTCGGCCGGCCCGTTCAACCAGGGCAAGATTTCGATACCAGTAACCTTGAGCATCGGCCTTGCCACTGCCGGACACGACCCAGTCGGGTCCATTGAAGCACTGGTGGATCTCGCCAGCCAGCGAGTGGCTGTCGCCAGGTCCCGTGGCGGCAACCAGCTAATAGCCGGTGACAAGGATCAGGCAGGTGCCATTGAAGAGACAATCATGGAGGAGCCGGATATCGATACCGCGCTTGAAATCCTGAGTGGTGATAAGAATGGCAACTTCGATCCATATGCGATCGACCTGGCACTTCGCGTGCTGCCGCTGATTGAATACTGTAACGAGAAGTTTGGCCTGGAAATGGATCGCGACATTGCTGCACTAAAAGCGAAGCTGATCGGAGTTCAATAGCTTGCCTGCTAGTGCTGCTGATTCACCCAGCGTTCGGCGGCCTTCTGCAATACATCCAGCGGCACGGCGCCGGTAACTCTTTCCTCACCAAAGAAAAAAGTGGGCGTGCCGCTCACCTGGCTGCTGATAGCTGCCCTCAGATTTTCGGTCAGAATATTTTCGTAGCGGGGATCTTCCCAGGCCCGCTGCACAATTTCAGCGCTAACACCGGCTTCCTTGGCTATCGTTTTTAAAACTTCTTCATCCCCGATGTTCTGACCTTCAGCAAAGAAGGCCGAATAAATTCGATCGTTCAGCCGATAGAAGGCTTCCGAGCCTGCCTCCTTTGCAGCTTCCGCCAACAGCAGGGCCCGATGGGAGTTCGCGGTCATGGAACGGTCACCAATTTCCAGACCATCCTCTTCCGCCAATTGATACAGGTTATCCATCATCAACTTCCACTGTTCCGGTACATATCCGAGAGAATCTACCGACTGTCCCTCGATCGGGGTGTCAGGATGGATTTCAATAAAGCGCCAATAGACCTTGAGATCGTACTTTTCCCTGAGACGAGACAGACGATGGTGTCCGATGTAACAAAACGGGCAGATGTAATCAGAGAAAGCAGTAACCAGAAGCGGTGGTTTGTCGTTGATGGCGACGCTCCTCGATATCAGTGTGGGAGACCTTATTTATATCGACCCTGCCCCGACAACTTGGTTCCCGACACAACAGAATGCGAAGTCGAGCAAAACAGGCGCTAGATCCAACCGCGATAGAGATTCAGCTGATACGCGATGAATGCGCCTATCAATATCGTTCCTTTCAGTCTACCCACGGTACCGGTGCGACCAAACCCGTATGACATCGCGAACAATGTCAGGGTCAATATGATCATAAACGGCATGTCACGAGTGAGTACTGCGCTTTCGACAGCCTGTGGACCCATCAGGCCCGGCAGGCTGAGCACGGCCAACAGGTTAAACATGTTAGACCCAAGAATATTACCGATAGCGATATCGTGCTCTTTCTTTACTGCACTAATAATCGAGGTCGCCAATTCCGGCAGGCTTGTGCCAATGGCGATTATCGTCAGGCCAATCACCAAATCGCTGACGCCAAATTCCCGGGCGAGTCCTACTGCTGCCCAGACAACGAGTTCCGAACTGGCCAACAGCACCGCCAAACCGACTACCAGCAGGATCACCGCTTTTCTTGTCGGCATGTCCCTGGGTATCTCTTCTTCGTATTCGTTGCCGATTGGGTCGCTGACTCGCGAACGTTTACCCAGCGTAACCAGCCAGTAAGTCATGACCACCATACCGCCCATTAAAACCGCACCATCAACGACGCTTAGTGTTCCATCCACCAATAGCACCAACGCGACCAGCATGATGGCAAACAGGATAGGGAATTCGCGACGCATGGTGTCTGACTGAACAGACAGCGGCAACAGTATCGCGGTCGCGCCGATCACCATGCCGACATTGGCGATATTCGAACCGATAGCATTGCCGACTCCAAGTCCGGTATTCCCTTGCCAAGCAGCGATTCCGGTTACCAGGATTTCAGGTGCCGAAGTGCCAAAGGCAACGATCGTCAATCCGATAACCAGCGGCGAAAGCCCGTAATTCCTTGCCAACCCGGCAGCGCCATGGACAAAACGATCAGCGGAAAGTACCAGCAGGATAAATCCGACTACGATTGCAAATGTAAATAACGCCATAAACTTGCTCCGCGAGCGTCAACAACAGTTAACGCGACGAGCCGTCTGAAAAAAGAACGTTACTGAAAGTAGACAAGAGACGAAAGTCTAGGCCGGCAATCTTACCGTCATCGATATTGGCAGGTGGTCTGACAGCGGGTAATTGAGCACCTTGATCTCGTCAACCTGTAGCGATGGCGAAACCAGAATATGATCGATATTGCGTAGTGGTCGCCAGCTGGGGAATGTGTGCAGATCCTGTAATGGTTCGACAAGATTGGCGCCCTTCATCAACCGGATCATTTCCTCGCTGTCTGGCTGGCAGTTCATATCGCCCATGACAATGACATTGTCGTAATCACGAACGAGTTCACTGACGAAATCCAGTTGCCGTACACGCGCACGCTGACTTAATGCCAGGTGCAGGATGACGAGAATCAACGGGGTGCCACTCGTATTGAATTCAACCGTTAATGCACCGCGGCCCGGTATAAATCCCGGCAGTTTGTGCTCGGTTATTTCTGCCGTCGGGAAACGGCTCAGCAGTCCCATGCTATGTTGCGCGATCTTTCCAAGGTTTCTGTTGGTTTTATCGTACCAATAAGGAAAGTTGGCCCGTACAGCCAGGTACTCGGTCTGATTAATAAACCCGCTGCGTAAACTGCCTCCATCCACTTCCTGCAAACCCACAACATCATAGTCATGAATCATTCTTGCGATTCGATTGAGGTTTTCGATGCGTTCGCCATGTGGAAGCACATGTTTCCAGCTGTGAGTTAGATAGTGGTGATAACGACGGGTAGCGATACCGGTCTGGATGTTGTAACTCAGTAAACGAAGTTGTTGACCCTGTTGCAGATCATTTTTGACAGTCGACGATGTCGTATCATGCCCGAAGTTAGGTAATTTCATTGATGTCAGGGCGTCAGCAGCGAACATTACAGTTTTTCTTCTACGAATATGTCCGTTAAAAAATACGATTACGTCAATAACCTATAGACGCTAAAAGACATATTCGCAACCTTAGGCTCAATCTTGGGGGCAAATTTTCGCTTCTGCAAGTGCCAGTCGTCAGCCCATCAATCATTCCGTGGATGTAAATCAAATATTTTCGACGACTGCTTTCACGATTCCACCTGATTTCGCAAACCACAAAGAAAAACCCCCGACGCCAGAGGCATCGGGGGTTTTGGATATAAAACCTGGCAGTGTCCTACTTTCACATGGGGAGGCCCCACACTATCATCGGCGCTGAGCGTTTTCACTTCCGAGTTCGGGACGGGATCGGGTGGTTCCCACTCGCTATTGCCGCCAGGCAAACTGTTCACTGCAAGCCATGGCTTGCAGTTATATTCGGATAGATGAAATCAAGGCAATGTATTGCACAGCTTGCCAAACACCCGGTGTTCAAACTACTTGGGTGTTATATGGTCAAGCCTCACGGGCAATTAGTACGGGTTAGCTTCATGTGTTGCCACACTTCCACATCCCGCCTATCAACGTTGTAGTCTTCAACGACCCTTTAGGGAGCTCGAAGCTCCAGGGAGACCTTATCTTGAGAAGGGCTTCCCGCTTAGATGCTTTCAGCGGTTATCCCGTCCGTACATAGCTACCGGGCAATGCCACTGGCGTGACAACCCGAACACCAGAGGTACGTCCACTCCGGTCCTCTCGTACTAGGAGCAGCTTCTCTCAAGTCTCCAGCGCCCACGGCAGATAGGGACCAAACTGTCTCACGACGTTCTAAACCCAGCTCGCGTACCACTTTAAATGGCGAACAGCCATACCCTTGGGACCGGCTACAGCCCCAGGATGTGATGAGCCGACATC
>JAJDNE010000096.1 GCA_022340825.1 Acidiferrobacterales bacterium | reverse complement strand
CTTGGCCGCAAGCTCAGCGATTGCGCGATATATGGCCGTGAGGGCATTACCGGTGAACGCGATCCAAAGACGATTGGTTTCTCTACCATCCGTGCCGGCGATATTATTGGCGATCATACGGTGATGTTTGCCAGCGAGGGCGAGCGTGTGGAAATTACGCACAAGGCCACCAGCCGGATGACCTTCGCGATGGGCGCCATGCGCGCTGCGCGCTGGCTAAGCGATCGTGATGCCGGACTCTACGATATGCAGGATGTCCTTGGTTTACGTTGATTTTGACAGGCCTGTAACGTAAAATTCAATTCCAATCCGAGGCGAGAATTAACGCGCCTTTCGAGGACATAAAAGCGGGAGTCGCATTCAGCGCTCCCGCGTTTTTATGCCCAAAATCTGTAGTTTCAGGCACTTGCGAGGCATCGTTGGCGGATTCCGCTCTGCTCATACTGGAAGACGGATCCCTGTTTAAAGGGACGTCTATCGGCATTTCCGGTCAGGCAGTTGGGGAAGTGGTTTTCAACACCGCCATGACCGGGTATCAGGAAATCCTGACAGATCCCTCCTATGCCCGCCAGATCGTTACCCTGACCTATCCCCATATCGGCAACACCGGCACCACGGTCGAAGACATGGAGTCGGCGCGCACCTACGCCACCGGTCTGGTGATCCGTGATCTGCCGGCACGACTCAGCAACTGGCGCTCCGACAGCGACCTGACCTCATTCCTGAAGAAACAAAAAGTCGTGGGTATCGCCGATATTGATACCCGGCGACTCACGCGTATCCTGCGGGAAAAGGGCGCACAAAACGGCTGCATCATGGCCGTGGAAAAGGGCGGGAAGCTGGACCGCAAGGCAGCACTTGCCGCCGCAAAAGAATTTACCGGCCTCAAGGGGCTGGATCTGGCCAAGTCGGTGACCACGCGCAATAGCTATCACTGGGACGAGGGCGAATGGGATCTGGTCAACGGCTACCGCAATGTCGGGGCGGAGCAATTAAAGGTTGTGGCTTACGATTTTGGCGTGAAGCGCAATATCCTGCGCATGCTCGCGAGCCGCGGTTGCAACGTGACCGTGGTACCGGCTAAGACACCAGCCGAAGAAGTGCTGGCGATGAATCCTGACGGTGTGTTTCTGTCCAATGGTCCGGGCGACCCGGAACCGTGTGACTATGCGATCGAGGCCATCGGCAAGATTCTTGAAAAAGATATTCCGGTATTCGGCATCTGTCTTGGCCATCAGCTACTGGGCCTTGCCTCCGGTGCGCGCAGCATGAAAATGAAGTTTGGTCATCACGGTGCCAATCACCCGGTGCAGGATCTTGAGTCAGGCCGGGTAATGATCACCAGTCAGAATCACGGATTCGCGCTGGATGACACGGCAATGCCTGCGCACCTGCACGTCACTCACCGTTCGTTGTTCGATAACAGCATTCAGGGAATCCGTCGTACCGACAAGCCGGCATTTTCCTTCCAGGGACACCCGGAAGCGAGCCCTGGCCCACACGATGTGGCGCCATTGTTTGACCAGTTCGTGTCGATGATGGAGGCCGCCAAGAGCTAGTTATGCCAAAGCGCACCGACATTCACAGCATACTTATTATTGGCGCTGGCCCGATTGTCATCGGTCAGGGTTGCGAATTTGACTATTCCGGGGCACAGGCCTGCAAGGCGCTCAAGGAAGAGGGTTATCGTGTCATCCTGATCAATTCCAATCCGGCCACCATCATGACCGATCCGGAAACCGCCGATGCCACCTATATCGAGCCGGTGCACTGGAAGAACGTCGCCCGCATTATCGAAAAAGAGCGTCCGGATGCGTTGTTGCCCACCATGGGGGGTCAGACCGGCCTGAATTGCGCGCTGGACCTCGAGCGCGAGGGCGTGCTCCGGGAATTTAACGTCGAAATGATCGGCGCCACCAAAGAGGCAATCGACAAGGCCGAGGATCGCGAGAAGTTCAAGGCGGCAATGGAAAGCATCGGTCTTGAGTGCGCGCGTGGCGCCATTGCCCACAGTATTGAAGAGGCCCAGCAGGTGCAGGCCATGGTCGGCTTCCCGGCTATTATCCGTCCTTCGTTCACCCTGGGTGGTAGCGGCGGCGGTGTTGCCTACAACAAGGAAGAGTTTCTGGACATCTGCAAACGTGGCCTGGATGCCTCGCCGACCTGCGAACTTCTGATCGAGGAGTCCATCCTTGGTTGGAAAGAATACGAGATGGAAGTAGTCCGGGATCACAAGGACAACTGCATTATCGTCTGCTCGATCGAGAACTTTGATCCCATGGGTGTGCACACCGGCGATTCCATCACGGTCGCACCAGCGCAGACGCTGACCGACAAGGAGTACCAGTTGATGCGCGACGCGTCGATTGCCGTGTTGCGCGAGATCGGCGTCGACACTGGCGGCTCCAATGTCCAGTTCGCGGTGAACCCGGAAGACGGGCGCATGGTGATTATTGAAATGAACCCGCGTGTATCCCGTTCGTCCGCGCTTGCATCCAAGGCAACAGGTTTTCCAATCGCGAAGATCGCGGCCAAGCTCGCCGTCGGTTACACGCTTGATGAATTGCGTAACGATATTACTGGCGGGCTGACACCGGCGTCTTTCGAGCCGACACTTGATTACGTGGTAACCAAGTTCCCCCGGTTTACCTTCGAGAAATTTCCCAAGGCAGATCCGACCCTGACGACGCAGATGAAGTCAGTGGGTGAGGCCATGGCCATCGGTCGCACCTTCCAGGAGTCACTGCAAAAAGCGATGCGTAGCCTGGAAATCGGTTCCTACGGTTTCGAACCGGTATTCCCCGAAGGATCCGACCTGGAAGAGGTCAAGGCAGAATTGATCCACCGCCTGAAAGTGCCCAATGCCGAACGCCTCTGGTACATCGGTGATGCGATCCGTCTGGGCATGTCACTGGACGAAGTTTTCGAGTTAACCCGCATCGATCCATGGTTCCTCGAGTGGTTGTATGACCTGATTGCGACCGAGGCGCAGATCGCAAAGAGCGCAGGGCGTAAAGTCAGCGCCAATCGTATGCGTGCCTGGAAGCGCAAGGGCTTTTCCGACCGTCGACTGGCGCAACTACTGAAGTCTACCGAGAACGAGGTGCGAGAGATGCGCCACGAGCTGGGCATTCGCCCGGTATTCAAGCGCGTGGATTCCTGTGCTGCGGAGTTCGCCACCAGTACCGCCTACATGTACTCGACGTACGAGGAAGAGTGCGAGGCCGAACCCGAGGACCGCGAGAAGATCGTGGTGCTGGGCGGTGGACCCAATCGTATTGGTCAGGGAATCGAGTTTGATTACTGCTGCGTGCATGCGGCGTTTGCGATGCGCGATGATGGGTATCAGACGATCATGATCAACTGTAACCCGGAAACCGTATCGACTGACTACGACACGTCGGATCGCCTGTACTTCGAGCCGTTAACGCTGGAAGATGTGCTGGAAATCGTGCAGATGGAGAATCCAACCGGCGTCATCGTCCAGTACGGCGGCCAGACACCGTTGAAACTGGCGCGTGGTCTAGAGGCAGCCAAGGTACCGATTATCGGAACCTCGCCCGATTCAATCGATCTTGCCGAGGATCGCGAGCGGTTCCAGCGCCTGCTCAAGCGCCACAAGATGTTGCAGCCGCCGAATGCCATTGCCCGTACCACCAAAGAGGCAATCAAGAACGCAGAGAAAATCGGCTACCCTCTGGTGGTGCGTCCGTCGTACGTACTGGGCGGTCGCGCCATGGAAATTGTACATAGCAAGGAAGACCTGGAGACTTACATGCGTGTTGCCGTCAAAGTCTCCGAGGATTCGCCGGTATTGCTTGATCGCTATTTGACCGAAGCCACGGAAGTCGATGTCGACGCTATTTGTGATGGTAAAGATGTGGTGATCGGCGGCATTATGGAACACATCGAGGAGGCTGGTGTTCATTCAGGTGACTCGGCATGCTCGTTGCCACCATTCAGTCTTTCCAAAAAAATCCAGAAAGAGCTGCGCGAACAGACAGTGAAACTCGCGCATGCGCTCAAGGTCGTTGGCCTGATGAATATCCAGTTCGCTGTGAAAGACAATGATATCTATGTGCTCGAGGTGAATCCCCGTGCCTCACGTACCGTACCGTATGTGTCCAAGGCGACAGGCCGTCCACTGGCGAAAATCGCTGCGCGATGCATGGCCGGTAAAACACTGAAAGAGCAGGGCGTGGTAAAAGAGATTATCCCGGACTATTATTCGGTAAAGGAAGCAGTGTTTCCTTTCATCAAATTCTCCAATGTCGATACCTTGCTGGGTCCTGAAATGCGCTCTACTGGCGAAGTGATGGGTGTTGGTGCAACCTTTGGTGAAGCGTTCTCAAAATCGCAACTGGCAGCCGGCAACCAGATCCCCGCCGGCGGACGAATGTTTATTAGTGTGCGCGATGAAGACCAGAAATCAGTAATTGATGTCGCACGCTATTTCAGCGAAAACGGATTCGAGTTGCTGGCAACTCGCGGTACCGCAAAGGTCATTGAGGCAGCAGGTATCAAGGTCAGGCAGGTCAACAAGTTATCGGAAGGTCGGCCCAATATTGTGGATATGATTGTGAATGACGATATCGACATTATTATCAACACGCACTCGGACAAACAGAGTCGTGAAGATGCCTATGTCATTCGCCGCGAAGCATTGGTGCATCATGTGACCAACTATACTACCCTGGCGGCCGCCCGTGCGGCCTGTGAAGGTCATCGGCAGGCAAGTGATTTCAGTGTAAATCGATTGCAGGAACTGCATCAGGAGATTACACAATGAACAAGGTTCCCATGACCGTTACCGGCGCCAAGGCGCTGGAGGAAGAACTGCATCGCCTGAAAACAGTAGAACGACCGCGTATCATCGCGGCGATTTCAGAAGCACGTGCTCACGGTGACTTGTCGGAAAACGCTGAATACCACGCTGCAAAAGAACAACAGAGCTTCATGGAAGGTCGTATTGCTGAAATCGAAAGCAAGTTGTCCAATGCTCAGGTTATTGATCCTAAAACCGTCAAGGCGGAAGGCCGCGTAGTCTTTGGCTCCACGGTTACGTTGCACGACGCGGACAAGGATGCCGAGGTGACCTACCAGATTGTTGGGGATGATGAAGCTGACATCGAAGCCAACAAGATCTCTATCAACTCTCCCATCGCGCGTGGCTTGATAGGCAAAGAAGAGGGTGATGAGGTCGAGGTGCAGGTCCCGGATGGCGTCCGGAATTACGAAATCCTCTCGGTCAAGTATCTCTGATTCGGTCCCGCTGGCCGGGACTCCCCCTGCTTTAATTTCTTTTAAGTACCTGACGTGAAATACGCGCCTGCCATTGAGCGACTGATACTGGTGATATGGGTAGGTGGTATCTGGACCGTTGGTTTCCTGGTTGCGCCAACCCTGTTCGGGATGCTCGAAAATCGTGCGGTTGCTGGCAATATCGCCGGAAACCTTTTCACTTCCATTAGCTATGTCAGCTTACTGTGCGGATTCATGTTGCTCACGCTGGCATTCGTACTACAGGGTGCACGATATATCAGCCATTGGCGCAGCTGGCTCGTCCTGGCAATGTTGGCGCTGACAGCCATTGGCCAATTTGTGGTGACGCCGAGAATGCATGAGCTTCGACTGGCCCGACTCGCGGAAAAATCATTCGAACCACAATTGCTGGAACAGTTTCAGACCTTGCATGCCATATCCAGCAGCCTGTTTGTCTTGACCAGTATTCTGGGGCTGGTACTGGTTGTCGTAGGTGCGACGCAACCGGGCGCTGATTTACGCCGGTAGGCTGATTTTCGGGTTTTTGGCGGGACGATAGATGACCGCCATTTGCCCGATTTCCTGAACAGCTTCCGCGCCGGTTTCAGTGCATATCTGCTCGAGTGTTTCGTGCCGGGCCTGCCGGTCACCCACTCTTAGTTTGAGTTTTACCAGCTCGTGGTGATCGAGTGCCTGTTCGATTTCCAGCATCACTGCAGCTGTCGCACCGGCATCGCCGAGCGTGACAATGGGCTTGCTGTGATGGGCCAGGCCGCGCAAATAGTGGCGCTGTTTTCCGGTGAGGGACATGTGAACTTCGTCAGAATTAAAGAGCGCGCGATTATACGCCCTTTGTAGTTTGCCGGTAGTATGTGAGAAGCAATTTGCGTCATTCTGGAATGTCTAAATGAGTCCACCCAAGCAATCCTCAGGCAAGCAGTGGATGCGCGAGCACCTGCAGGATGAATACGTCCGGCGTGCGCAGAAAGAGGGCTACCGGGCGCGTGCCATCTACAAGCTTAAGGAGATCGACGAGCGTGATCGCCTGATCAAGCCGGGAATGACTGTGGTCGATCTTGGCGCTGCACCCGGTAGCTGGTGTGAATATGTAGTGACCCGGGTAGGCGACAAGGGCCGGGTTTTTGCGCTGGATATACTGCCCATGGATCCCGTTGCCGGGGTGGAGTTTTTCCAGGGCGATTTTACCGAGCAGGAGGTGTTGGACCGGCTTTTACAGGCATTGGGTGGTCGGCAAGTCGATCTTGTTTTGTCTGATATGGCCCCCAATATCAGTGGTATAGGGGTTTCTGATCAGGCACGCGCGATGCATCTTGTTGAGCTGGCGATGGATCTGGCCGAACAAGTCCTGCGGCCGGGCGGGGATTTGCTGGTAAAGGTGTTTCAGGGGCAGGGATTTCCCGAGTTCCAGAAGGCCCTGCAACGCCGATTCAAGTCGGTTCGCACACGAAAACCGAAGGCATCCCGGGCCCGAAGTAGAGAAATCTACTTGCTAGCTCAGGGGTTTTTAGGTGGTCAGTAGGCAGTTGTCAGCCTGCTATAGTCGTAGGACAATGATTTTGAATCGCGGTGTTTTGACGACATCGCGAGAAAGCAACACAAACGAGGTAGACCTTGAATAATCTTACCAAGAATTTACTGCTGTGGCTGGTGATCGCCGTCGTCTTGATGTCGGTTTTTAGCAATTTTAATCAGAGGCAGACCACTGCCCAGTCGATCGAGTATTCGCAATTCGTCCAGAATGTGGCCGATGGCGAAGTCGAGCGCGTCACAATCGAAGGGCGCAATATCAAGGGCCTCTACAAGAGCGGCAAGGATTTTCGTACCTATTCGCCCGGCGACCCCGGCCTGGTTGATGATCTGCTGCGCAACGGCGTATCGATTACAGCCAAGGAAGAAGAGGGCCCATCGCTACTCCTGTCCATACTTATTAACTGGTTCCCGTTGCTGCTGATCTTCGGTCTGTGGATTTACTTCATGCGCCAGATGCAGGGTGGTGGCGGCGGTCGAGGTGCGATGAGCTTTGGCAAGTCCAAGGCACGCATGCTCACCGAAGAGCAGAACAAGATTACCTTTGAAGATGTTGCCGGTGTCGAAGAAGCCAAGGAAGAGGTGGGGGAGCTCGTTGAGTTCTTGCGCGATCCTTCCCGCTTCCAGAAGCTGGGTGGCCGTATTCCCAAGGGCGTGCTGATGACCGGCAACCCGGGTACAGGTAAAACCCTGCTGGCCAAGGCGATTGCCGGTGAAGCCAAGGTACCATTCTTCACCATTTCCGGTTCGGACTTCGTCGAGATGTTTGTCGGTGTCGGCGCCTCGCGTGTGCGCGACATGTTTGATCAGGCGAAGAAGCATGCTCCCTGCATCATCTTCATCGACGAAATTGATGCGGTCGGGCGTCAGCGCGGTGCCGGTCTCGGCGGCGGTCATGATGAACGCGAGCAGACACTCAATCAGTTGCTGGTCGAGATGGATGGTTTTGAAGGCACCGAAGGTGTCATCGTCATTGCCGCCACCAACCGCCCGGATGTGCTGGATCCGGCGCTGCTGCGCCCGGGCCGCTTTGATCGCCAGGTCTATGTGCCATTACCTGATATCCGCGGTCGCGAGCTGATTCTAAAAGTTCACATGCGCAAGGTGCCGATAGCGGACGATGTAAATGCCTCCATTATTGCGCGCGGTACCCCGGGTTTCTCCGGTGCCGATCTTGCCAACCTGGTGAATGAAGCCGCGTTGTTTGCCGCACGCGCCAACAAGCGCCTGGTGGATATGGATGACTTCGAAAAGGCCAAGGACAAGGTCATCATGGGCGCCGAGCGCCGTTCGATCGTGATGCCTGAAGAAGAGCGTCGCAACACGGCTTATCATGAATCCGGCCATGCAGTGGTTGCCAAGCTGTTGCCCCACACTGATCCGGTACACAAAGTCACCATTATTCCGCGCGGTCGTGCATTGGGTGTCACCATGCAGTTACCGGAGGAAGACCGTTACAGTCATAACCGCGAGACGCTGTTATCGACCATTGCGGTGCTGATGGGTGGCCGTATTGCCGAAGAAGTGTTTATGAACCAGATGACCACGGGTGCATCAAACGACTTTGAACGCGCTACCGATATCGCCAAGAACATGGTGATGCGCTGGGGTATGAGTGATGCCATGGGTGCCCGTGTATACGGTGACAACCAGCAGGAAGTCTTCCTCGGTCGTGACGTCACCACACACCAGAATCTGAGCGACAAGACCGCGCAGCAGGTTGATGACGAAATTCGTCGCATCATCGACGAACAGTATGATCGCGCGCGCAAGATCATCGAGGACAATCGAGACAAGATTGAAATCATGACAGCAGCGCTGCTGGAATGGGAAACCATCGATGCCGATCAGATAAACGAGATCATGGCGGGTAAAAAGCCGACACCTCCGCAGAGCCCGAGTGGCGATTCCTCGGACGGTTCCGGCGGCAAGCCGGAAGCACCCAAGGCCCAGTCAGGTCCCAACCTGGATACGCCCGCCAGCGAGCACTAGTCTGTTGGCAGTGCTTGACTGTCGCGGTCGCATTGTCGACCTGGGTCGCGCCGCTGTGATGGGAGTACT
>JAJDNE010000079.1 GCA_022340825.1 Acidiferrobacterales bacterium | reverse complement strand
CTTGGCGTCAAGACGGAGCAGGGGGAGCCGGTATCCAGATCAGTAGAAGGGCACGACCGGCCATCACCATCCACCGAGAACTGGCCGGCATTGGTTGTGATGTCCGGTGCTGTTGTCCAGTCGGAAATGTCGCCGTCAACGGTAATTGTCCGCTGGATAGGCGCCGCCTGAACGGCGCCTGAGCAAAGAATTCCCGCCCACAGGAGGATAATTAGTTTTTTTAACAAGTAACTATGTAGTTCCAAACCGGATCATCACATTGAACCATTTCGGCCTTTGAGAATTTGTATCTCAACGTAGAACAAACAGCAATTTGTATGCCTGAACAGACAACCATTATTAATTTCTTGCGACGGTGGGCGCTGACAGCAACAATATAGTCGCCGGATGAAGGGCTATTCGGGTTTCGGTTCCCTGGAAAGCAGGGCCTCGACCGCCTCCTGAGGTGAGCACTCACCAACCAGCACCCTGGCAGTCTGTTCGGTGATTGGCATGTCCACACCGTGCTCCTGAGCCAGCGCCAGCAGCTCGCGGGCGGTATTTACCCCCTCCGCCTCCTGCCCCAGCTCACCCAGGATTTCCACGAGCTTACGACCCTTGCCGAGGCCGATGCCGACGCGGCGGTTGCGAGACTGATCGTCGGTACAGGTGAGTATGAGGTCGCCGACACCGGCGAGCCCCATGAAGGTTTCCGGGTGACCACCGATGGCCACGCCCAGGCGGGTGAGCTCCGCCAGGCCGCGAGTGATGAGGGCGACGCGGGCATTGGCGCCAAAGCCCAGGCCATCACTGATACCGGCGGCAATGGCGATGACATTCTTGATGGCACCACCGAGCTGGACGCCGATAATGTCGGTATTGGTGTAGACCCTAACGCGATCGTTGCGAAGCCAGTTGGCAACCTCCTCGGCCACCGCTTCATCGGCTGATGCGGCTGTGACTGCCGTTGGCAGATTTTGGGCCACCTCCCGCGCGAACGTGGGGCCCGACACTACTGCAGTCCGGATATTGTCGCCGAGAACCTCGGCGGCTACCTGGCTCAGCAGCTTGTGACTGCCGGGCTCAAGGCCTTTGGTAGCCCAGGCCACTTCGGCCGATGCCGATAGTTTTGGTTTGATGAATTCCAGCGTCTCACGGAAGGCGTGGCTCGGGACCACTACCAGGAATCGGTCGACTTTACCCGCCAGCTCGACAAGGTTGTCTCCCACCTGCAGTGAGTCGGGGAAGGGGACGCCGGGGAGATAGACGGTATTCTCCCGATCGTGCTCCATCCGTGCGATGCGTGCCGGATCATGTCCCCAGAGGTGAGTCGAAATATTATTTCGCGCCAGCAGGATCGCCAGCGCCGTGCCCCATGACCCCGCACCGAGTACGGCTACAGGCTTGCTTTGCGATGTCGAAGGCATGGGTATTTAGCGGCCGCCCTGCTCGTTTACGCCGACTCCCCGGAAGTGGCCGCCGCCTGATTAATGCGTTGATGGAACAGGGCCTCAAAATTCACCGGGTTAATCAGAACCGGTGGGAATCCACCGCGGCCAATCATGGAAGACACGGCTTCGCGCGCGAATGGCAACAGGATGTTGGGGCAATTAATCTCCAGCACCAGCGGCATGTCCTCATCGGCGATACCCTGTATATGAAAGACACCGGCCTGATGCACCTCAGCAAGAAAATAGGTCTTGTCCTTGGTCTTGGCGGTTACGGAAAGCGGTAACACGACCTCGTACATCCCTTCCTCGCCCAGCTTGTTGTGCTCGATATCCATCTTGATATCGATCTGCGGCTGTTGCTGCTCCAGAAATACATCAGGCGTGTTAGGCGCCTCGAAGGAGAAGTCCTTGATATAGAGTTTTTCCACTGAAAAGGAAGCCTCTGGCTGATTTTCTTCGCTCACGGGATCTCCTGTTTAACGAATCGATTTATTGTTTACGGCCCCTGGCTACAATGGCGCAGGGAGTAACGGCGCGCTTTTAGTTCAGGCGTTTAGCAGCGGCTCAAGCTCGTCGTCCATGTCGAGTTCTGCCAGCTCGGTATAACCGCCAACATGACGTTCGCCGATAAATATCTGGGGCACCGTAGTGCGCCCGGTAATGCGGGTCATCTCGTCGCGCAGCTCGGGCTGCAGGTCGACCCGGATCTGCTCCACCTCGGCGCCTCTCTTCTCCAGCAGACGCAAGGCCATCTGGCAGTACCCGCAATTCTGGGTGCAATACATTCGGACAAGACTCACAACACTAACTCTTACTTTTCTACCGGCAGATTTCCCTTCTCCCAGGCGACCAAACCGCCCGAAAGCGAATAGACGGACTCGAAACCATTCTTGCTCAGGGCCATTGCGCCTTTCATTGAACGGTTGCCGGCACGGCAGGCAACGACAATGGGCTTGCCCTTGTATTTTTCCAACTCGTTGATGCGTGAGGACAGACTGCCGAGCGGGATATTGATGGCATTGGGCACGTGACCCTGTGCGTACTCCTTGGGCTCGCAGACATCGATTACAACGGCCGAATCGTGATTGATCAGATTGATCGCCTGCGCGGTTCCGATGCTTTTTATCTTGTAGATCAGCTGAATAACGGTGCCCTGGGCCAACATGCCGAGCACCACGGCAAGCGCAATAAACAGGTACCAGTTGTCGGTGAGAAATTGATCAAGCATAACGAGTAAAAATAGCGGAAATTAACGACGGCAGATACTACCAGACCTGCGGCAGAATCCGCAGCAAGATTGTACGAAAGCGGAAGTAATCTTTAACTAACGGGGCCAGCCGAGCAGAACGCATTACGCAGCGAACTGATCACCTGGACTATCCTGGGGTCGGCGACCCGGTAAAAAACCTTGTTGGCGTCCTTGCGCGAGGCCAGAATGCCTTTGTCACGCAGGATCGACAGATGCTGGGAGATGTTACTCTGCGAGGTACCGACATGTTCGACGATGCCCTGGACACTGACTTCACCGGCCCCACCCAGCAGGCACAGGATTTTCAGGCGTAGCGGATGAGCCATGGCCTTGAGTGAGCGTGAAGCGACATTGATATCTTCTTCGCTGCTGATTAATTCGACTTCCATGGACTCTATCGTTGCATTCATCTTTCGCGGACCCCATTTCACGTACAAATCTTGGCCGATAACGGCAAACATATTTCCTTACTTTCAACAGAAACGGTACGGACGATGCTGCCTCAAGTATTAAAACATTATACAATTATAATTAACTTGAAAAGGTTTACGAAAAACAGCGACACTGCGTGCACCACCATGGGGCGGTGCAGGCTAGAAAGTAAGGAAAAATAAGAGATTCGGCATGTCATTTATCCCAAAACCCATGCTCCTCCTGATCTTCGATGGATGGGGTTATAGCGAAGAAACCGAATTTAACGCCATTGCTGCGGCGAAAAAGCCCAACTGGGACCGGATCTGGAACGAGTATCCGCATACGCTGATTCAGGCGTCCCAGGCCGCGGTCGGCCTGCCGGCCAACCAGATGGGCAACTCAGAGGTGGGCCATCTCAATATTGGCGCCGGTCGCGTGGTGTATCAGGAATATTCGCGCATCAATCGTGCAATCGCCTCCGGCCGCTTTTTCGACAACAAGGTGCTGACCGACGCCTGTGACCAGGCCATCGACACCGACAAGGCGGTCCATATCCTGGGACTACTCTCCCCGGGCGGCGTCCATAGCCATGAAGACCATATCCACGCCATGGTGGAGCTCGCCGTTAAACGCGGCGTTACACGCGTCTACCTGCATGCCTTCCTCGACGGTCGCGATACCCCGCCCCAGAGCGCAGCGACCTCCATTGCCGCCATGGAAGAGAAATTTGCCTCTCTCGGCGGTGGGCGTTTTGCCTCGATGATTGGCCGGCACTACTCCATGGACCGCGACCATCGCTGGCCGCGCATCCAGGCTTCGTATGAACTGATTACCCAGGGCAAGGCCGACTACCAGGCACCGACAGCGAGTCAGGGACTGCAAATGGCCTATGACCGGAAAGAGACTGACGAATTTGTTCACGCCACCGCCATTGTTCCCGAGGGCAAGCAGCCGGTTAGGGTGGAAGACGGCGATATTGTTATCTTTATGAATTTCCGCTCGGACCGGGCACGGCAAATCACCCGACCCTTTATCGAGCCGGACTTCGATGCTTTCGTCTCGGACTACCGCCCGAAGCTCGGCCGGTTTGTCAGCCTCACCGAGTACAACTCCGAATTTGATGTGCCGGTCGCATTCCCGCCGGAACGGCTGGTGAATGTCTTTGGTGCGCACCTGGCTGCCCTGGGCAAACATCAACTGCGTATTGCCGAAACCGAGAAATATGCCCATGTGACCTTCTTCTTTAATGGCGGCGTAGAAACACCGTTCGAGTTTGAAGACCGGGTCCTGGTGCCATCACCCACCGACGTGGCCACCTATAACCTCAAGCCGGAAATGAATGCTGGCGAGGTTACCGAAAAACTGGTGGCAGCAATCAAGGGTGGTGAATACGACGCCATCGTCTGCAACTATGCCAATCCGGACATGGTAGGACATACGGGTGATTTCGATGCCACGGTGAAGGCTATTGAGTACCTCGATGGTTGCCTGGCCAAGATTGAAGCCGCGCTGAAGGAAGCGGGTGGTGAAATGCTCATTACTGCAGATCATGGTAATGCCGAGTTCATGTTTGACAAGGCCACGGGTCAGCCTCACACCGCACACACGACCAATCCGGTACCACTGATCTATGTCGGTCGACCGGCCGAAATTGCGTCTACCGGGTCGCTCGAGGATCTGGCGCCCAGTCTGCTGTACCTGATGCGGCTACCGATCCCGGCGGAAATGAGTGGCCGGCCGCTGATTACACTGGAAGAAGATCGCGCCGCCGCAGGCGAATAACTTCGTCCTGTTTTCCGCCTTACACGCGTTTCACGGTACTATCACTACCGTCTTGCATCCACCACGGACTCATTCGATGCGCAGCGGGCGCCGACTCTCTTTTTCTTTATTTCTGGTTCTTGGCGCAGCAACGCTGACTGCTGTCGCGGCAGATGGCGAACAATCTGATGAAGAACTTCGAGCCTTGCGCAGCCGTATTGAGGGACTCCAGTCACAAGTTGAGACTACCCGAGGCGAACGTGATGCCGCGCGTGAAGCGTTGCGACCAATCGAACTTCGCATCAGTCGCCAGGTGCGCGCACTCAACAAGACCAAGACCGAACTCAAAACGGCAAACCGGCAACTGGCCCGTCTACGCTCCGACCGGGCAGTAACCCGGAACAAGCTGGCAAGCCAGCGAACAGAACTCGAGGCACATGCGCGCTCGGCCTACGCACTCGGGCGCCAGGACTACATGAAATTATTGTTGAACCAGCAGGAACCGGCGGCATTCAGCCGGATGATGACCTATTACCGCTACTTTACCGAGGCCAGAGCGCAGCGTATTCACAGCCTGCAACGGGATCTGGCACAACTCACCGAGATTGAGTCAAGCATTGCCAGCCGCACGCGCGCACTCACCGCCATTGAAGCCAGGCATGCAGATGAGGCGGCGGATCTTGAGCAGTCGCGCAAGGCACGGGCGACCGTACTGGCGTCCCTGAACCGGGAACTCCGTTCGCACCAGGACGAACTGGCCAAACTGAAACGGGACGAGCGGCGGCTGGAGAATCTGCTGGTTGGTCTGCCAGCAGTCGAGCTTCCGTTTCATTCGGGCGGAAAATTTCAGTCACAACGTGGACGCCTGCCGCTGCCGGTAAGCGGTCGTATAACGGCAAAGTTCGGAGCCCGGCGCCAACAAGGAGATCTCAGATGGAAGGGCATCTTCCTCACCACCAGTAGCGGGCGTGAAGTCAGGGCTGTGTTCGATGGCCGGGTAGTATTTGCCGACTGGCTGTCGGGATATGGTCTACTCTTGATTCTGGAGCACGGTGATGGCTATATGACACTGTATGGCAACAACGAGAGCCTCTACTCCCGGGTCGGAGACCGGATCGAGGCGGGGCAAGTCATCGCAATGACGGGGAATACCGGAAACATCGCCCGGACCGGCCTGTACTTCGAGGTACGTTATCAAGGCCAACCCCATGATCCTCTGCGCTGGTGTCGACGTGGTTAGGGAAATTCTGCTAACCGACCCTATATATTATTTAAGTTACCGAATACTGGAATCGAACTGATGCAAAACGCAACGCGCTACCTTCTCATACTTGTCCTCGGCATTTTCGTCGGTTCGGCCATCACCCTCGAGCGCGCGGTTCGTGCTGATCGTCAGAATCAGGAAGTCACAGTGGCGCCATTGCCGCTGGAAGAACTGCGCACTTTCACCGAGGTGTTTTCGCGTATTCAGTCTGACTATGTCGAACCCGTCGACGATAAAAAGATTCTGAAAGATGCCATTCAGGGCATGCTTGCCGGCCTGGACCCGCATTCGACCTACCTCGACCCCGAGGGCTACAAGGAGATTCGGATTGGCACCGAGGGCCAGTTTGGCGGACTTGGCATCGAGGTCACCATGGAAAACGGCTTCGTCAAAGTGGTTACACCGATTGAAGACACACCCGCCGCGAAAGCCGGCGTAAGAACCGGCGATCTGATTATCAAGCTGGACAACAAGCCGGTTAAAGGTATGACGCTGACCGAAGCCGTACGCCAGATGCGCGGGCGCCCGGGCAGTAAAATTACACTGACGATAGTGCGTGAAGGTGTGGACAAACCGCTCACTATTTCGGTCATGCGCGCTGTCATCAAACTGCAGAGTGTAAAGAAGAAATTGCTGGAAAAAGACTACGGCTATATTCGCCTGACCCAGTTCCAGGGCAACAGCGCAAAGAATCTCGAAACCGAACTGGCACGCCTGCGCAAAGAGAACAACGGAGCGCTCAAAGGCCTGATACTGGATTTACGCAATAATCCTGGCGGCGTACTCTCAGGTGCAGTAACCATTTCTGACATGTTCCTCGACAAGGGACTGATTGTTTATACCGAGGGTCGCACGGCCGATTCCGAGCTGCGCTACTCGGCAACCCCGGGCGACCTGATCAACGGCGCGCCCTTGGTTGTATTGATTAATGGCGGATCGGCGTCAGCGTCGGAAATTGTCGCCGGCGCCCTGCAGGATCACAAACGCGCGATCATTATGGGTACTCGCAGTTTTGGCAAAGGGTCGGTACAGACAATCCTGCCAATCAGCAATGGCGCTGCACTGAAACTGACCACTGCCCGCTACTACACACCGAATGGCCGGTCTATCCAGGCGTCAGGTATTGAGCCGGATATTGTTACCGAAGAAGCAAAACTGACATTGACCGAGAAACGGGCAACCCTGAAAGAGGCTGATCTCGCCGGGCACCTGGATAATGACAAGTCGCCTGAGTCACAGAAATCCAAAGATGTCACACCACCAGTCAAGACCAACCAGGACTATCAGCTGCAGGAAGCACTGAACCTGCTCAAAGGCATCAATATTCTCAAGCACGCCAAGGCCAATTGATGCAGCGGTCCGCGAAGCCAAGAGCACATTTCGCGTTTCGTTCCCTGGTCATATTTATTGTCCTGCTGGTATCGGGCGAGCCTGTTGCCTTCGCGGGCAAGTCGGGAATGGCCTACATCGCTGTTATCATTGATGATGTTGGTAATAGCTGGGCACGGGGATTACAGGCGATTCGTTTGCCCGGCCCGGTCGCGATTTCGGTTATCCCCGATCTGACTTATTCAACCCGCCTGGCACAACACGCCTATGGACGTCGCAAGGATGTCATCCTGCATATGCCAATGGAACCGATGGATCGCAAGGAGTTGCTCGCCCCCATCGGTCTGAAAACCGATATGGACAAGGACCGTATCGCGCAGTCGCTGGAAACTGGCTTCGAGTCTGTGCCACATGCGGTGGCAATAAATAACCACATGGGCAGTCAGTACACCAGTGACGCTGAAGCCATGGATCGATTGATGAGCGTCATTCATGAGCAGAAACCGGAAATATTTTTTGTCGACTCGCTCACCACACCTAAAAGCAAGGTAAGCGATGAGGCAACGGCCTATGGCATACCGTCACTGGCGCGCGACATATTTCTCGACAACGAACGGGATGAAACCGCGATCGAACAGCAGTTCGACAAGTTGGTGGCGATCGCCCGTCAGCGCGGCTATGCCATTGCGATTGGCCACCCCTACCAGGAAACGCTGGCGGTATTGCAGCGACGTCTTGCTTCACTATCAGATGGAGATGTTCGCCTGATCCCGTTAACCATGCTGGTGGCAATGAAAACCCAGGAGCGTGAACCATGGCGCTAGTACTTGTACCCCTGGCAGAGGGATTCGAGGATCTCGAGGCGATCACAATCACCGACTTATTGCGGCGCGCCCAGATTGATGTCATTTCCGCCGGGCTGAAGCCTGGCCCGGTCAAGGGTAGTCGCGGCACTATCGTCGTACCTGACATGTCGCTTGATGAGGCGCTTGCCAACAAGTTCGATATGATTGTGCTGCCTGGCGGCCAGCCCGGTGCGACCCACCTCGAACAGGACCAGCGTATTCACAAACTACTTCAGGACATGGCGGCCAACAATAAGGTGATCGCCGCTATCTGTGCAGCCCCCAAGGTACTCGCCACTGCCGGGCTGCTTGATGGCAAACAGGCGACCAGCTACCCGGGTTCGGTATCTGCCGCGGAATTTCCCACGGTAAAGCTCTCCACCAACCCGGTGGTAATCGATGGCAATATCGTGACGTCACGCGGCCCCGGTACGGCAATGGATTTCACCCTGACACTTATCGAAATGCTTGTCGGTGCAGAAGTTTCGCGTAACGTCGAACAGGCGTTGCAACGACCCTTGTGAACGCGTACCCGACCAACGGTGTTTGCACCTTGGTGGGTGGGTGATTTACTTACATTAATAATTCGTTCTCATTCCAGAATCTAAAGATCATGAGCAAGCAAACTACCAATATACGTCCGCTTCGTGAGGCCGATCTTGACGCGGTCATGAAGCTGCATCGTGAGCTGGGCTGGAACCCGGCATTTCGTGCCGATGGCAGCACCCTACGTCAACGACTGTCAGCGCTGATCAATGAGGAAAATGCCCTGTTACTGGTTGCCGAACGCGAACGCGATGTTGTTGGCTATATCCATGGCGAGATCGTCACCTATTTGCTCTTTGCCGGGAGCGAAATGCTGATCAGCGAGGTATTTGTCATGGCAGCGGCACGCGGCCAGGGAGTGGGACGCGCCCTGATTGAGACGATGGAGGCCGAGGCAGTCAAACAGCGCTGCTTCCGCATCAGTGTGCTAAATAGTCGTGAGCGCGAATCCTACAAGCGGGGCTTTTACCCGTCACTGGGCTATGAAGAGCGCGCCAGCACTGCAGTTTTCCACAAGCGCCTGGACTGGGGTTAGCGGCAATAAAAAAGCCGGCGACCCGCACCGGCTTCCCGAATCGATCGCTTACTGCTCTACTTCAGGTCGTAACGTGTTGAGAACTGAAAGCGCGTGCGGTCAGTACTCAGCAGATTCCAGCG
>JAJDNE010000051.1 GCA_022340825.1 Acidiferrobacterales bacterium | reverse complement strand
CCATTCGTTTACACACGACTCTCGAGTCCGCGGGGCATGCCCTGTTTGCCAATGGCGAGCGGCATTTGCGTCGACGTGAAACCCTCACGCGTTTGTATCCACCCGAACTGCTTGAGGCATCCGTGGAGATTGCCAACCGATGCCAGTTCTCACTGGACGAATTGCGTTACGAGTATCCGGAGGAGCTCACACCGCAAAACGAAACGCCAACGCAATATCTTCGGCGACTGACCGAGGCCGGTATCAAAAAGCGCTGGACCAACGGGGAAACGACAAAGGTCAGAGAGCTTGTTGAGCATGAGCTTGAACTGATTGCCGAGCTTGAATACGAGCCTTACTTTCTGACGGTATACGACATCGTTGAGTTTGCCCGTTCCAGAAATATCCTGTGTCAGGGCAGGGGCTCGGCCGCCAATTCTGCAGTGTGTTATGCCCTGGGCATCACCGAGGTCGATCCATCCCGAATGGAGATGCTGTTCGAACGCTTTATTTCAAAAGAGCGCAATGAACCGCCGGATATAGATATCGACTTTGAGCACGAGCGTCGTGAAGAGGTCATCCAGTATTTGTATAACAAGTATGGTCGTCACCGCGCTGCGCTGGCCGCCACGGTGATCACCTACCGGCCGCGCAGCGCCATTCGTGATGTGGGTAAGGCCCTGGGATTATCGCTGGAGCAGGTCGACCGCCTGGCCAAGAACATGCAGTGGTGGGACGGCAAGCAGATTGATGCCGAACGCCTGCGCGAGATCGGTTTTGATCCCGCCAATCCGGTCATGATCCGGTTGATGACCATCGTGCATCAGATTCTCGGTTTCCCAAGACATCTGTCACAACATGTGGGTGGCTTCGTGATTGCGCGCGATGACCTGTCACGGCTGGTACCAATTGAAAATGCCGCCATGCCTGACCGATCCATTATTCAGTGGGACAAGGATGACCTGGATGCTTTGGGCCTGTTGAAAGTGGATTGTCTGGCGCTGGGGATGCTGACAGCCATTCATCGTGCCTGTGATTTGTTAACCCAATTTCGTGGCAGGCCGTATTCCCTCAGTACCATCCCGGCAGAAGACCCGAAGGTGTATGACATGATTCAGCATGGCGACACTATCGGTGTATTCCAGATTGAATCCCGCGCCCAGATGGCCATGTTGCCACGACTCAAGCCTGCAAATTTCTATGATCTGGTGATTGAGGTCGCGATCGTGCGACCGGGACCGATACAGGGCGACATGGTGCATCCTTACCTGCGCCGGCGACAGGGGTTGGAGCCGGTTGCCTATCCCAGCGAGGCGGTGCGCGATGTGCTCGAACGCACGCTCGGTGTACCTATCTTTCAGGAGCAGGTGATCAAGCTGGCAATGGTAGCAGCCGGCTTTACTCCCGGTGAGGCAGATCAGTTACGTCGATCGATGGCAGCATGGAAGCGCCATGGTGGACTGGACCATTTTGAAGCGCGCCTAGTCAGCGGCATGAGCGAACGTGGTTATGCAGAAGAATTCGCGCGCCAGATCTTTCAGCAGATTCTTGGTTTTGGTGAATACGGTTTTCCTGAATCGCACGCTGCCAGCTTTGCCTTGCTCGCCTACGCATCGGCCTGGCTCAAATGCCATGAGCCGGCGGCATTCACCTGCGCCATATTGAACAGCTTGCCCATGGGTTTTTACGGACCATCGCAACTGGTGCAGGACGCCAGGCGCCATGGGGTCACCGTCAAGCCAGTCGATGTCACCGTAAGCCAGTGGGATTGCTCACTGGAAGCTGATGACGGGAGCGAGGACGCGGTGTTGCGGCTGGGTTTGCGCATGATCAAGGGATTGTCGCAGGCGGGTGCGGAGCGTTTGCTGGCAGCAAGGGAATGTAAAGACTTGCAGAGTGTTGATGACATGGCGCACCGCGCCCGATTGAATCAACGTGATCTTGAGGCACTGGCTGCAGCTGATGCGTTACGAACCCTGCATGGCCACCGTCATCGTGCGCGATGGGAAGTATTGGCGGTAGAGTCCGAGACACCGATACTGGGTCGCGCGCGGATCGCGGAAGCAGATCCACTGTTACGCGCGCCGGGCGAGGGGCAGGAGATCGTCGCTGATTACGAGAGCCTGTCGCTAACGCTTCGGCGACATCCGCTGGCACTGATTCGCGAGCAGTTGTCACGACGACACGTAATTACCGCCGCGGATGTGGCACAAGTGTCTCACGGCACATTGATCAATACCGCTGGGCTGGTTATCGGTCGCCAGCGACCGGGAACGGCAACCGGCGTGGTATTCGTTACGCTTGAGGATGAAACCGGCCAGATCAACCTGGTGGTGTGGAATCGTATTGTTGAAAGGCAGCGACGCGAGTTACTGGGAGCGCGGTTATTAGGTGTGATCGGTGAGGTGCAACGGGAAGGCGAGGTGATTCATGTGATTGCCAGGCAGCTCCAGGATCACAGCGCCTTGCTCGGCAGGCTCAACACTACCTCGCGCGATTTTCGCTGAGCCAGCGCGCTATTGCCGCACTGGCGGTACATTACGACCTTCACCAAACTCCAGCACCCAGAAATTGTCATCTGATACCTCTGCAGCCTGTTTTGCAATCTGCAGTTTTTCTACGGGCTCCGTCTCACCATCGTCGCCGAGGTGAAATGTGCCATAGTGAATCGCCATGCTGGTATGTGACTGTAGACGTTGGTGTGCTGCCACCGCATCAGATGGTGACAGGTGTGCCTCTTTCATAAACCAGATGGGTCGGAATGCGCCAATAGGGAGCAATGACATGCGCAGGGGCGAGAACCGTTTCCGGATTTCATCGAAATGCGGCCCGAGTCCGGTGTCACCGGCAAAGTAAAGATTGCCGGACGGACCGGAGAGCACATAGCCGCCCCACAGCGTACCGTTCCGATCGAAGGTGCCACGCGCGGAGAAATGCTGGGCCGGGACGCTATGGACCTTCACCAGGCTCGAAATTTCAGCTGCATCCCACCAGTCGACTTCCCTGACACGGGAAATACCGGCTTGTTCCAGTAGCGCCCGGTTGCCCAGGTGACAGAAGAACAGCGGATCATGGCTATCACGCAGACGCCGCAATGTCGGGAGATCCGTATGGTCATAATGATTGTGGCTGAGCAGGACAGCATGAATCGTCGGCAGGTCCTCGTAGCGAATACCCGGGTCACGTACGCGCCGCGGACCAATCCACGAAAGCGGGCTGGCCCGCTGCGACCACATAGGATCGGTCAGGATATTCATCCCATCCATCTGAACCAGGATCGTTGCATGATTTACGAAGGTCACCCGCATGTTTCCTTTTCCAACGGACGCCGCGGGTTTGATTCCCGGTGCGGAATCCACCCAGTCGCGCCAGGGACCAACCTTGCGATTAAATTGCCAGCGCATCATGTCGCGGAAACTCTTGTCTGTCAGTGCGCCAGACGGATTGAAGAACCGCTCGCCGTCGAAATGCTCGCTGACCGCACCTTGGTAGGTGGGTGCCGAGAACATAAACCCCCCAACTGTAAATACAATCACCAGCGCCACGAGCAATGCGACAACACCGCCAACCAGCCACAGTAGTAGCCTGGTGATGCGTCGACGCAGGTGATTGTCTGGCAATCCGGCATGGGAATCGAAAGGCATAACACTATTCTACTGATGAATGTTTGATTGAACAGCTAGTGGTGAGTCCACATAACCGTATCAACGGTAGCCACTTTCGGGCAGTACCGTTTCACCTGGCCATGAATACTGGTGTACATCCCAGACGATTCCGGTAAGGTGTCGGCCTGATTTAAATTGAAATCCTGATGAGGAAGATAATGGCAGAAATGATGACAGACAGCGGTCTGAAATATGAAGACCTGACCGTTGGCGAAGGCGATACCGCGACCGGGCCCGGGCAAACCGTGACCGTGCATTACACCGGTTGGTTGGAAGACGGAACCAAGTTTGATTCCAGCGTTGATCGTAACGATCCGTTCAAGTTTCCGCTTGGCGTTGGCATGGTAATAAAGGGTTGGGATGAAGGTGTTGCCGGAATGAAGGTAGGAGGAAAGCGCAAGCTGACAATCCCGCCACAACTGGGCTATGGCTCACACGGAGCCGGCGGAGTTATCCCCCCAAACGCGACTTTAATATTTGAAGTCGAGTTGCTGAATATTTCCGAGTAAGACTCAAGCACAACAGAAAAGGCCGTCATCGACGGCCTTTTTTAATCGGGTACAAACGGCGCACGCAAGTAGATTACAGCCATCAGAAATACCAGTGAGATCAACCAGATTGCCATATAAAGCGCCATCGACTGACGGGCCTTGCGTTTTTCGATCCAGGTTCTGGGTTTTACTCCCCTCACCAGAAAGGCAATTTTTGCAGAAAGGTTGATGCAGACAATATTCACCGCCAGCAGCAGGCCTGCGCCAGCTGCCAGGTAATAGTTTTGCGCGCCGATCATTAGTCCAAGTGTTGCTGTAGGTGGTAACAGTGCGACGGCGACCATGACCCCGACCAGTACGCTGGGCAGCCCTGTGGTCAGCGACAGTACCGCCGCTGCTCCCGATGCCAATGCCAGGGCGACAGTCTCCAGGTTGACGTGTGTACGCATCATGATTTCGTGACTATGCAGATCAATAGGAGACAAATATCCCAGTAGCGTTGACAGTGCGAAGGCGAGGGACATTCCCGCGAGATTGGTCTTTAGTGATTCCCACATCAGTTCGGTATCACCGAGGGCAGTACCAAACGCGAGTGAAATATTGGGTCCGAGCAAGGGAGCGATAACCATGGCACCAACAACGACTGCGACATTGTCTTCGACCAGCCCAATTGCGACTACAATGGTCGAGAGAAAGACCAGCAGCATATAGTTACTATCCAGCTGCGCACCTTTGGCGATGCGGTCATACAATTCCTCGCGAGTGACAGTAATGGCTGCACGCTTTACCTCTTCTTCATCAACTTTTGGTTTTGGAAGCGAGGCTTCAACCGGCAACAATAAAATTCGGGCATTTTCTGCCCCACCGAGTGCGGATTGCGCGGCGTCCAGCACCGTCTGCAGTTTGTCGTCTGTTACCAGCAAGCGTACAGAAACCCGTCCGTCCGGATTTTCCTGCCCGTACCAAATATCATTTATTTCATACTGCGAAGCGATACCGGAGATGGTATCGGTATGGCCGGCATCCGCAAGAACTTCGACTATTTTCATATTGTCCGCAGCAGCTTTAACAGGGTAATCGAACCGTTACAAATAGTGGCCAAGAGATTAACATTGCTGCAATCCATTCGTCACTGACACAGAACACTGGTCAAGGGGGTAATCGTGACATTGACACCGTCAACCATGCTCGCGCTGGGTACCCCGGCGCCGGAATTTTCATTAAAGGATACTAGCGGTAAAAAGGTAAGCCTCGCGGATTTTTCGGACAAGGATGCCTTGTTGGTGGTTTTCATGTGTAACCACTGTCCCTATGTGAGGCACATTGCCGATAAATTCAGCGCCTTCGCGCAGGAATACCAGGCGAAGGGACTGGCGGTAGTCGGTATTAGTAGCAACGACGCCGACAATTATCCGGACGACGGCCCCGAGAAAATGGCCGAAGAGGCCGAACGACGTGGCTACAGCTTTCCCTATCTATATGACGAGGACCAGGAAGTGGCGAAGGCCTACCGGGCAGCATGTACGCCTGATTTCTTCCTGTTCGATAAATCGCGCAACCTGGTTTATCGCGGGCAGTTCGACTCCAGTCGGCCGAAGAATGAAGAACCTGTTACCGGTGCGGATATGCGTGCTGCTGTCGACGCAGTATTGAGCGGGAAGTCGCCGGCGTCAGACCAGGTCCCAAGCATTGGTTGCAACATAAAATGGAAACCCGGTAACGAACCGGAATATTTTGGCTAGCGGAAATGGGAACTGACATGGCCGGCGGTACCCGGAGTCTGGCGCCCGGGTGGGGCGTCTAATTTATCCATTATAGGTACCGTTAGGTGCCTACCAGGCGGATTTCCTGGGAATGGCTCCAGGTTTTTACCCGCCGACCTTGTCAATTTTCGAGTTGAAGCTAAATTAACAAGCCGGTAGAAATTTTCATTGATCCAAATCAACGGAGCTTGCTAGTAAAATATTTTAGAAAATTAGCGAGTACTGAATTGGCAGTGTTATTTCGATTCTTCAGGGTATTTCAGGTGTGGAAACAACTGCATTTAATAGCAGGGTTGTCTGACGGAGGTAGTAGTGAGTCTTAAGCTTTTTTCGGAACCTTGGATGAAAAAGCTCCAGCAATTATGGAACGATGATCCAAAGATGTTGAAGAACCTGCAAAAGGTCGATTTCTATTCCTATATTGGTTATGGCCTGAAAGGCGAGAGTCATCCTCGTGGGTTCATCTACGTCGATAACGGCAAGGTCGTTGAAGCAGGTGAATGGGATGGCGAATCGCTCAACTGGGATTTGCGTGCGGACAAAGCAAGCTGGGAAAAGTGGCTCAAGGAAGGATTTGGCCTCACTCGCCTGGGTAAGGCTGTCGCCACTGGCGAGCTTGTCTTTGTCGTCGGCGACTATCGACAAATGGTGCGGAATGTCAGATTGTCAGTACCCTTTTTACGTCATCTGGAACTGATGTCAGAAATCAAGACGGATTATCATGTTTGAACAAACCAGCACCAGGGAAAAGAATGACCGTCTTTGGGAGCTTCGATGAAATATTGCAGTTATTGTGCGTCACCAGTTGAACTGCGTATACCTGAAGGCGACAACCTGCCGAGATTTGTCTGCGATCAATGCAACACGATTCATTACCAGAACCCCAATATTGTTGCCGGGTGTATTCCGGAATGGGAAGGTAAATTACTGTTGTGTCGACGTGCAATTGAGCCCCGTCACGGATTCTGGACTCTGCCTGCGGGCTACATGGAAAATAGTGAGACTACGATCGAGGCAGCTCGCCGCGAGACAGCGGAGGAGGCGGGAGCCGATGTCGAGATCTCCAATCTGTTTGCGGTAATCAATCTGCCCCACATCAACCAGGTGTACATGATGTTTCGCGCGCAACTGCATAAGCCAGACTATTCAGCAGGAACAGAGAGTCTCGAGGTAAAACTCTTCGAGGAACATGAAATCCCGTGGGACGAATTGGCATTCCCGGTTATCGAGCAAACGCTGAAGCGATATTATAGTGATCTCGCGCGAGGTGAGTTTCAACTGCACGTCGGCGATCTATTGTTGGTCAATCCGGAGACACGCGAGTTTAAAGCGCGTTTTCTCAATTCCACCAGCGAAGTCTAGACATACTCTCGTTTAACCTTAACGCGGAAGGTAATTATGGATCCCGATTTCTGGCATCAGCGCTGGCAGCAGGAACTCATCGGGTTTCATCAAACAGAAACCAATCATTATCTGAAAAAGTATGTATCAATGCTCGGCCTTGCGCCGGGTGACACCGTGCTGGTGCCGCTTTGTGGAAAAAGCCTGGATATGTGGTGGCTGCACGA
>JAJDNE010000048.1 GCA_022340825.1 Acidiferrobacterales bacterium | reverse complement strand
CAACGGCATCATTGAAGATGCCAAGTTCAAGACCTACGGCTGTGGCTCCGCCATTGCCTCCAGTTCCCTGGTCACCGAATGGGTCAAGGGCAAGACCCTGGACGAGGCACTGAAGATCAAGAATAGCCAGATTGCGGAAGAGCTGGCGCTACCGCCAGTGAAGATCCACTGCTCGGTACTGGCCGAAGACGCGATCAAGGCAGCGATTGAGGATTTTCAGGGTAAGCAGGGCACCGCTGATCAGGCAGCCTGACACGGTTCTTGTTCTGACATTGCAGCACCCCACACCATGCCGGCTTCCAAGCCGGCATTTTTTATGACCGATAATCTGAATCAGGCTTTCGACGCGACTGGCAAGCTGACGGTAAAGGTCGACCCCTGGTTGACAACACTCTCAACTGATATTGATCCGCCCATCATTTGACAGAACTGCTGTGAGATAGCGAGACCCAGACCGGTTCCACCGTATTTGCGGGTAACCGAGGGGTCGGCTTGCGCGAAATACTGAAAGATATTGTCCAGCTGCTCACGCGTCATGCCAATGCCCGTATCCGAGACGCGAAACACAACCATATCCCTGCCGCCATCTTTCGTGCGCTGAACCTCCACGCGCACGGCACCGTTTTCTGTAAACTTCAGCGAGTTGGAGACCAGGTTGGTCAGAACCTGCTTCAGGCGTGCCTGGTCTGCGTAAATCGTGCCGATGTCGGGCGGGCATTCGACAGTCAAGATATTGCTGTTCTTTTCGGCATCCCGCTGCAACAACGAACCAACCGTATTTACCACGGACGCGACATTGAACTGTTCCCGGTACAGTTCCATTTTTCCTGCCTCGATCTTGCTGAGATCGAGAATATCGTTGATCAGTGCCAACAGATGATGACCGGCACCATGGATTTTCTGCAGATCCTGTAGTTCTTCAGCCTTGCCGGCGCCGCGCGCATCTTCTTCAAGCATTTCCGAATAACCGATAATGGCGTTCAGTGGTGTACGCAATTCATGTGACATGTTTGCCAGAAACGCAGATTTGGTGCGGCTGGCCTGCAAGGCGTCGTCGCGCGCCTGCATCAGCTCCCGGTTTGATGCAATGACGGCTTCTTCTGCATTTTTCTGTGGCGAGATATCACGAATAAACAGCAATTTTCCAATCTGCCGTTCTGCCTCATTGATAGGGGCGCGCGAAACACTCAAGATACGATCCTCGCTTTCACCCCCCAACCTGATTTCAACATCGTCCGGATCACGAGCATATTCGATCTCTTCGGCAAGCGTCTTAACCTCTTTGGCGAAGCTTCGGCCGGCATCGAGTGATAGCAGCTGGTTTGCAGCATGATTGTACTGAACCACCCTGTTGTTCATATCCAGGATAACGACACCATCCTTGGTGCCTGAAAACAGATCCTGGGCAATGTCGTGAATACCAATCGCCAGAAAGCGATAGCGGGTAATTGCATAGAAAACAGCCGCCAGGAATCCAATCAGCCCAACCATGTGGATCGGCAGGGTGTTGATTCCGAAGATATGTGGCATTAGTACAAACGAAGGAAAACCTAGTACCAGTCCGACACTCGTTCCAACAAGGAAGATAGAAAGCTGTCGGCGCTCAAGCGTTGATGTCGTCGTCCTGAATTGTTGTGCCAGCAGGAAGGTGGCGAAAGCAATCGGGATCGCACCATTGACCGTTGCAAATGGCAGAAACCAATTTCCAGCCACGACAGCGTTGCCCCAATAGACTGGCTTATATCCTGCGACGATAGCGTCGCCGCCCAGAATAACGACGGCGGCAACAAACGGCATTACCAAAAAAAACCAATATGCCTTGTCGCGCTTGCGGGGAATAAAAGTATAGGCAAAATCGAGAAACACGATACCAATAAAATTGTAGACAATGGCATGCAGTCTCATCAGCGGTACAATCCACTGTGGTTCGATCGGCGACCAGATTACAACATCAAAGCCCGCCCACAGGGAAAACAGGATTGAAATCCGGATGAAGCTTCTGTTGATCGGGGCCTGGTGGCTCTGCGCGTAGACAAAGGTCGTGAGAACAATGCAAATAAAGAACGCGACAAGCGGTATTAGTACGTAGATATTCAACCAGCCACCCCGTTTTTGGAAATCCCTACCAGTCTGTTTTTTATAATTGGTTATTCTGGCACGGAACGCATGGCGTTCCCTACTGACATATCATAGCAGCAAGGCACGATTTTACCGGAACCGGTTTACAACCTTGTCAGCCATGTATCCCTCAGACTTGAATCGAAGCCAGTAGCAGCAAGGCCATCTACTCGTTAGCTGCAAACGTCAGCCGTGCATAAGCGAGCATCGCGACCGCTGCTGATTCAATACGAAGTATGCCAGTGCCCAGTGATACCTTGCGGGCACCGCACGCGCTAACCATCGCGATCTCTGATTCGGTAAAGCCGCCTTCCGGACCGATCAGGATCGTCAGTGAATCTCCAACCGGTGACGGTAGTGCGGTGGGACTGATGCCATCCGGATGAGCTATCCATACCTCGCCCTTGCAATGTTGCATGAGCGCCCCCGGACTGAGAGCGGGTTGCACTTCTGGCAGGTATGGTCGGCGGCTTTGCTTGCAGGCTTCAATCAGAATCCGATGCCATCGCCGTTCAGCATTATCACTGACCTTAACCACACTGCGTTCACAATCAAGCGGCGTAAAGCTGCTCATACCCAGCTGTGTTGCCATATCCAGCATCACCGCCAGCCGATCGCCTTTGGGCAAAGCACTGGCCAGGTGGAGCGGCAGTATCGGCGAGGCTACCGTACGCGTTCCCGCTATCGTTAGCACGACATCGCGTCCACGCTTGCCAATTTCACCCACCACAGCCTCGGCAATCGTTCCACGACCATCAAATAGCGTCAGTGCATCACCCTGCTCAAGGCGGCGCGAACCAGCGGCATGTCGGGCCTCTTCATCGGTCAGGGTTACGGACATGCCGGATTGCAGCTCGGCATCATGGTAAAACCAGGGAGCAGATTTCTTCACATTCATTGCTGGATCTTCGATAGCCGGTTTGTACTCGCGAACCCTACTCGCAAATCCCGATCAACACAGGTACACGTCATATCGCACCAGTTTTCCGGTTTGCGAAAAATCCGGTTCCCGCACCAACGGTGGCGCGTATAGCGGTCGTTTGACCACCAGTCGGTTCTTCGCATGCTGCAGAGCGGTCAAAAATAGCTGGTCGGCATCGGGATCCTCGCCCACCAGTTCACGTAACAATACCAGTTCGCGCCTCGGTAGTGCGGACTTGCTGCGCTTGGGCGGAAACATGGGATCAAGGTAAATAACGTCGACCGGCTCTTGCAGCGGGATAAGTTTGCGCGCATCACCGGCGAGTGTCGTCAGCTTGCCGCGTAAGGTTCGGGCCAGGCGAGGATCCGATGCACTGACAGTAATAGCATCATCAAGTAAGGCGGCTAGCACCTGCGAGCGTTCAATTGCCAGTACCAGATAACCCATCGCCGCCATCAGGAAAGCGTCCTGCCCAAGGCCAGCGGTAGCATCGATGACGGTTCTATTATGTTTGCCAAGCGCCCGTGCCAGCGGCTGGCGCCGACTCAGGTTAGGTCCGTATGGACGCAAATCCTGGGCGGAGAAATCGATACACAACGGGCGAGATTTTTGATCGCGCGCGTCATACAAAACCAGGCGTCCGTCCTGGCAAGCAAGCACCAATCCACCATTGTCATGGATATCGTTCGTCACCGGCACCGCCAGCCGTTGCGCCAGAGCTGTACAATAGTCGAACGAGACGTCGCCCTCGATTGCCAGTACGGAAACCGCGATGGTTTGATGGTTTTTTTGAATCAATTTACTGTCAAACTCGTAGCTACCTGGCGAACATTTATTCAACAGCAATCTTATCAGCAAACAGAGGAACTGATATGGAATACCGAAACCTTGGTCGCACCGATATCAAGGTCAGCGTCATTTGCCTCGGCACCATGACCTGGGGCCAACAAAACTCGGAAGCCGAGGCACACGAACAGCTCGACGCAGCGCTGGACCGTGGCATCAATTTTATTGACACCGCCGAGATGTATTCAATTCCGACACGCGCCGAGACCTACGGAAAAACCGAGGAGTTCATCGGTAACTGGATCAAGGCGCGTAACAATCGTGACCGCTTCATCCTTGCTACCAAGGTGGTTGGCCCGGGCAGTTGGCTTCCCCATATTCGCGACGGCAATGCCAGGCTGGACCGGAAAAATATTGAAACAGCAGTTGATCAGAGCCTGAAGCGCTTACAGACTGATTATATCGATTTGTACCAACTGCACTGGCCCGACCGGAACACTAACTATTTTGGCAAACTCGGTTATGTCCATGACGCATCGGAAACGCCAGTACCAATCGAGGAAACACTCACGGTTCTGGGCGAACTGGTGACCGCAGGCAAAGTTCGTCACATCGGCTTATCCAACGAAACGCCATGGGGCATTATGCGATTTCTGGAAGCAGCACAATCAATGAATTTGCCGAGGGTCGTCAGCGTGCAGAATCCCTATAACCTGCTGAACCGGAGTTTTGAAGTTGGCTGCGCGGAGGTTGCACACCGGGAGCAGGTTGGCCTGCTCGCTTACTCACCGATAGGTTTCGGTGTGCTCAGCGGAAAATACATCAACGGCGCCAGGCCTGATGGGGCAAGACTGACCTTGTTTGAAAACTACACACGCTACACCAAACCGAACGCGATCAAGGCAACTGAGGCCTACGTCGCACTGGCAAGACAACACGGAATGGAACCGGCGCAGATGGCGCTGGCCTACGTGAACACCAGGTCTTTTGTTACCAGTACCATTATTGGCGCGACCAGCATGGACCAGCTTACAGCCGATATAAACAGTATCGAGCTGAGGTTATCGCCCGATGTGCTGGAACAGATCGAGGAAATTCACCGCCGCTTTCCGAATCCGGCGCCCTGATTGAACCCGGGCACCCTGTGCGAGCGGGAGCTCAGTAATAGTGCTTGCGATCGCGGCGACGACCGGGTGTGGCCCGCTGCACGACGACACCGTGCACATGAAACGGGCCGGTGAGTTCAACAACGGGATACTCATCGTTCAACGGCTTCAGGCGCTTCCTGTCACCATCAACAGACCACTGGCGCAGACTGGTGTCGCCATCATAATCGATGACGACGAATGCGCCATCGCTGAGCGGCATACCGGGATCGACGATGATGATATGACCGTCGAGAAACTCCGGCTCCATACTGTCACCGATTACGCGCAACGCGTACGGTTCTGCTGCAGAACAACCACCTGTATCCATCAAGATTCAACCACTGAGTACTGGACAGGGCGCCGATGATAAGAGAAATTGCCCGGGGTGTCATGCTGACAACGAATTGTGGCACCAGATGCGGGGTTTTGCCCTGGTAATTCCGAATTCATAACGCAGGTTTTTCTATGTTAGTCGAGTTTCTGGCAGTCGTAATTCTGGCAATGACGGCGGTGTTGATCCACTACGAGATATTGCATCTGGCATCGAATCTGCTGCCGTTGCTCACCATTCCGCCGCGCACACGCATCCTTGTCGTTATCGGTATGGCGATGCTGGCACACATAATGGAAATCCTGCTCTATGCGGTCGCCTATCTATATATGATGGAACACTGGAAGCTGGGCACCATTGGCGGGCATCCCATCGGTCCGTTCTATGACTATTTATATTATTCACTGGTGACCTACACCACCCTGGGAATTGGTGACCATTACCCACTGGGTTACCTGCGAATTCTTTCCGGCTCCGAGGCACTGGTCGGCCTGATGATGATTACCTGGTCAGCGTCGTTTACCTTCCTGGCCATGCAAAAATTCTGGGACCTGCACCAGTCGCGCTGGCGCCAGTAGACTCAGGCTACCGCAGTTCGCCGAATAACGGCTTCAACGAGGGCGATATCAACCAACTCCTTGTTGATGATTTCCGGCAACAGGTTGCGCACCGAGTAAAGCCGTTCCGCCTGTTGACACGCTGCGTGCTCCATCCGACTGCGGGTATCGCGTGAAAGGTTAGTGTGGGTTAGCAGATACGGTGCCTGCCAGAAATGAAAATCCCTGACCAGATCGGTTTGCATTTCGTTCGGCCACTCCTCGCGTAATAAAAACAGCGGAAAGATTTCCGGCGGCAGCACCCGGCCTTCCAGGCCCTTGTCCAGATTGTGGCCGCTGCCGCCAACGCCACTACCGTCCAGCTGCCGCCAGAACCACTGTGTCGCCGGACGCGTGCCGGCAGCCGTACGGACGCAGCGGGTCAACACTTCTGTGTGTGCGATGTAACTCTTGTTCTCGAGCTGATTGGTTCCAGCCATTGCCAGACTTGGTGCGTAAAAGCTCTCTTCGTCGCGAAAGCCGGCGATCCATTCGGCATCGTTGACGGCTGGTGGCTCGCGCTCGGGGGATAATGAACGTAATAGTGCCAGCGGCAGATTCTGCTCGGCGTCGAGCAACCAAAGCTCCAGCGTGTCGATCAGGGGAAATGGTGTGGGCGGATGATCGTACAGGGCAGCGAATCCAGGTTGCGCGCTGGATAACGGTACATCGACGATGTCGCCATCTCGCCAGGTGGTATGCGCAGCGCGCTGGCCCTCGGCTGCGCGTAAACGGATGCGCCAGGTCAATCCATCCTGGCTCAATGCACGAAAGCCATCGAGCTCGACTACCTGGATCGTGCCCTGATAAGGGGAATGGCTTCGCAGGCTGTAATACTTGGCGTTCGACATGCGATCCGCTTTGTTGCGACAGGACTACCTAAAGTGTGGGCCAATGTACCGGCGCTGACAACGGCCGGATACAGGGATCATACGGACAAAGCTCGGCTTAACTGAGAAACGCCGGCTGAACGTAGGGGATCGGAGCTGGATTGGAATCGGTAAAGGTTACCTCTTCCCACGCCTCGGCATCTTCGAGCAGGGCCCGTAACAGGCGATTATTCAGATCGTGACCGGATTTGTGGCCTTCGAATGCACCGATCAGGCTATGACCCAGCAGGTACAGGTCGCCAATTGCATCCAGCATTTTGTGTTTGACGAACTCATCATCGTAGCGAAGGCCGTCGACATTAATAATACGATAGTCATCGACGACGATGGCATTATCAATGCTGCCTCCAAGTGCCAGGTTCCGCGAGCGCAGCGTTTCGATATCGCGCATAAATCCAAAGGTGCGCGCGCGACTGACTTCTTTCACAAACGAGGTGGAAGAGAAGTCGAGCACCGACGTTTGGCCGCTGTCGCGGAATGCCGGATGATTAAAATCGATAGTGAATGAAACCTTGAAGCCTTCATAGGGCTCGAACCGTACCCAACGATCTCCGTCTTCAACCTGAATCGACTTTTTGATGCGAATAAATTTTTTGGCCGCGTTCTGCTCGGAGATACCGGCTGACAAAATCAGAAACACGAAGGGTGAGGCGCTGCCGTCCATGATCGGCACTTCCGGTGCCGACACATCGACATAGGCGTTATCAATGCCGAGACCGGCAAAGGCAGACAGCAGATGTTCAACAGTGGATATGCGAACGTCGCCCTTGGTCAGCGTGGTAGAAAGGCTGGTATCGCCAACGCAGCTGGGGCAGGCCCGGATCTCAACGGTAGGCTCAAGGTCAATGCGACGGAATACGATGCCGGTATTGGGCGCAGCCGGACGCAGGGTCAGGTAGACTTTTTCTCCGGTATGAAGTCCGACGCCAGTGGCAGAAATCAGGTTCTTGAGAGTGCGTTGCTTGTAATTACTTTTTGGTTCCATTAATGCCTGGTACAGTTGTTCTTGTTGCTGGTTGACGCCGCCCCACACTGCGTCACCATCGGTAAATCCTTACCCCGTAACGCGGCGGATTCTACAGTAAATTCCACCCCGACGGGAACCATTTTTCTTTTAGCTACGGGGATTTATATAGCACACCAAAAATGACCCGCCAGTGAATTATTCACCTCCGGTGTGCTGCCCTGTGCCACCTGTCGGTCACTACCCGCCTAACCACTTTTTCCGGTCTTGGTTTTACGCTCCGGCCGCCGCCTGGCGCGCGGATGGGCCGAATCATAGACTTTAGCAAGATGCTGAAAATCGACATGGGTGTAAATCTGGGTAGTCGAAATGTCGCTGTGGCCCAGTAATTCCTGCACCGCCCTCAGATCAGCGCTGGATTCCAGCATATGGCTGGCAAAGGAGTGGCGTAACATATGTGGATGCACCGGGGTGCCCGGCAGCTGGCGTGCCGCCCAGTAGGAAAGTCGCTGCTGAACTGACCGTGGACCCAGCCGGGCACCGCGCCGACTGACAAAAAGCGCCGTTTCGCCCGGCCGTAGCCACTCGTTGCGTACCGGCAGCCACGCCGTCAATGCTTCCAGCGCCTTGCTGCCCACCGGTACTACCCGGGTCTTGGCCCCTTTGCCGGTAACCCGTACCAGACCATCGACCCGATCAATATCGGTGACATCAAGCGAAATCAGTTCCTGCAGGCGCAGGCCCGAGGAGTACATCAACTCGAATATCGCCCGGTCCCGGATAGCAATCTCGTTGCTCCCAGGCTCCAGCGAAACCACGGCCTCGGCCTGCTCCGCCGACAGCGCATTGGGTAGCCGCCGGGTGGCCTTCGGGGCCGGGACACCCACGAACGGATTGGCGTCGACCTCTCCCTGGCTCAACAGGTAGCGATAAAAGGACCGCCCGGAAGATAGATAACGGCGAATGCTGACGCCGGAGGCACCCGTGCGGTGTATCTCGGCAACATAACGCCGCGCCATCGAAACTGTTAGTTCCGGCCAATCACTGATTTGCTCGCGCTCACAAAAACCAAGGAGTCGCGAAAGATCGCGCTGATAATTTTCAATAGTGTGGTGCGACAGGCGGCGGCCGTTTCGCAAGTGGTCAAGAAAGTGGGCAATCAGTGACCGGGATGTGTCTCGCATTATTCAGGCCAGGTGCCGGGCCAGCGCGCTCGCGATCAGCTCACCGAGGCGGCCAAGGTAATCTGTCGCCATCTCTTGATCGAAGCGGTGCGGATCCTGGCTGCCAAGACAATAGACCCCACCGATACCGTCAAACTTCAGCGGCACCAGGGCGCAGGATCTGATGTTGTCGCGTGCATCGCCAAACAGAAAATGCAATTGCGATTCATCGAGGAACGACCCGCAGACCGGTTCGCCACCGGCGACCAGCAGGGCCAACTGTGTTAGCTGCTCGTTGTCAGCTTCTACCCAAACCGGTGCTCTGCCTTCGGCCGGTTCGTGCGCTCCAATTCGGATACTGGTGGCGTCAAGGTAAAAGGCCTCTTTTACCTGCGTGGTTGCCACTTTCAGCAGCGCATCGATATCACTGGCCTCCAGCAGGTGCCTGGCAAATTCATGCAGGCGACGGGTAATCACCTCGTTTTCCTTGGCATTGGAAATCAGCTCGCGCAGTTGCCGCTCGAGTTGCTTATTGTGATCTCGCAACACGCCGACCTGTCGCTCGATCAGAGACACCGCCTCACCGCTTTGTGGATGAGGCACAGTGATATCGACCAGTATTTCGGGATGCGTGGTGAAGAATTCGGGATTGTCAGAAAGAAAGCGTGATACCGCTTCTTCCCAGGAGATTTCTGCCTGTTTTTCTTTTTTTGGCATTTTGGCTACACGCCGTCCAAATCAATTTCGCCTTCGAAGACGCTGACGGCCGGACCGGTCATATACACGGGTTGGCCTTCTCCCTCCCAGGCAATATTTAACCTGCCGCCCGGAAGTTCTACTGATACCCTATCATCAAGTAACCCCATTTGGCGACCCACCGCCATCGCGGCGCAGGCGCCGGTACCACAGGCGAGCGTTTCACCGACGCCGCGTTCATAGACACGCAATCGAATATGGTCCCGATCCAGAACCTGCATGAAGCCAGCATTTACCCGCTTGGGAAAGCGCGCATGCCGTTGAAATCTTGGCCCTTGCTCGGCAACCCTGGCCGTATCCACATCCGACACCACCTGTACGGCATGCGGATTCCCCATCGACACAACCCCGATTTTTACTTTTTCGCCATCGAGGTCCAGCAAATAGTTGGTCTCGCGGGCCGGGGCGTCAAACGGCACGTCCTTGGGTTCAAATTGTGGCACCCCCATATTAACGGTGACCTCATTGTCCGGCTGGACGCTGAGACGAATGACACCGGAGCGGGTTTCCACTGCAATTTCATTCTTGTCAGTCAGGCCCTTGTCGCGGACAAATCGTGCGAAACAACGGGCGCCGTTGCCACACTGCTCGACTTCGCCCCCGTCTGCGTTGTAAATACGGTAGCGGAAATCAACCTCGGGCTGAGTGGCGGCCTCGACCAGAAGCACCTGGTCGCAGCCAATACCAAAGCGGCGCTCGGCAATATGCCGGACCAGCTCCGGTGTTAGTGACAGAGATTGATGGATGGCATCGAAAACGACAAAGTCATTGCCGAGACCATGCATTTTTGTAAATCGGGTAACCATTGACCAAGACTACCGCCAACAGCATGGCAAGGAAACCGCACGGTGAATGAAAAACGACGCGCCTTAAAGAAGACCTTGTCCCGGCTGATGCACCGGATGAAAAATCATCCGAGCATGCTGGTGCGTTACGGGGTTGCAGTTCTTTTTATCATTGGCGGTTTGTTGTGGTTTTTACCCGTGCTCGGTTTGTGGATGCTGCCAATCGGCGTGGTGTTGTTGTTCGCCCGCTCGCCCGCGTACTGGCGCTTGCGTCGGCGATTTGTCTCATGGCGTCGACAACGCCGGCTGGCCAGGCGGGACATGGCACCGCCCGAGTAGATTTTTGTCAGTCAGCATTGTGGCTACCGCCGGCAAAGAGTCGAACATAATCTTTGTAGGTACAACGATCCATGACCACGGTTAACCCAGCAGCCAGGGCGCGAGCTGCCGCAGCCTCGTTTATCACACCTTCCTGTAACCAGATTGCGGAAATTCCCAGGGCGATGCAGCTGTCGACAATGGCATCGACATGTTCGGGGGCACGAAATACATCTACCAGGTCGATACTATCCGGCACATCTTCAAGCGTCGCGAAGGCTGGCTCGCCCAACACTTCCTTTATTGCCGGTCGTACGGGAATAATCTGGTAACCAAACCGCTGCAAGGCCCTGGCGACACCATGACTTGGACGATTAGGTTTGGGGGACAGGCCAACGACAGCAATAGTGGTAGTGGTCTGGAACAATCGCCTGAGTGTTTCATCATCAGGATTCCTAAAACTCACTTGATATCTCCAGCTGCCCGTACACCAGCAAATGACGGTCACTCACGGCCTCAACCGACAGCTCGGTGAGATCATTTGCGCTTAGCTGTTTACTGACTTCACTCACCGTAAACGCGGCACAAAGTGAATTATAGAAATCCCGACGTAATGCCTCGGGCTCATCACTGGCATAGGTAGCGACTATCGACTCGACCTCTGCTTCTGATGACGGACGCATCAAATCCATAATCACGATTGCCGCCCCCGGCTCTGCGAGCCGTCGAACCGCACGCCACAGATCATGCGGGTCAGCCAAATGGTGCAACAGGCTATTGCTGATGATGACATCGTATTTGTCCGCATTGACGTGCTGGATATGATTCCGAAGGAGGCGGATGCGTTTTCCCGCAGGACTTTGACTGATCGCGTCGCGGGCAAACACCAACATTGCCTCAGCACCGTCCACGCCGGTGACCTCTGCATCGGGATAGTTCTCGGCGAACCGGATGCAGATATCGGCGGGCCCACAACCGAGGTCAAGAACATGGCGCGGTGCAAGCAAGGGAAAATGGTGGCGGAACAACTGAACAAAAAGCGAGTTTGATTCGGAAAAATCGGCCTCGGCATAGACGCGGGCCTGTTCCGCTGATTCCATCAACTCCGGTTCGGGTACACGATCCATGGCAATGGAGTGAAGGGAATCAGGCGGGTAATACAGATTCCGGGGCGAGCAGATCATCCACGGTTTCACGCCGCCGTATAATATGGAATTGATTGCCATCGACCATGATTTCGGCCGCGCGCGGGCGAGTATTGTAGTTGGAGCTCATGACGGCACCATAGGCGCCGGCTGACATGACCGCGAGCAGGTCACCACTCGCTACCGATAACTCGCGATCGTGCCCCAGAAAGTCGCCGCTCTCGCACACTGGCCCGACCACATCGTACACGCCGGTTTCACGCTCCAGGTCCTTGTTGACCGGCACGATATCCTGCCATGCATCATACAAAGCGGGCCGCATCAGATCATTCATGGCGGCATCTACTACGACAAAGCTCTTGATCTCGCCAGGCTTGATATATTCAGCGCGTGTCAGCAACACACCCGCATTACCGACTATCGACCGACCCGGCTCAATGATCACCCGCATACGCTGATAGCGTGAACCCATTTCCTGCAAGCGGTCCATCAGGCTGACCACCAGCCTCGACGGTTCCGGCGGTTGCTCATCGTAATAACGCACACCCAGTCCGCCACCCAGATCCAGCCACTTTAGTTCGATACCAGCATCGGAAAGCTCACCGACCAGCGCGAGTACCCGCTCCAGCGCATCGATAAACGGATCGATACTCGTCAGCTGCGAACCGATATGACTGGCGATACCCCTGAGCTCTATGCTTCCCAGAGACCGGGCATGCTCGTAGATCGCGCCCGCGTGATCAATCGGAATTCCGAACTTGCTGGCCTTGAGACCGGTTGAAATATAAGGATGGGTCTTGGGATCTACGTCCGGATTCACGCGCAACGATACCGGCGCCACCATTCCCATGTCAGCGGCGACATCAGCCAGCCGGTAAAGCTCCTGTTCCGATTCAACATTAAAACAACCAATGCCGACTTCCAGCGCCCGACGCATTTCGGCTTCGGTCTTGCCAACGCCCGAGAACACGATATTTTCTGCCTTGCCGCCGGCGCGCAGGACGCGTTCGAGCTCGCCCATCGATACGATATCGAAACCGGACCCCATTCGGGCCAGGATATTCAGCACGGCAACATTGGAATTGGCCTTGACGGCAAAGCACACGAGGTGATCCCGGCCACCGAAGGCCTCGTCATAAGAACGCCAGGCCTCTTCGATAGCCCCGCGCGAGTAGACATAGCAAGGTGTGCCTACCTGCATTGCCAGGTCGGTCAAAGATACTTCTTCCGCGAAAAGTATGCCGTCCTTGTAGTAGAAAGGTTCCATCGTCGAGTGTCTGGATTAGTCGTAATTTGGCGCGTCGATTACTGTGTTTTCTTCTTTTTATCCTGTTCTGGTTCCGCCGTCGGCTGGGGCGATGCCTGTGGCATCTCCAGCGGGCCTTTGTAGCCACAACCTACGGCCAGCAGAACAGTTATCAGTAAAAATACCGGGATCAGACGCATCGGAACGATTACCGTTTGTCAGGGCCGCCTAGCTTACCTTGCAAAGATGGCCGGCTTCCAGCCAAAACATGAACTGCGGAGGAAAACAGACGACAGGCGCGCTTAGGCGCGGATCAGCTTCACGTCGTGGGCGATCAACTCGGGTTTTAGCGCTTCGAGATTGACGACACCAATCGCGGTAATGGCCCCGGCGTCAGGCACTCCGTGCTCAATCCAGCTCTTGACCAGTGTCACCGTGATACAGGTCAGCAGACCCAGTTTATCGCTGTCACTCTCATAGAGAGTCGCTGTGTGCTCCACTGGCTTGTCGGCATGCGCTCCCAACACCTGGACCTGAATCGCGTATCCCGAATCGCCGAATCGCCGAAACCATCTGGTAATACCCAACAACAGGCGGGCAAAGCGATCCGGCTGTTTTAACCAGCCGATCCGGCGCAGCCAGGCCAGCAGCCCCAGCCCTCGATTGAATCCACCCAGTTGCAGGCCGAAGCGGAAAGTGGCCTCTCGCACACCGTACTGCCGGGCAAAGTGATCAATCGCAGGCACACTATATAAATATGTTCGCTTGATCAGAAACGGATCCGGAAACAGTCCCTTTCTTGACTGGGTCCAGCACGACACTTCCTGCCACCGGCCGCGAATCTTCATTCGCGTTGGCACGCCGATTTTGTGCAACAGGGATCGGGCGCCAGCTCGTCCAACCGGTGTCTTGTTGCCCGCGACGGCAGCAGCGTGGATTTCATCGGTCTTGTCATAATAGTCCGCAAGGGATTCGACCAGCACAGCGGCCAATGCCGGTAGTGAAGCGGCGCCAGTCACCAGCAAACATTCATTTCGCTTGGCAGTTGCGTGCAATTGCAGCACGTCATTGGCGAACTGACGATCATCAGCGACATCAATGTAGTGAACGCCATGGCTGGCGCAGTGCTGGGCAGCGATGATACTCCGCTGCTGAAATGGTCCCGCCGCATCGATCACCATATAGGCACCGGCTAAGCCTTGTTTGACTGCGGCTTCATCCTCGGCGTCGATACCTAGCGTACTGGCAGTAACTGATTTTGCCAGCCGACGGGCACGCTTTGGATTTCGTCCGGCGATCACGCATTCGACATAAGGAATTCGGGCGATGGCAGTGCAGATGCGGCTACCCATGGCGCCATAACCGCCGAGAACAATAATTTTTTTTCTTTGTTTTTCCATTTACAGATTAAGTGTCAGGGAATAGCCGCTTCTCACGCGGGCATGTCCGGAGGCAGCGCAATCATAACAGTTTCGGCAGTTTTCCGAGATGCGTATCGCTCTACAAGCATTCCGAGCTGATAAGCGGCTAGTCCCGGATATCGTCAGGCGGCTTGATCACTACCGGGGCGCTGAACCTGCTGCAACGATCAATCTGAAGATACGGCTTGGGTTGCTTGCCACGGCCAAAGTCAATACGCTCCCAGGTCTAGCCACAGTTCAGGCAGTTAAAACTGACACAACCACCCACCAACGTCTCCTGAATTCAGATGCTGTCGATTAAAAAGAAACCGTTTTATAAGGAATCATCGCTTCGGTTTCAATGCACCGGCTGCGGAAAATGCTGCTACGGCACGCCTGGTTACCATTATATAAAGCTCAATCGGAATGAAATGGAGAAAATCCGTATTCATCTCGGCGTTAGTCCCGACTGGTTTCGTCGGCGCTACATCGAGACACTGGAACATGGAGATTTGGGCATTCGACTGAACACGACCGGGGTCTGTCCATTTCTAGATAACGATGGCCGTTGCTCGATCTACCAGCACCGGCCGGCACAGTGTCGCACCTATCCATTCTGGCCGGAAATCGTTGATACCGAGAGGAACTGGAAAGACGAGGCTCGCCGATGCGAAGGCATCAACCGCGGCCAGGTCATTCCACTGAAAGAAATTGAAAAACGCCTGAAAGACCTGGAAGACTAGCAAGGGTTATCGGCCCCGGCCTCCACCACCGCCACTTTGGTAGTTACGAAGGCGCTGCCGTTGTTCCGGCGACATTTGGTTCATTCGCCTTTCACGAAACTGCTGACGCTGCTCCGGCGACATACTCTGCCACTTGTCCCGCAGCTCCTGACGTCTCTCCGGCGGCATCGACTGAAACTCTGCCCACCGTTGGCGGATTCGTTCCCGTTCTTCCGGAGGTAATTCGCGGAATCGCTGGAAGCGCTCGCGCACCCCGGCGCGTTGTTCCGGCGTCATTTCCTGCCAGCGTTTCAATCTCTGTTTAGCCAACCGTCGTTGTTCCGGCGTCATTTCCTGCCAACGTTTGGCGCCACGCAAAACGCGCTGCTGCCGTTCTGCCGGCATCTGGTCCCACCGGTCTTTCATCTTGCCAAGCAGTTTCTGTTCTTGCGGGCTCAATTCCTGCCACGACTGCGCCTGAACCGGTTGAGTCATCAGCACTAAACTGATGGCGAGTATTGCTGCATGTACCATCTTAGATTTATTGCTCATCACTCACCTTCTCTTGATTTGTTGTCTCGCGAGCATCTTCTGTCGCGAACTCCATCGGATCGACATACTCACCGTTTACACTCTCCCAGCTGCCCAGATATTCCAGCAGATCGATATCCGGCACGTCTTCGGCCCGCACTGGCGAGGCCAATATCACCAGCGCTATCGCAAACAGCGCACGACTAGCCGGCACGTGTCGCCCTCGTTTCCAGCCACAGATAAAAATCGAGATCCTGATAAAACTCGGGGCTTTCGCTAGCGGCCAATATCTCGAGATCCTCTAGATTGTTGCGCGGGACAACCGGGTTCGCTATCCAGACGGTCACCGCAACTGCAAATACCAGTGAAGCGGCGACCAGGCCGCCCATCATCTTCGTTAACGCCAACGATGAACCTGCGCCAACCGCCGAGCCAAACCAGCTTCCAGTATCGCTGCGATGGTCAGCCACTTCGGTTGCCCGCATTCGAGCGGCGCGCAGCCGGGCCAGTACTACATCGTCCAGTTCTTCGGACTGGCGATCCAGCATCGCGCGTGCATCGTTCAGAATTCTTTCGTCTTTTTTAGTCATCAATTCAGACCGTTTCTTCGGCTCGTTTACGTAGTGCCTGCATCGCACGAGAATAATGCGTCTTTACGCTGCCGGAAGAGCAGCCCATGGCCCTGGCCGTTTGTTCAACATCGAGACCATCCCATGTCCTTAACATAAAAGCCTGTTGCTGGCGTTGCGGTAGTGCTGCAATCGCGACCTCCAGGGAAGCCAGCTCCTGCTTAGCATCCAGATGCTCGATCGGTTCGCGAGCACCCGGATCTTTAATCTCGTCAAATGGATCAGATTTGTTCTGTTCTTCAGTATTACCAAAGCCAAACCAGGTCCGGAAACGGTTGCGCACCTTTGCCCGCCGATAAAAATCCCGGATACGGCTTTGTAATATGCGCTGAAACAATGGGGGCCATTCGGCCGGTTCGCGCTCACTGTATTTCTCGGCAAGCTTCATCATCGCATCCTGCACGATGTCGAGTGCATCATCGTCGTTACCTACTGCCATGCGTGCCGCCACGAAGGCGCGCCGTTCGACGCTGGCAAGGAAGCGGTCCAATGCCTGAATGGAATCCAGTGTGATCTCCTTTCTGTCTTCCGTTTAACAGGCACCGAAAACCGCCGCCCGATCCTATCGACGCCCACCGAATCGCGCACCACCTGCCCAGCCGGCACCAGCACGCTGCGTGCGAAACTGGTGCTGGGCACGGAACTGGTTATTCATGCCCGGCCGATAATTGCCCTGCTGGTAGCGATCAATTCGGCGGTGGGCAATTTCACCCTTGCGATCCAGCCTGCGATCAACGCGATCCCCTTTCCGATCGAGCCTATTGTCGATGCGATCCCCTTTCCGGTCCAGTCGGCGATCCACCCGGTCGCCCTTGTGTTCCAGGCGATTCGCCAGTCCATCCTTGCCGGCGTCACGGGCACGATCGGCCCGATTGTCGAAGCGATTCTCGATACGGTCGCCTTTGCGGTCCAGTCGATTGTCGATACGGTCGCCTTTGCGGTCCAGTCGGTTATCAACCCGGTCTCCGGTGCGATCGAAACGATTCTCTACCGCCTGGCCGAGGCCGGTTTCATCCGCCAGGACAGGTCCGGCAGCCAGTGTGGCAACAAGTATCAGGGTATTTACTGCTGTTTTGTTCATGTCGTACTCCCGTGTTTTCAGTGATTGTGGGAGTAATAACGCGGCGGGGCGGGATCGGTTGACAGGAATCCCGGATTTTTTAAAAAATATCGTTCAGGTGAAACTTACTCTGGCCTCGCAGCCCGCCCTTTTGACTTCTCGACCGGGTAACGCTGATCGTTGATGGCAATTTTTTTGTTAGTGGCTTCGGCGAGATCAATATTCAGCCGCTCGGCGATTCGCAGCAAATAAATAAAAATATCGGCCATCTCCAGCGCAACTTCGTCACGCTGGACGTCGCTCAGCGTGTAGGTCTGGTCTTCTTTCATCCATTGAAAATGCTCAACCAGCTCGGCCGCTTCAACAATCAGCGCCATGGCAAGATTTTTCGGGGAATGAAACTGCTCCCAATCACGCGCCTGCGCAAACTCGCGCAGACGCTGACTGAAAGCTGCAATATCGTTCACGTTGAACTAGTCGCCCTTGAGCGATTGCCGTGCTTTCTTCACAGCAAGCCTGACCTGCGACGGTGCCGTGCCGCCCAGATGATCACGCGCATTCACCGAGCCTTCGACCTTGAGGACGTCTAGTACCTGTTTGTCGATGGCATCACTGAATTGCTGTAATGCTTTTACCTCGAGCTCACCGAGATCCTTGCCCTGATCGATCGCGTAGCGCACCGCCTTGCCAACAATCTCATGGGCATCCCGAAACGCAACGCCTTTACGCACCAGCGCGTCTGCCAGATCCGTGGCCGTGGTATACCCCTTGATCGCAGCATCGCGCATGTTGTCGCGTTTTACTTCCATGCTGGTCAGCATGTCGGCATAGACCTTCAGGCTATCCAGAACCGTATCAAGTGTGTCGAATAACGGTTCCTTGTCTTCCTGATTGTCCTTGTTGTATGCCAGTGGCTGTCCCTTCATCAGGGTTAACAGGCTTACCAGGTGTCCGTTTACCCGGCCGGTCTTGCCGCGAATCAGTTCCGGTACATCCGGATTCTTCTTTTGCGGCATGATGCTGGAACCGGTACAGAAATTGTCGCCGAGTTCAATGAAGTTGAATTGCGCTGTCGACCAGAGAATCAGCTCCTCGGAGAAACGGGACAGATGCATCATGATCACCGACGCGTTCGAGACAAATTCAATAGCGAAATCGCGATCTGAAACTGCATCCAGCGAATTCGCCGCGGGCATGTCGAAACCGAGCTCTTTGGCAGTGAACTCGCGATCAATTGGAAAACTGGTACCGGCCAGCGCCGCAGCACCCAGCGGCATGATATTCACCCGTTTGCGACAATCCTGCATGCGCGCGTAATCGCGTGCCAGCATCTCGAACCAGGCCAGCATATGGTGGCCGAAGGTAATGGGTTGTGCTGGCTGAAGGTGAGTGAAGCCCGGCAGAATGGTCTCTGCTTCCCGCTCCGCAATATCGACAATGGCCGTCTGCAAGTCGCGCAAGCGCGCGCAGACATCGTCGATGCCATCGCGCAAATAAAGGCGGATATCGGTCGCTACCTGATCATTACGCGAACGGCCGGTGTGCAATTTTTTACCGACCTCTCCAATGCGGTCCGTCAGCCGCGCCTCGATGTTCATGTGTACATCTTCGAGCGACACACTCCAGGCGAACTGACCTGATTCGATTTCAGTCTCGATTTCTTCCAGGCCGGCAATAATCGCCTTGCATTCGTCACCGCTGAGAACACCAACGTGGGCCAGCATGCGTGCATGCGCCATCGAGCCCTGAATATCGTAGTGATAGAGCCGCTGATCAAACCCCACGGATGAGGTGAAGGATTCGACGAAACTGTCCGTGGGCGCTTCGAACCTCCCGCCCCAGGGTTTTTTCTTGTCCATTGTTATTATCTGGTCTGGTTTTTTGTGGATTCTGACATGCGCCTCACGTCAGGGAAACGCCTGAAAATGCCTGTGAGGTGCAAGTTTACGGCACTTTTGGCCGCCTGTCCGTGGCCGAAACTCGATTATCGGCCTCGGGTTGTAGCGTCAGGGCAACAGGGCTATTTTATCAGTACAGCTAGTTAATAGCTGGATTGATCCGGTTCGGAACTCTCCTTTTGAGTGCACCCCCACCCCGAATACCGAACCGGATTTTAAACCCCCCGCTCTTGCGGGGGGTTTTTTTTGATGGGCGGTAAAAATAATAATCGGGTGCCGGAAACGGAAAAATGACATCATAATATACGGCCGAGTTGCTTATTTCGGACCGAATACGGTTAAATCCCTTTTTTGGCTCGGGCGATTTGCCGATATCCATACGGGGACTTACGAATCCCGCCAGACACGTTCCCTTAATTATTTTACGCAAACAGCACAAGCAGCAATGGCTAAATCGACTGACAACCAACCCTCGTTGCCGAACTTTGCCTCGTTCGGAACTGCGATTCGTATTATTTTTCTTGCCGAATTGATCGCGATTATCATTACGGTCGGTCGTAACCCGGTATTTAACGAACAGGCCTGGACCGACTTTAATCTCCTGTCCGCGTTCGCGCTGACCATCTCTTTCTGCACCATCGTCGTACTTACGCTGGCGTCGCCACTGCTGAAACGTATGTCCGCGTTCGGAGGCGTCGCGGTTGCGTTTATGCTTCTGCTGGTGGTCGCGGTGGTCGGGCCCGAATTTATTATTTTTGCGCTCTACGACCTCGGCCTGGTGGACCAACGCTGGCCCGAGTGGCGTGTCTCGCTGGTCACCCGAAGCCTGGTTATCGTTGCTATCGTCAGCATCCCGGCGCTGCGCTACCTGTACCTGTCTTACCGACTGCAGTCAGGCGAAAAGACCAAGCAGGATGCGCAAATGCAGGCGTTGCAGTCCCGCATCCGGCCTCACTTCCTGTTCAATAGCCTGAACAGTGTCGCCAGTTTGACCCGCAGCGATCCGGAAAAAGCGGAAGCGGTACTACACGACATTGCTGATCTGTTCCGCGTGTTGCTGGCCGATGCGCGCAAACTGGTACCTATTTCCGCGGAGCGTGAAATATCACGTCAGTATCTGGAAGTGGAAAAGATCCGCCTCGGCGACCGGCTCAAGATAAAGTGGAATGTCAGTAACGTACCGCGCTCGGCGCTAATCCCCGCACTGATTTTGCAACCGTTGCTGGAAAATGCGATTTATCACGGTATTGAACCGCGCTTCGCTGGTGGCACGGTAACCATTGATCTGTGGACGGAAGGCAAAATGCTTAATGCTATGATAAGCAACCCCTTGCCGGAGAATCCCGGCGCATCACACAGCAAAGGCAACAAGATTGCCCAGGACAACATTCGCCAGCGACTGCAAACCCAGTTTGGAAACAATGCAAGCATGCAATCGTTCCAGGAAGGTGGGCAGTATCACGTGAAACTCAAGATGCCGATCGTCGAGCACCAGTAATGACAACCCTTGCACAAAAGGCCGGTCTCATGTGGGCGCGGCTATCAACCGGACTAAAGCGCGCGCCCCGGGTAACGCCCGAAGCGGTAGAAGAGAGCGCCGGTTTTCTACCGAATTTCTGCCGAGGCGACATGCTGGTCAACGTGGTCGTCATTGCCCAGTTGCTGGCGCTGGTGATTACGCTCATCACCAAGCGCATCTCGCTCAATATCTTTGAAGACCTGCTACTGATTTCGCTGTTTATTCAGTGGATCGCGCTTAGCAGCGCTGGCGCTGTCTGCGGCCTGCGCCGCTTTCTGAATCAGCTCCCCAAGCTCTACGCGCTGGGTGCGACCTATGTCCTGTTGTTGCTGATCACGGTTGTGATCTCCGAGGCGGCGGTATGGCTACTCTGGATCATGGGCAAGATTCCAAGTCCTCGACCCGGCTGGTACAGCTATTTCCATGTTCAGAATTTATCGATCAGTATTGTCGTCAATGCCCTCGCCTTGCGTTACCTGCTGGGTGTGCACGAACTGCAGCAACGCACCGCATCCGAGGAGCGCGCCAAGATGCAGGCGTTGAAATCACGCATTCGTCCTCACTTCGTGTTCAACAGTCTTAACATCATTGCCAGCCTGACCCGGAGCGCACCGACAAAGGCTGAGCACGCGATAGAGGACATGGCCGATCTGTTCCGGATGATGCTGACCGAAAGCGAAAACCTGGTGCCCGTGCACAAGGAAGTGGAAGTTGCACAAAAATACATCGCGTTGGAACAATTACGACTGGACAACCGTCTCACCGTGAACTGGGATATCGGCAAGTTTCCGCGTAAAGCGATCATGCCAGTATTGACACTACAGCCGCTGCTCGAAAATGCTATTCGCTTCGGTGTCGAGCCCAGTCCCGAAGGCGGAACTATTGATGTGCGTTTGTGGGAGGAGGATGAGTCGATCCACATACAGATCAGCAATCCGATGCCGCGCAAACGCAAGCTGGGGCGCAATGAAGCGCCCGAAGGTCAGGCGCTTGACGACATTCGTCGGCGTTTGCAGACTCATTACGGAGAAGACGCTAAGCTCGCCAAACAGGATAACGATGGCAGGTTTGTTGTCACCGTAGTTTTACCGAATCGCGGAGGAACACCATGAGGGTGTTAATTGTTGATGATGAGAAGCTCGCTCGCGAGCGGCTTAGAGAACTGTTGAGTGACATCGGCGGCTATAATGTCGTTGGTGAAGCCATGAATGGCAGTGAAGCCATTGAGAAAACCGGAGAGCTGAATCCGGATTTGCTATTGATGGATATTCGTATGCCGGGCATGGACGGCCTGGAAGCGGCAATGCATTTGATGGGGATGGAGAGTCCGCCGAGCGTGATCTTCACCACCGCGTATGATCAGCATGCGCTGGATGCATTCGAAGTAAACGCCGTTGATTACCTGCTGAAACCGATCCGCAAGGACCGCCTGGCCAATGCCTTGGTCAAGGCAAAGAAACTCACGGCGCAGCAACTGCACGAAGTCAATCAGTCACGGGAAGAACCGAATGCGCGTACCCACATCAGCGTGCACATGCGCGGGAATATCCGACTGGTACCGGTACCGGAGGTTATCTATTTCCTGGCCGACAGCAAATACGTGGTGATAAAAACTGCTGACGACGAATTCCTGATTGAGGACTCTCTGGTTAACCTGGAAAAAGAGTTCGGCGAACAGTTTCTGCGTATTCACCGCAACGCACTGGTTGCGACGAAATTTATTACCGGTGTGGAAAAGAGCCCTGCCGGTTCATGGCAGGTCAACCTGGAAGGTACAGACAACAAACTGGATGTCAGCCGCCGCCACACAGCCGCGGTAAGACGCTGGGTAAGAAACCGCCGACCTGCCGCCTAGGAGGCGGGTCTGGCTTCGGGCGCTAATGCCGTATTTCGTTGGCGCAGCTTGCTGATTGATTCCTTGATCGACCCCTCGAGAAAACCCAGGTAGAAGTCAGGCAGGTACCCGAGCATCTCGGGTACCAGTTCTTTGCCGGTGGAATCATAAAACTTGATCACCGGTGTGAAGCTGGTTCCTTGCGCACTGGCGAAGCTGATTTGGTCAGTTTGCTTTCCGTTGAAGTCGCGCATGGTTTCGCCACTGTCGATATCGACCATACGCATGATCAGTTTGTCGCGGTATTCGCCCTCGCGATACATCGGTTCCAGATAGAGCTCACGCACTTCCTCGCAGTAGGGGCAGCCATGCGACATATAAAACACCATAATCGGTTTTCCGCTCTGATCAGACAAACGGCCGTCCTTCTGCAAATCAGACACCAGCGGTAGGCCACCGGCAACGACAGGTACCGCCGTAAGCGCCAGCACTAACACCAAACCAATTTGACGAATCATTCTTAACATTTCTCTAATCTTCACCTGTCAGGCAAAATAAAGCCGGGAGTCAGCTCCCGGCTGGGCGAAATCGCCGATATAATAGCCAAAACAACCCTCGCTGTTTAGAGGCCAAAACCCCCAACTAGTTCAGGTTTCCGCTTTGAAACAACTAAAAATAGGTACACGCAAGAGCCAATTGGCCTTGTGGCAAGCAGAATACGTCCGAGACCGCCTGCTCGCCGAGCATCCCGACCTCGAGGTCGAGCTGGTCAAAATGTCCACCCAGGGCGATAAAATTCTCGACACCAGTCTGGCAAAGGTGGGTGGCAAGGGCCTGTTTATCAAGGAGCTGGAACAGCGCCTTTTCGATGGCAGCGCTGATATTGCCGTGCATTCGCTCAAAGACATGACCGTCGACCTGCCGGATGGCCTGCACCTGGCGGTGACCTGTGAACGTGAGGACCCGCGCGACGCCTTTGTCAGTAACAACTTCAAGACGCTCGACGAACTGCCTGCCGGCGGTCGCGTCGGTACTTCCAGCCTGCGTCGGCAGGCGCAGTTGCGTAGCGCCTACCCGGAGCTGGAGATTGTCGGCCTACGCGGCAACGTAAACACCCGGCTGGCAAAACTGGATGCCGGTGAATACGACGCAATCATCCTTGCTTGTGCCGGTCTCAAGCGCCTCGGATTCAATGACCGCATCACCGCTGCATTGGCACCGGAAATGAGTCTGCCTGCCGTTGGCCAGGGCGCGGTTTGCATTGAGTGCCGTATTGACGATGACGAAATCAATCAGTTGCTGGCACCACTCAACCATGTCGACACCGAGACCTGCACCCGGGCGGAGCGCGCGATGAACGCGGCGCTCGAAGGTGGCTGCCAGGTGCCGATTGCCGGTTATGCCATCCTTGAAGGCGATGAGCTTTACTTGCGAGGCCTGGTGGGTGATCCGGAAGGGGGTGACGTGGTGCGCGGCGAAATTCGCGGCCCGCGCAACGACGCCGAGATACTTGGCAAGCGGCTGGGAGAAGATTTGTTGTCACGCGGCGCCGACAGAATCCTGAACAAGGTCTACGGGAACGCCTGAAAACATGGCCGGCACGCTAACTGATACCGGCGTGCTGATCACGCGACCGGCACACCAGGCAGACAAACTGGTATCGCTGGTCGAAGCGGCCGGCGGCCACGCATTTCTTTTTCCTGCCATCGAAATCCAACCACTGGCGAGCGATGCGTTGATCCAGATCGTTTCCGATCTGGAGCAGTTTGACATCGCCATTTTCATCAGCGCCAATGCCGTAACCTATGGCCTGGAGGCAATCGCAGCAAAGCATGCCGAGGTGCCGCGAGGGCTGAAGCTGGCGGCAGTTGGCGCTGCTACCGCACAAATGCTAACCGATCTTGGCTACACGCCGGATATTACGCCGGTAGAAGATTTTCGTAGCGAATCGCTGCTGGCACACCCCGCACTTCAGAATGTTAACGGTCAGCGTATTGTCATTTTTCGTGGCGAGGGCGGCCGTGACTTGTTGGGCGACACCCTGGCAGCACGGGGTGCCAGTGTCAGCTATGCCGAATGTTACCGGCGCGCCCAACCGCAGGCCGACTCGTCGGAAATTGAACAGCATTGGGCGAATGGCGAGATCAATGTCACCGTCGCAACCAGTGTCGAAGGCATCCAGAACCTTTACCGGATGCTGAGCACGCGCGGCAAGGAATTCATGCGAACCGGTGCAATTGTCGTTGTCAGCGAACGTATGGCCCAGGCCTGCCTGCAGCTGGGACTTGAAGGTGACATAATAGTTGCAAAAGCGGCGAGCGACAGCGCTATCGTCGTCGCCATCGAAGCATGGCGCCAGCAACAAAAATCCCTATAATCAATCGATCTTTCGTCAGAAGAAGCCGCCCATGAGCCAAGAAGAAAACAAGCCAGCCCCGGAAAAAATCGAGCAAAAACCGAAGCGGCCGCGCGGTAGCTTCAGTGCGCGATTCAGCCTGCTCATCTCGCTGCTGGCACTCGCTGCCAGTGGCTATCTCGGTTACGAGCTTCTCTACAAACAACAGGACCTGCTGACCAGCGATGTAGCCAGCAGCACACGTCAGCTTAGAGCCGACGTTGAAAAACTGAAAGAGATGAGCAATACCAGCCAGTACGACATCAACCGGCTGAAGGAAGATCAGAAAACCCTGACCGAGGCCATGCGCCAGACGTCCCAACACCTCGGCAAGTCGCGCGTCGACTGGGTAATGGCGGAAACCGAGCAGCTTATGATTATCGCCAACCAGCGGGTGCAACTCGCCGGTGATCTCGATACCGCAGCTGTCGCGCTTGAGATAGCCGATCAACGCCTGCGCGATCTCGCCGACCCGGACCTGACGCCGGTGCGCAAGATTCTGGCGAAGGAGATCCAGTCGCTTAAATCTGCCGAACGCGCCGACATCACCGGCATTGCGTTACGGCTGAGCACTCTGTCGGATTCGATATCCTCGCTTCCGCTGTCGCTCGAGTTTCAACAGACGATTCAGTCAAAACCGGTATCGACGGAAGAAAAAACAAAAGAGCAGAAAGCAGCGCCTGCCGTTACCCCCAAGCCAAAGCCCGGATTCTTTGCCGAGCTCTGGGCGGACATCATGAGCGTGATTTCCATTCGCACCAATGTTGAATCCTACAAACCGCTACTGCCGCCGGAAAAACAGTATTACCTGAGGGAAAACCTGCGCCTGTTGATTCTGGGAGCACAACAGGCGGCATTGCGTGCGGACGCCAATACCTACAGTAGTAACCTGAAGCTGGCGAAAAAGTGGGCGCTGGAATATTTCGATACGCGCTCACAGGCCGTGGCGCAATTGATCAGTGAAATTGACGCCTTGAGCAAGGCCAGTCTTGCCAGCGCCAAACCCGGGATCAGCGAATCACTGAACGCGCTTCGCGCCGTCTCCCGCAAGAAGGCAGGTCTATGAGGCTGGTTATTTATGTATTGGCGGTATTGCTGGTCGCCGTCATCATCACCATGCTCGCGATTCAGGATCCGGGTTACGTACTGGTAGTGCGCCCGCCCTGGAGCGTCGAACTACCCCTGACACTGTTCAGTGTTTTCCTGATTGCCGCGTTTATCGCTGCCTACGTCGCCGGACGTATCCTGACCCATGCCCTGCGCCTGCCCAGGGGCGTCAGCCTCTGGCGTGAAAAGCGTCTCGGAGCAAAATCCCGCACCGCCATGGTCGAGGGTCTAACACACCTTGCTGCTGGCGAGTGGAACAAGGCTGAAGCCGATCTGCTTGAGGGTCTGAAGTTTAGCGAGGCGCAGTACGTCAACTACCTGGCGCTGGCGCTCGCCTGCCAGGGACAGGGCAACAAGACCCGGCGCGACGAATATCTGGCGCTGGCACACAAGGCGTCGCCAAAAGATTCGCTCGCTATCAGTATGACCCAGGGACTGCTGCAATACCTGGCGCACCAGAAAGAACAGGCGCTGGCGACATTGACCGCCTTGCATAATCGAGCACCAGATCACAAGTACGTGTTGCAGTTGTTAATGGAGACATACCTGGATCTACGCGACTGGACCGGCCTGGCGATGCTGTTGCCGGACCTGCGTCGCCACAAGGTGGTCAGCGAAGATCGCCTGAAAGAGGTTGAGCTCGAGGTGCATCGTGAACTGTTACAGCTCTCGTTGCCGTCGGGTTCACTGGATGTGCTGCGCCAGGCGTGGAAATCCATGCCCAAACATTTGCATCAGAATCCCGACTTGATCGCCACCTATGCCGGAAAACTGATTGAGCAGGGGGAAGGCAATGAGGCCGAGTCGATGTTGCGTACGGCCATAGCTCGCGAGTGGAATGAAAGGCTGGTTGCACTTTATGGTCGCGCCCATGCCGCCCAGATCGGCCGTCAGCTGGAAACCGCCAAGAGCTGGCGCACCACCCATTCCGACAGCCCGTCCCTGTTCCTGACACTCGGCAACCTGGCACTGGAAAACGGCGCAACCGAACAGGCGCTGGAATACCTGCAGCGATCAGTCAGCCTGAAGCCGAATCGTGCTGCCTATCGCGAACTGGGTCGTGCCTATGAGCGCATGGGTGATACCGAGAAAGCCATGGCCAATTATCGGAAAGGCATCGAGGTCGAGCGGGACTAGCGAGCACGCGTTACTTGGACTCTGACTCCGCGGCATATTCAAACGAGTCTGAATACAGATATTTTTTCTCCAGCCCTCTTTCAAAGAACGACTGCTTGACCGAATCGATCATCACCGGTGGTCCACTGGCATAGACCTCAAAACCACTCAGGTCAGGGAAGTCCTGCAACACCGCCTCATGCACCCAGCCAGTACGTCCGTTCCAGTTGTCGTTCTCCCGCGGTTCGGATAGAACCGGGGTAAATTCAAATTGCTCGTGTTCATGCGCCCAGCTCTCGGCCAGTTTCGCCTGATACAAATCCTGCTTGGAGCGCACACCCCAGTACAAATGTACCCGACGGGAAACCTGGTGATAAAAAAGATGCTCCAGCATCGCCTTGATTGGCGCAAAGCCGGTACCCCCCGCTACCATAATAATAGGTCGATCGGAGTCCTCCCGAAGAAAGAAGGTGCCTAGCGGCCCGCGGAATCGCAGCAGGTCCTTTTCTTTCAGTTTTCCGAACACATGGTCGGTGAAATAACCACCGGGAACATGGCGAATCTGCAGCTCCAGGAACTCGTCATTGTGCGGTGCGTTAGCCAGCGAGAAACTGCGACGGCGACCATCCTTTAACAGGATGTCGATATACTGCCCCGCGAGAAACTGTAGGCGCTGGTTTTTTGGCAGCGACAGCCACAAGCCCATGACATCATCGGCGAACTTCTCCATGCGCGCCACCCGACACGGAACGATACGAATCGGGATGTCCCGTACGGCGTCGATCTCTTCCGCATCAATTACCAGGTCTTCCAGCGCCGTTGCCTGGCAGAACAGCGCCATGCCCTCGGCCTTGTCGGCCTCGGTCAGGGTGGCCGGATCGACATCACCATAATTGACCTTGCCGGAAACCACCCTGCCCTTGCAGGTGCCACAAGAGCCATTGCGACAGTTATAGGACAGGGTGTAGCCCGCACGTTGTGCCGCGTCGAGAATCTTCTCGGATGGCTCGGCTTCGAATTCGTGGCCGGTTTTCTCTATCTGAATTTTAAAAGACATAGTTGAATATCGATCTGACTTGCTGCGCGTGCATGTTAGAGTTAGCCGATGCAGTGTGTCCACCCGCTCAGCCCCAATTCGGGTGCGGCTATCGTAACACCAGACAACGCGCTACCCTTACGCGACCGGCGTATTTGACAAAGACCGGAGGGGTCCTTTTAATTTGAAACCAGATTCGACACAGCCCGACAACAATGACTGATACCGTACTGATCGATGTTCAGGAGCTTTCACGCTACTTTGGTAATCATTGTGCGGTGAACAACGTCAGTTTTACGGTAAACAAGGGTGAAGTCGTCGGTTTCCTCGGTCCCAATGGCGCGGGCAAGACCACCACCATGAAGATGTTGACCGGAAACCTCGCGCCCAGCACCGGCTCCGTCACCATCGCTGGCCATGACCTGCTGGATGACCCACGCGCTGCCAAGAGCGCGATCGGTTATTTACCCGAACAACCCCCGCTCTACCGTGAGCTGACGGTGAACGAATACCTCGATTTCTGTGCTGCACTCAACCGCATTCCACGCGACCAGCGCCTGGCGGCACGCGAGGCGGCAAAAGAAAAGTGCGGCCTCACCAAGGTTGCTGATCGGCTGATCGCGAACCTGTCCAAAGGCTACCAGCAACGTGTTGGTATCGCCCAGGCGATTATTCACATGCCACCGGTGGTGATACTGGACGAACCAACGGTCGGCCTTGATCCGATTCAGATTCGAGAGATTCGTCTGCTTATTCGCGAACTGGGCAAGGAACACAGCGTGATCCTTTCAACCCACATCCTGCCTGAAGTCCAGGCGACCTGTGACCGGGTACAAATTATCAATGAGGGCCAGCTGGTACTGCACGACAGTATCGATGGGCTTGAACATCACCTGCAATCGGCTTCTTTGACGGTCGCCTTTAATAAGGAAGCACCGTTGTCAGAGCTGGAAGGCATCAAGGGGATCAAGAAAGTGGAACCACAGCGCGAGGGGCGCCTGCGTTTGTTCTATGAGCCGGATCAAAACCCGGTGGATGAAATCGTGCGCCGATCAGCTGAAAACGGCTGGGGCTTGTGCGAATTGCGCCCGGGACGCGTATCACTGGAAGAGATCTTCCTGCAGCTGACGACGGAAGATAAAGCTGACGACGAGGAAGCCGCATGATTTTTACCATCGCTGCTCGCGAGCTCCGCAGCCTTTTCCTGTCGCCACTGGCGTGGATTATCCTGGCGGTGATGACGCTGGTGTTCGGTATTGTATTCGACATTTCCCTGTCTGCCTTTAAACAAAGCCCGGTACCGGATGGTGCCACCGCGGCAGTGGTACCGGGGCTATACGAACTGGCCATGGTGTTGCTGTTCTTTATCGTGCCGATGATCACCATGCGTCTGTTCAGTGAAGAGCGGCGCAATCAAAGCCTGCCATTGTTATTCAGTGCACCGGTTTCAATGACCGAAATCGTGCTTGGAAAATACCTGGGTGTCGTCGCCTACCTGATGATCATGGTGGTCACGCTGACGCTGATGCCGATTTCAATGGAGCTGGGCACATCGATTGATGTGGGCCTGCTTTTCGCCAACATCATTGGTATGGTGCTTCTCCTTGGTAGCTTTACTGCCATCGGACTTTTCATGTCGACGCTGACACAGGTACCGGCACTGGCCGCAATACTGGCGTTTGGTGCGCTATTCCTGCTGTGGCTGCTGAAGCTGCCGGCTTACTGGTTTGGAGAGAACGCGGTTTCCTATCTCTCCATCGCCAGTCATTACGAAAATTTTCTGAAGGGCGTGTTCAGTAGCGCCGACGTGGTGTACTACATCGTCGTTATCGTTTTATTCCTCGCGTTCAGTGTGCGCCGCCTGGAAGCCGATCGGTTGGGCGGCTAGACGTGAAGGTAACAGCAAAATCCCTGTTCAATTTGCGGCTGGCTGGCGCCAGCTTTGTCTTTCTGGCGCTGCTGGTTGCTGGCCTCATCCTCTGGTTAAGCAACGTCTATCGCACGGACATGGACCTGACGCGCAGCGGTCGCAATTCGCTATCCGATGCCAGCATTGAACTGGTGCAACGTCTCGACAAGCCACTCAAGGTAACCGCGTTTACTGGCGACAATCCCGAGCTGCGCGCCAAGGTGGATCAGCTGGTGCAATCCTACCAGCGCTATAAGAAAGATATCGATCTTACCTACGTCGATCCCAATACCAATCCGCAACTGGTGCGTGCAGCCGGCATCCGCTACTACAGCCAGTTGTTGCTGGAATACGACGGCGCCAAAGAGGTGCTGACGGAATTAAACGAAGAGGCCATGACCAATGCCATTACCCGCCTTGGGCATCGAGGCGAGCGCTGGCTGGTCTTCCTGACCGGCCACGGCGAACGCCAGCCGGACCGCGCAGCCAACTTCGATCTTTCCAAGTGGGCCGAGCAGCTGCGTCAACGTGGTTTCCGTACCCGTAGCATGTCACTGGCCGAAATACCGCAGATCCCGCAGAACACCAGCGTCCTGGTCATTGCCGGGCCACAGGTGCCGTTGCTCCCCGGCGAAGTAAAGAAAATCGAGCGTTACCTGGAAGACGGTGGCAACCTGTTGTGGCTGATGGATCCGGGCCCGATGCATGGGCTCGACGCCCTGGCCGAGCAACTGGGCATCGAGTTTGAGCCGGGCACGATCGTTGACGAGGTGTCGCAACAGATTACCGGTAGCGCCACTGCGCTGGTGATCTCCGAATATGGCACCCACCCGGCGGTAGCCAATTTCCGCGACAACACCCTTTTCCCGAACGCCTGTGCCATCACCATGCCGGAAGGTGACGCACCGGCGGAAAAACAGCCGGAAGACCCCGACGCAGAAAACAATTGGCAGCATCAAGTACTCGTTGATACACGCACTGCGTCCTGGTCGGAAACCGGCCCGTTAAATCGCAGCATACGTTTCGATAAGGGCAAGGACCTGCCCGGCCCGTTAAACCTTGCGGTTGCGGCCACAAGGAACATCAAGGACAAGGAGCAGCGCGTGGCGGTTATTTGCGACGGTGATTTTGCCTCGAACGCATTCGTGATGCGCAACGGTGGCAACCTGGATTTCGCCATGAGCATCGCCAACTGGCTCAGCCACGACGATGCCTACGTCAACGTGCCAGTGCGCACGGTAAGTGACCAGGCGCTGCAACTCTCCAACACGACTCGCACTGTATTGATGGCGCTCTTCGTCATTATTATTCCGCTTTCCCTGAGTGCCGCCGGTATTGTGATTTGGCTACGACGACGCAAACGCTAGGCCAACCATCATGAGCAAACGCTGGCTGGTCAATGTCGTACTTTTTGTTGCAATCGCACTGCTGGCGATTGTCTTGCTGCTTCAGCCCGGAATTGAAAAGCCTGTAAAAAAAGAGCGCATCAGTACCATTCAGGACCATGAGATCAGTCGCATTACGATCGAGCGCGGCAAGGCACCGACTATCGTAATCGAGCGCAAAACGAAAGACAGCTGGCACCTTGTCAAACCGCACACCGGACGCGCCAATCCATTCATGGTATCGGGCGCCCTGCGCGTCATACGTGCACAAAGTGAACAACGCTTGCCAGAAGAAGCGAGCAGCAATCTCGATCGCTATGGACTTACCTCGCCCAAGGGGCAGGTACTGTTCGATAAACACGTGCTGGCCTTTGGCGACACCAATCCGGTTAACAATCTGCAGTACGTCTTGCTGGATACGCAGGTGCACATGATTGACCATCGCTATTTCCAGGCGGTAGCGCGCAACTACACGGATTTTCTCAGCCGGCAGCTGATCGATCCGGGGTTGAAGCCCGTCAAGCTAAGGATCCCGGGAATGACACTGAGTGTCGTCAACGGAAGTTGGCAGGTAATACCAGCCCAGGCCGGGCTCGCCGCTGATCGCATCAAGCAACTGGCGGACGACTGGCAACACGCACAAGCGCTTTATGTCAAACCTTATGAAAAAGCGCCTGTAAAGAACTGGGTAACTTTGTGGTTCGCACCGAGAATGGAAGGTGAAAAGCAAAAAACATTACAAGTCGGTATCGTTTCAAAAGCACCGGAGCTGATTCTGTATCGTCCCGATGAAGGCCTGCAATATCATTTTCCACAGGACCTGGATAGCCGCATGCTTTCTTTTGGCAAGTAACTCAATAATACAAACCGTATAGAATCTTATACTATTCGCTATCTACCCAAAGCGGCTACGATCAAAATCTTTAAATCAATATGAGTAACGAAAAGAATCATTCAGATAAGACCGTGAACGAGCGGTTATATGATGCCCATCTATTAGACGATTTCTATAGGGCTGCCAACAAGAAAGATAGAAACGAGATGATTGCCATATTAATGTCAGTCGAGCTCGACAGGTCTCGGGCGGAAGAGACTGCTGACACGATACTTAAAGTTCCTGATGGATTTTAACGATAAGTCTGCTTCTGGCCGAAAGCTGACTGAAAAGCGGAACCTGGGCTACACTGTCTGGTGCCGATCCAGAGCGGACACTTAGATATTTTCCGAATTTACCTTTGAATGGGAGATATAAATAATCGACCGGCCCAGATATATAGAGTGGATACAGTTATCGCATCGAACAGTACGATTCGAGCCATTTATGACCCCAGTAATTCAGGCGTTGGGAAAGTTAGATGCTGAGCTTATTTCCAAGGACGTTGCCTATTTAGCATTGCCCCAAGTAGAGCGTGAGAAAGTTGATACATCTTCTGAGCTAACAGATCGTATTCGAGATTCTTATCTCTGGGTACTTGGGGCATATGAAATTGTCCGTTCATTAGATCAGAAGTGCAGAGATAATACAGAGATCGTGAACGATACTGCGAGACAAGTTTTTACCGATGTAAAGCACAAGTTTGAACGAGTAAGAATTCCTCTGGCAAAGTTCGAACCGGCAAGGCGGTATGGTGATACAGATAGTTCAGTAGCTCTTCCTGGTATCGATAGAGATCATGGAATTGCTTGGCGTGTATCAGAAACTTTGTTTGTAACAAGGAAAGAATTGTCGGATGCTTTTATGAGCCTGCTTCGGTCTATCTAAGTTTGATGATGAAAACAGATAGAGACCAACAAAGGATCAGGCTCTATAGAAATCATCCGCTACAGGCCGAAAGTGGAAATTCGTTCTCCGGATTCCAGTTGCACGCCGCCAAGTACCGACAAAGCTGACATAATTGGTCCTGCGTTAACTTTCCTTGCCTGTATATTTAAGCCAGCCAATGAAACCAATTAATCACATTCCCGGGCTATGGTGGTATACCGCCGCAGTCGTCGTGCTTTGTTCCGGTATCCTGATCGCCGCTCAATACTATCCCGGCGGATTCGACTGGCATTACACGGTCGCCTCCGCCCTCGCCTCGCACGAGAACAATCCGAACGGCAGCGTCTGGTATGCCGCCGGGTTCGGCTTGTCGATGGCGTTGCATTGGCAATACCTGAGCGCGATAAGAAATCAGCTTGTCGGAAATCATTCCGGAGCCAATCGATTCGCCCTGCTCAACCTGCGCATAGGGTTGGCCGGCGGCATACTGCTTGGGCTTGAAGGGGTATTCATACGTGACCTTGGCCAGTGGGTAACCAAGGGCCACGAGATCCTCGGCATCATTACATTCCTTGGACTCTATCTTGGGTTGGTCGTTTTTCTGGTTCAGGCAACGCTTCAGCAACGCATCTACGGGCTTCCTGCACTACTGGTTACAGTGCCATTGGTGGCAATAGGCATTTCGCAGCTCTACTTATATTTTGCACAACGGGATATTGGCTGGGTGAATACCGATTGGAGTGAGCATGACATACCGCTTTGGCTGAGCTTTGCCTTCTGGCAATGGCTGGCGATCCTGTTCTTAACGATTGGCTTCGGCTCGCTCTCTCTTATCGGCAAGCGAAACACCGCATAACTCCGGTTTGACAGTAGCCTGATACAACATGCCTGAACTTCCCGAAGTCGAAACCACGCGTCGTGGCATTGCACCGCTGCTCGAGGGTAAGCGCATCAAAACTGCCATTGTCCGCCAATCGAAACTGCGCTGGCCGGTGCCGAGGGGATTGGCCAGGACATTGTCGGGACGGAAGATCGAGTCTGTCAGCCGCCGTGGCAAGTACTTGCTTATCAATACCGGGAACGGCCACTTGATACTGCACCTGGGCATGTCCGGCAGCTTGCGGGTGATCCCGGCCGACACACCCGCCAGCCCCCATGACCATGTCGATATTGTGCTGCAAGATGGCCAGTGCCTGCGCCTGCGCGACCCGCGCCGCTTCGGGGCTGTGCTTTGGACCACCAATGAGCCACAGCGACACAAACTGCTGGCCTCGCTCGGACCGGAACCATTGGCGGATGACGGTGATTTCTCCGGCGAATACCTGTTTACCCGCTCCCGCGGCCGCTCACGCCAGGTGCGGGATTTCATCATGGACAGCCATATTGTCGTCGGTGTCGGGAATATCTACGCCAATGAGGCGCTGTTCCGTGCCGGTATCGACCCGCGCCGGGCCGCCGGGCGCATTAGCCGGACACGCTATGACAGGCTGGCCGCCGCCATCCGCGAGATCCTGACCGCCGCAATACGGGTCGGTGGCACCACCCTGCGGGATTTTTCCGATGCCAGGGGCGATCCCGGTTATTTCCAGCAAACACTGATGGTGTACGGACGCGAGGGCGAAGCCTGCAAGGTATGCGGCGCGACCGTTCGTCGGGTGGTTAGCGGCAATCGGTCAGTTTTCTTCTGCGGGCACTGCCAACGTTAGTCAGCAAGCATAAAATGATTAAATAAATCCGAAGGTTATGATATATACTTAATCAATATATCGAATTTGCCCGATTATCCGTTGCCTGCTAAATAGTTGAGCCATGACAGCACACACAGCCACCGATATTGAAGCTCACATCAAGGAGTACGGCGAATGGCGCCAGCAGCTCCATGGTGACGTGGCGGCGTTTCAGAAATGGCTGAAGGAGCAGGACCTTAGCGACATCCAGGTAGACCAGTCGCTGTCCCACATACTCGATACCCTGCGCGACGACAAACTCTATGTCGCCTTCGTCGCCGAATTCTCGCGCGGTAAATCAGAACTCATCAATGCCATATTCTTTGGCGGTCTTGGCCGGCGCATTCTGCCGTCGGCTGCCGGTCGCACCACCATGTGTCCGACCGAGCTCTTGTATGAACGCAACACCGAAGCGCAGTTGCGCCTGTTGCCGATCGAAACACGCAAGACCGGCACGACCATCGCCGAATATCGTGGATTTGCCGATGAGTGGAAGACCGTCAAGCTCGACGTGAAATCGGCGGATCGCATGGCACAGGCCCTGCAGCACATCGCCGAGACCAAAATCGTTTCACAACAGGAAGCGCAGGCGCTCGGCTTTCACGTTGCCGCCGATGAACACGAACAGGGCATGCACATCTCCGATGACGGCAAGGTGGAAGTGCCCATGTGGCGCCACGCCATTATCAACTACCCTCATCCACTGCTGGAAAACGGTCTGGTCATTCTCGACACCCCGGGCCTGAATGCGTTGGGGGCAGAGCCGGAGTTGACGTTGAACATGTTGCCGGGCGCCCATGCGGTGCTATTTATCCTGGCAGCCGACGCCGGTGTGACCAAATCCGATATCGATGTCTGGCATGACCACATCGGTAGCGAAAAAAGCGGCTCGTCGAAGGGCCGGCTGGTGGTGCTGAACAAGATCGATGGCCTGTGGGATGAGCTGCGCGATGAAAAGGAAGTGCAGAAGGAAATTGACCGCCAGATCAAGGATACCGCCAAGCACCTGAAGATACCGCTGGGTAACATCTTCCCGGTCTCCGCGCAGAAGGGCCTGTACGGTAAGGTCAAGGCCGACAAGAAGGTTCTCGATCGCAGTCGCCTGCTGGAACTGGAAGACGCACTGGGTAAGGAAGTGGTGCCGGCCAAGCGTGACATCGTGCGCAACAATATCCGCGATGACATGGACGAAATTATCAAGGCCACACGCACGACTATCATGCAGCGCCTGAAAGGTGTGTACGAACATATCAGCGAACTCGCCAGCCTGAACGGCAAGAACAAGGATGTCATTGGACACATGATGGAAAAAGTCAGGGGCGACAAGGAAGTGTTCGAGAAGAGCCTGCAGCGCTTTCAGGCGACCCGCAGCATTTTTTCACAACAGACCAACGTGCTCTACGCGCAACTGAATATCAAGAACCTGGACAAGCTCATTGCCCAGACCAAGCGCGATATGGAAATCAGTATGACCACCGGCGGCCTGCGTGCCTGCATGAAGAACTTCTTCGGCCAGGCAAGCAGCACCATGGAAGAAGTAGCGCAGCAGGCCAATGAGATCAAGCAACTGATGGAAGGTGTTTATGCCAAGTTCCAGCAGGAACATGGCCTGAGCAACATCAAACCCTCCAGCTTCTCGGTAACACGCTATGTACGCGAGATTAAACGGCTGGAAAAAAAACACGAGCAGTTCATGTCAGGCATCTCACTGATGATGACCGAGCAAAAAGTTGTTTCGCAGAAATTCTATGACTCGGCGGTGGCCAAGGTACGTGCGATTTACAAAATGGCGAACCGCGATGCCGACAACTGGTTGAAAAACATCATGTCACCAATGGAGTCGCAGGTTCGCGAACACCAGATTCAGTTGCGTCGCCGACTTGAGTCAATCAAGCGCATCCACCAGGCCAGCGACACATTGCAGGACCGCGTGAAAGAGCTCGAAGAGACGCGCAAAATTGTCCGCGAGCAGGAAAAGGTATTTAACGATCGTGCCGAAAAACTGCTGACTCAGCTCAAGGCTGAAGACAAATCAATCGATGCAAAGCAGTTCGAGCTGGAAGATCGCGTCGGCTGATTCCGGCTACTGTATAGTTGCCAGGCCCTCACCGCGCGGATCACTGGCAGCATCCACTCTATTACTCTTCTTGTACCAGACCACCGCCTGCATATTTCCGTAATTGCGGTTGATCGTTTCTAGCTTGTGGCCATGATCTTCCAGGAATTTTTCCTCAGCGTGGGTAAAGGCACCAGCCTCGTGCTGCACTACATCCGGTAAATACTGATGGTGGTAACGCTTGAGGGCAACCCAGTCTTTGGCACCACCGCGACCTTCAAGACACTCCAGACTGGCCAGCAATACCATCGAGATGATGCGACTGCCCCCGGGCGTGCCGATTACAACGACCGCATCCTCGGTTTCAATAAACGTTGGTGACATACTTGACAGCGGTCGCTTGCCAGGCGCAATGGCATTGGCGCCATTGCCGACCAGGCCGTAGACATTGCCAACACCGGGCTTGATGGAAAAGTCGTCCATTTCATTATTCAGCACAACGCCAGTACCGGCAGGCATGAAGGCGGACCCAAAGGGATAGTTGACACTGAGGGTTGCTGCCACGCGGTTACCGTCACGATCCAGAATCGAGAAGTGGGTGGTATCCGTGCCCAGCCTGCGCGGCTCAATACCGGGCAGTGACTTGCTCGGCGTTGCACGTTTACCAATACCCTCGCTCAAGCGATCCGCGTATTGCTTGCTGGTCAGGGCATCCACATCCACTTTGATAAAATCGCTGTCGCCAAGATAGCGCGCACGATCACGGTAGCCCCGGCGCATCGCTTCGATAATATAGTGCTTGCGCAGAGCCGGACCGGACTGCCTGATCGGCAGGCTTTCCAGTATGTTCAGCGTCTGGGCCAGCACGATTCCGCCCGCGGAAGGCAGCGCCGCAGAAACAATGCGCGCACCATGATAACTGGCAACAACGGGCTTGCGTTCGACAATCCGATAGTCCCGCAAATCCTTCTTGCTCCAGATACCGCCAGCCTTTTTCACTCCGCGAACCAGCTTGTGCGCGGTATCGCCCTTGTAAAATCCATCACGCCCTTTTGCAGCGATGCGCTCCAGGGTGCGCGCCAGATCCGGCTGCTTCAGCTGAAACCCCGCCTCTGGTAAAAATCCCTGGTCGAGAAAAGTAGCAGCTGCCGCCGGAGAATCGGAAAGCGCCTCCAGGCGAAATTCGGCCAAACGTCGGTAACGCTCGTAGATCGGAAAGCCGTCACGAGCGAGGCGAATGGCGGGGGCGAGATTCTCGGCAAGCGTCAACCGGCCGTATTTGCGGGTGATGTGATCCAGTGCCGCCGGTACGCCGGGAATGCCCGCGGCCAGCGCGCCATTCAGGGACAGGCCGGGAACGGGTGTGCCATTTTTGTCCAGGTACATATCGTGCCGCGCCTTGAGTGGCGCACGCTCGCGACCATCGATCATCAGCTGCAGCCCATCGCGTTGGCGATGTAGCAACCAGAAACCGCCGCCGCCCAGACCGGAACCCATGGGTTCTACCACGGCCAGTGCGGCGCTGACAGCGACGGCGGCATCAAAGGCATTGCCACCCTTCGCCAGTACCTGCATTCCGGCTTTTGTCGCCAACGGATGTGCGCTGGCGATGGCCGCTGCTGGCGGAAGCTGGGCACTGGCCTGCGCCAATGGCAGCCAGAGAGCCGCAACCAGTGTCAGGCGGAAAATCAGATGGATGAAACGCTGTGTGGGTTTTGCGTCGATAGCGACTAGCCCGCGGCGATGATTTTTTCGTATCTGGCCATGAGCACGTCTTCCGATTCCTCTACCCCGGTGATAATGCAATCTACCGGGCAGACCTCGACGCACTGGGATGTTTCAAAATGGCCAACGCATTCGGTACAAAGGTCCGGGTTGATCTCGTAGATCTCGTCGCCCTGATAAATCGCGTTATTCGGGCACTCCGGCTCGCAGACATCACAATTGATGCACTCGTCGGTGATGGTCAAAGACATGGAAATTACCTTACTGAAATACTCGGGATTAGATGGATCTTAGCGGAATTTCTCCGCCAACGCAGCTTCCACGCGCGGCTCGACAAAATCACCGACCTTGCCGCCCAGTTTGGCAATTTCCTTGACCAGGGTCGAGGAAATCAGCATCACGTGATCTGCCGGGGTCATAAACACCGTCTCGATGTCCGGGGCCAGGTGGCGATTCATGCCCGCCATCTGGAATTCGTACTCGAAGTCAGACACCGCGCGAAGGCCGCGGAGTATAACGCTGGCACCCTGCTCGTGCACACAATCCACCAGCAGGTTATCGAAACCAATAACGGTTGCCGAATCCTCCCCGGCCAGTATTTCCCGGGCCAGGGCAACACGCTCATCCAGGCTGAAAAGCGGCTCTTTCTTGGGATGCGCGGCGACCGCCACCACGACCCGGTCGAACAGCTTGCACGCACGGCGTACAAGATCTGTGTGCCCATTGGTAATCGGGTCGAAGGTGCCAGGATAGAGTGCAATGGTCATGGGTATGCCTTATGTGGCTCCGGGTCAGTTTAATCAGGTGCCCTGGCCAGATGATACCCCACCTGACCTGCGATTTTACTGCGTTCCAGCTGCCAACCTGCCGGTAGTACTGGTTGACCCCTTTCCGATGGCGCCTCGATATACACCCAGCCACCGGGTTTTATCCAGCCGCGCTGGTTAATCGCCGCGAGACAGGTGTCTATCATGCCGCTGTGACGGAACGGTGGATCAACAAAGATGATATCAAATGACTCCACCGGTCCTTGCAGGTAGCGCTCGGCGTCAGTCTCGATCAGTTCGGCGGCACTGGCACCGAGTTTCTCGATATTCTGCCGGATATTCAGTGCCACCGCGTGCGCCTTTTCCACCATCACCACCCGCGCAGCGCCACGAGACAATGACTCAAGACATAGTGCGCCGGTTCCCGCGAACAGGTCCAGGCAATAGGCCCCGGCGATGCGCGTTTGCAGCCAGTTAAACAGGGTTTCGCGGACACGGTCCGGGGTGGGTCGCAGACCCTCGCTCTCGACAACCTGCAACTGGCGACCGCGCCAGTCGCCACCGATGATGCGCAGGCGTTGCGGGTAACCCGCGCTGGCAGGTTTATCCCTTGCCACCGACCACTACCGTCACCATGCGCTTTGGATCGACGCGACGGCTAAACGCGTCTTTCACCTGCTCAAGCGTTACCGCCTCGATTTTTTTATTGAAGTCATCGAGATACGTTAACGGCAACTGGTAAAACCCGAGCACTGCGAGGTACCCCGCTATCTTGGCACTGCTGTCCAGCCGCAGGGCAAAGCCACCGGTAATATGTTTCTTCGCGGCTTCCAGTTCTGTTTCGCTGGGACCTTTGCTGATATAGGTGTTCAAGGTCTCGCGCATCACCTTTAGCGCCTGGTCGCGCTGCTTGTTGCGGGTCTGCAACCCCATGACAAACGGGCCCTTGTCTCGCAACGGATAGAAATAACTGTACACGCTATAGGACAGACCACGCTTCTCTCGTATTTCCTGCGACAGCCTCGACACGAGACCGCCACCACCCAAAATGTAGTTACCAACATACAATGGAAAATAATCCGGATCACCACGGCGCATGCCGGGCATACCCATCAGAATGTGGGTTTGTGTCGATGGAAAAACGATGCGTCGCGTCTCTGCCCCGGTCAGATCACGCACCGGCGGCAGCGGCGCTGCTCGCGAACCGGCTGGCAGGCTACCAACGAGCTTGCGCGATACCCGCTTTGCCTGAGACTTGCTCATGTCGCCGACAATCACGACGATGGCATTGGCCCCGACGTAGTATTGCTTGTGGAAGCGCACCAGATCATCACGAGTGATCGCCTTCACACTTTTCTTGTCGCCACTGCTTGATCGGCCGTAGGGATGAGCACCGAACACCAGCTTGTTGAAAATCTTGTCGGCCTTGTCGTCCGGCTCCTGCTCGGCGCGCTCGAGTCCCACCAGCAGTCGCTGGCGTTCACGCTCGAGACTTGCCTCCGGAAACGCAGGCCTCGTAACCAGACGTGTGAGAATATCCAGCGCCGGCGCCAGTTTTTCCTTGTCCGACAGGCTGCGAATACCGACGCTGGCCATATCCAGATCGACATCGGTGCTCAGTTCCGCGCCCAATCCTTCGAGACGCGCGGCGATTTCATCGGCACCCAGCTCGGTCGTTCCTTCGTCCAGCAGGTGATTGGTCAACAACGACTGAGCTTCCAGACCCTTGTCGTCGCGGCTGCTGCCGGCATCAAACACCATCGAAACCCGCACCATCGGTAGCTCGTGGCTTTCAACGAAATAGACGCGGGCACCGTTTTTCAGGTTCCAGTGCTGAATTGCCGGTGACGCCCAGACACTGGAAGTCGCCAGTAACGCAATCAGTAGAAATACGCGTTTAATGGCCATGAATACCTCCGGGGATGGCACGGGGGGTGCGCCTGGCCTTACCGAAGCCCTGTGGTTCAAGCACGGCCACCGTGAGATTGGAGTTGACCAGATATTTTTCTGCGACCTCGCGTACCTGTTTCGCCGTGATGGCATTAATACGATCAACATATTCGTCGACATATTCGCGACTCAGACCAGAGCTCTCGAGCATGCCGATCTCCATTGCCTGGTAAAACACCGAATCACGCTTGTAAACATCGCTCGCAGTCACCTGCGCCTTCACGCGCTGCAGCTCGTCGTCGTTGACGGGTTCTTTTTTGACGCGCTCAATCTGATCTAGCAAAGCCTGTTCCAGTTGCGCAGTCGTATGGCCATTCGCCGGCGTACCGTTTAACAGAAACATAGAAGGCGCACGAGACACCGCGTCGTAGCCAGCACCTGCGCTGCTGGCAATACGCAGATTGCGTACCAACTCGGTGGAAAAACGCGCACTCTTACCGCCATCAAGAATGCCGGCGAGCACCTCAAGGGCATAAGGCTCCCACTTTGGTTTTGCCTGGCCCAGCACCGGCACATGGTAACCAAGGATGATCGACGGCACCGTGGCCGGTTCTTTTACGACGACGCGTCTCGTCTCGGTTTGTGGTGGTTCTGCGGGCAGATTACTGGGCTTAAGCTCCTGCCTCGGAACGGGACCAAAGTATTTTTTCGCCAATGCCAGAACCTCTTTCGGTTCGACATCACCAACCACGACCAGGGTGGCATTGTTGGGGGCGTACCAGCGTCGATACCATTTAGCGACATCGTCGACGGTGAGCCCCTTGAGATCTTCCATCCAGCCAATGATAGGGTTGCCATAAGGATGGACCCGGTAAGCTGTACTGTTGAACTGCTCGAACAGTTTGCCCTCCGGCTTGTCCTCGGTGCGCATGCGACGCTCTTCCATCACGACCTGGATTTCTTTTTTAAATTCCTTCGGGTCCAACGTCAGGTTGCGCATGCGATCGGCTTCAAGCTCAAACGCTATCGGCAGGCGGGATTTTTCCAGTGTCTGGAAATAGGCGGTGTAATCGCGGCTGGTAAAGGCATTCTCGCGACCGCCGTTTTCGGCAATGATGCGCGAGAACTCGCCAGCAGGGTGTTTTTTAGTGCCCTTGAACATCATGTGCTCCAGCACGTGGGAAACACCGGTGATGCCCTTTGGCTCGTCGATACCACCGATCTTATACCAGATCTGCGAGACCACCACCGGCGAACGATGGTCTTCCTGCACGATGACCTTGAGGCCATTGCCTAGGGTGGTTTCGTGGGTTTTACTGCAGGCACTTACAAGTGAAACGAGGGCCAGAAGGCCCAGAATAATCCGTAATCGATGCATTTCCTTAATCCGTCACTACAACAATGTTAGGATACCGCACGTAGCGTTTACCTGTCATAAGAATGTCTGCCAATACTCCCGATATACCGAATCTGCTGAGCGAAAAACTCGGCAAGTCCCGCCAGAGCCTGGGTCGCGGTCTGGGTGATCTGCTGTTGGGTGATCGCAAGATTGATGACGACCTTCTTGAAGAGATTGAAACTGTACTATTAAGTTCCGACGTCGGCATGGAAGCCACACAAACTCTGGTGGATGAAATCACCGATCGCGCCAAACGCAAGGAGCTGAACGACTCGCGTGCCGTCTATCAGCACTTGCGCCAGGCGATGCTCGATATCCTGAAGGCACACGAGCAACCGCTTGTTATCCCGACATCGGACAAACCTTTCGTAATCATGGCAGTTGGCGTCAATGGCGTCGGCAAGACTACCACCTGTGGCAAGCTGGCCCAGCGCCTGAAACAGGAAGGATACAAGGTCATGCTCGCGGCAGCTGACACGTTTCGCGCAGCGGCGGTTGAGCAACTACAAACCTGGGGCCAGCGAGTCGACATCCCGGTGGTTGCCCAGGAAACTGGCGCAGATGCCGCGGCGGTTACTCATGACGCCATGGAGGCAGCCCGCGCCAGAGGCATGGACGTATTGATCGTTGATACGGCCGGTCGTCAACACACCCAGACAGGACTGATGGACGAGCTGAAAAAGGTCCGGCGCGTGATCGCCAAGCTTGATCCTGCAGCGCCTCATGAAGTTATTCTGGTGCTCGATGCAGGCACCGGTCAAAACGCGATATCGCAACTGATGCATTTTAATGAAGCAGTCAATGTCACCGGACTGGTACTGACCAAGCTCGACGGCACCGCCAAGGGTGGCAACCTGGTCGCCATCGCCGGCAAGGGTAACCAGCCGGTGCGCTATATCGGTGTGGGCGAAAAGGCAGAAGACTTGCGCGATTTTCGCGCTGACGAATTTGTTGATGCCCTGCTGCCCGCTGAAGGGAGCGACCAGGAAAAACCATGATTCGTTTCGACAGAGTCTCCAAGCGCTACGAAAGTGGCCATGACGCACTGATGCAGGTGAGCTTCGACATCGCCGACGAGGAAATGGTGTTTCTCACCGGCCACTCCGGTGCCGGTAAGTCGACGCTACTCAAGTTAATTGCCCTGATTGAGCGCCCGACCCGCGGCAGCATCCTGGTCAATGATCGCAATACCGCCAAGATTGGTCGCTTTCGAGTGCCCTACTATCGGCGCGAAATCGGCATTGTCTTCCAGAACAACCGGCTGTTGATGGACCGCACGGTGTTCGACAATGTGGCACTGCCACTGGTGGTTTCCGGTTGCGAGCATCGCGAACTGGGTCGGCGCGTGCGTGCCGCCCTGGACAAGGTCGGCTTGCTCAAAAAAGAGCGTGATTATCCGATCACCCTCTCCGGTGGCGAACAACAACGCGTGGGTATTGCTCGTGCGGTAGTGAACAAGCCACCCCTGCTGGTTGCCGATGAGCCCACCGGTAATCTCGACGATACCCTGTCCACCGAGATTATGGATCTGCTGGCCGATTTTAATCACCACGGTGTTACTGTGCTGATCGCAACCCATGACCTGCGCCAGGTACAACGTCTCGGTCGCCGGGTGCTGGAGCTACATAACGGCCAGCTCGACTACGATGGAGCACCTGCCCCATGAGCCGCCCACGAAGAGATCAAGGTCATGCGTAACTATCTGCTCCGTCACGCACAGGTATTTTTCTACAGCCTGGGACAACTGGCACGCAGCCCGTTTGCCAGCCTGATGACCATCGCCGTGATCGGCGTGGCACTGGCGCTACCCTCGGGGCTCTACGTATTAATCGATAATGTGCAACGCGTTAGTGGCGGCATTGACAGCAGCGCCCGGATTTCCGTGTTCCTGAAAAAGAGCGTAAACGACTCGCACGCTGAACACTGGACTGAGCGAGTTCGCAAGATCCCAGGTGTGGCAAAGGCAGAATACATCCCGCCAAAGGAGGCCCTGGCGGAATTCAAGCGTCTGTCCGGCTTTGGCAGTGCCATCGACACGCTCGACAACCCTCTGCCCGGTGTCGTGCTGGTTACGCCGGTACTGGCGGATGCCGATGCCGAAGCGCTAACCGCCCTGGTCGAACGCCTGAAAAAATCATCCGAGGTCGATATTGTACAGCTCGATTTCGAATGGGTGCAGCGACTCAATGCCCTGCTCGAGATTACCCGGCGCGCGGCCACCTTGTTGGCAGTGGTGTTGGCGGCGTCGGTGCTTCTTATTATTGGTAATACTATCCGCCTGGCGGTCTACAATCGCCGCGATGAGATCGAGGTCATCAAGCTGATTGGCGGTACCGGCGCCTTTATTCGTCGCCCATTCCTCTACTCCGGGGCCCTGCAAGGCCTTTTTGGAGCGCTTGCTGCCTGGCTGCTAATCCAATTATCTCTGTCGGTTGTAGCGGGCCCAGTGGCGGATCTGGCCCTGCTTTATGGCAGTGATTTTCGGGTAAAAGGCCTGGATTTTCGCGCCGCCGTCGCCCTGCTCGCCACCGGCGCCTTGCTGGGCTGGCTCGGTTCCAGGTTGGCAGTTGGGCGCCATTTATCGGAAATTGAGCCGAGCTAGGTAAAAAAACGTAAAGATTGCCCGAAATCAACGTTTTTCAGCATTTTTCCGGTATAGTTTCGTTAAGTGACCGGCGGGATATTAATTGGAACTTATATTAAATTTGGCACTCATATAGGACGAGTGCTAATATAAGTTGTCGCTAATATAGCGGGAGGAGTTTAACCATGAGCACAAAATTCCCTATTGCCATCAGCGTGCAGTCCGAAGGCGGTCTGGCCAACTACATCCAGATGGTCAACAGCCTGCCGATGCTCAGCGTTGAAGAAGAGCGCGATCTGGCGACGCGTTACCGCGAGCAGGGTGACCTCGACGCGGCCCGTCAGCTTGTTATGTCACACCTGCGCTACGTGGTACGTGTGGCCCGCGGCCTTAAAGGCTATGGCCTGCCCGAAGCCGACCTGATCCAGGAAGGCAACATTGGCCTGATGAAGGCAGTTAAATCCTTTGACCCCAGCCGCAATGTGCGTCTGGTTTCGTTCGCCGTGCACTGGATTCGCGCGGAGATCTACGATTACATCCTGCGCAACTGGCGCATCGTCAAGGTCGCTACGACCAAGGCCCAACGCAAACTCTTTTTCAATTTGCGTAAGGCACGTTCACGCCTTGGCTGGCTCACCCAGGAAGAAGGCGACAAGCTGGCGGAAGACCTGAGCGTGAAGCGCGAAACAGTCGACGAAATGGAAATGCGTATGACGGGTACTGACATCGCATTCGATATGGATAACGACAGCGATGACGACACGGCCTATATCGCTCCGGCAGGATACCTGCAGGACATGCGTTACAACCCGGAGACGCTGGCATCGGTCGCGGACCAGGAGAGCAGCCGTGAGCAGCAGCTTCAGGATGCACTGGCCTCGCTGGACGAACGCAGCCGCGACATCGTCATGCGCCGCTGGCTGGACGAAGACAACAAGCCAACCCTGCACGACCTCGCGGAAGAGTATGGCGTATCGGCCGAGCGTATTCGTCAGATCGAGAAGAAGGCACTTGGTACAATGAAAAACGTGCTGGCTGCCTGATCAACAGATAAAGCATTTAAGCACGCAAAAAGGCCCCTTTCGAGGGGCCTTTTCAATTGCTGCACGTAATCATTGAGCCTGATCAAGGCTGCATCACACCGAATCATCTAAACTTTTTATTTCGAAATCACTCTTCTAACCATGTTCAAGTTCTCTAGCATCGTTTCCGGAACGAGTTCGCCAGGTGAGCGGCCGCTTCGCTATCTGAGCCATTATCTTCTCGGCCTGGTACAAAGCCACCTCTGGTTCAGGGTGCTGGTCGGTATGCTGCTTGGCATAACCGTCGGCATCCTGCTTGGCCCAACAGTCGATATGGTTTCGCCAAAAAACGCCACGATTATTACGGACTGGTTGGCGCTACCCGGGCAATTGTTTCTGGTGCTGATCCAGATGGTTGTCATACCGCTAGTCATCGCATCGATCGTTCGCGGCCTTGGCGCTGCAGAAAGCCCACAACAATTGCGAAGAGCAGGCGTACGGATCGCGTTCTATTTTTTAGTGACCACCACTGTAGCCATCGCTATCGGGCTGACGGTTGCCAACCTTATTCAACCGGGCCAGTTCATCGACCAAACGCTTGTCCAGCAAACGCTTGGCACCAGTACCCAGGCGGCGGTAGCTAATTCCACAACGCCACCAACGCCGGACATCAACGATGTCCCGAAGCACGTACTTTCCTTGTTGCCGTCAAACCCGCTGAATTCGATGGTCGAGGGACAGATGCTGCAAATCGTCTTGTTCGCCATCATTATGGGTGTAGCGCTGGTGATGATGCCGGTTGCACAAGCGAAACCACTGATCGATTTGATGGCGTCACTGCAGCAAGTCAGTATGACGATCGTTGGCTGGGCAATGCGACTGGTACCGTTCGCCGTATTCGGACTGATGACCCAGCTAACAGCAAAGATCGGGCTGTCGTCTCTCACCGGAATGGCCATTTACGTTGGCACTGTCATTCTCGGTTTGGCTATTCTGCTGTGTTTTTACCTGCTCCTGGTACTGGTCTTTGCCGGTGTCCGTCCATTGAGATTTTTAAAATCGGTGCGTGAATTACTGCTGCTGGCGTTCTCCACGTCAAGTTCTGCGGCCGTCATCCCCCTTTCCATTCGTACGGCAGAAGACAGATTCGGCGTTCGCCCATCCATGTCACAATTTATTGTGCCGCTTGGCGCAACCATCAATATGGATGGCACCGCCCTGTATCAAGGCGTGGCGGCCATGTTCCTGGCACAGGTATTTGGTATCGATATTGGACTTGGTGGCATGTTACTGATCGTCGTAACGACGGTTGGTGCTTCCATCGGGGCGCCATCGGCGCCCGGAGTCGGCATCGTGATACTGTCACTGGTGCTGACCTCGGTAGGCATACCGCCGGTGGGCATCGCCCTTATTATCGGCGTCGATCGCATACTCGATATGTCCCGCACTGCGATCAACGTCTGCGGCGATATCGTTGCTACCACAATTATTAATCGCTGGGTTGATGATGGGGAGGAAGGGAAAAATCCGGAAATTCCCGCAAGTGAACCGGTTGTCGCCTCAGTTCAGATAGAACGCGACTGAACCGGTATTGACTCGATAACTTCTCATTTCATCGACTCAAGATTTTTCCCCATTTCGTACAACGTATTCACTGTCTTCCAGTTGCGTGTCGTTGCTGCCTGCTTCAGTTTTGACTCGAAGAACGTATTAGACAGCCGCGTGCGGCCATATCCGTTCGGGCAATGAACAAATACTTCTGTGCCAATAACCCGGAATTCATCATCGGCACTGTCTATATCGGCTGCCGCCTTGCTGAGTGAGCTTTCCACTTTATCCGCGAGAAAAGTCACATGTAGCCTTGATGGATCAACTGACTGATCCTTCAGGAATGGATTGCGTTTAACTATTTTCGACAGGTCGGCAGTCGTACGCACCAGTACCGTTACCGGATAGCCAAATCTCTTTTCGATCGCTTTCTCAATAGCACGTGTAAGTTTTTCCGGACTGGCTGTCTCGCTCCGAGAAACCACATTGCCGCTCTGAATATAGGTCTGCACATCCCGGTGTCCGACAGCTTCATACAACGCCTTCAAATCAGTCATTTTTATCTTTTTCTGGCCACTGACATTGATGCCGCGAAGCAAGGTGATGTAAGTATGCAGAGTCGCCATGGAATCTACACGTTATTGAATGTGCCACTTCTCGATGAGGTGATGGTGCAGCTCGCCATCTCTGAGACTGACCCAGCTATCCCCACCTGAGGCACTTGCGTTCCATTGCCACCTCCTGCCGGATTTTTTTAATCCAATCGCGTTCACCAAGACGCCATCGGCGCCCACCTGGATTCGTAAAAACGATTTGTGGTCTTTGTCCGCCACTGCGGAAAATGCCTCGGTTCGATGAAACCCGAATAGCAGGTTGCTTAGTATTAGATAGAGTCCAAATACCACGCCGCCGATCAAGGCACCAGACAAGGTTACTGCCAGGCTGAAGTAGATCGCCGATCCCCACTCGGGAGGATCTGGCGGAATAGTGATCCAGCTCTCGGTGGAGATATACCAGAGGGAACCGAGCAAGACGACCAGATGCAGTGCGCTGTGGACAACACCACCTATCCATTTGCGAACCGGTTTGCGACCGGGACAGCTCTTCCAGTCTGGCTGCGCGAACATGGCGCCACTCACCACCAGCAGCAACAGAAATGCAACGGCGAGCAGGCTGGTTAATGTTGATTTGATAAAGACCGACGGAATTTTGTCTACATTCTCAATTACAAACGGAATCGCGGATAGTTCCGGCAACAACAGGGTTCGGTTGAGTACCCACGCGTACACCAGATAAAACCCGCCAAGTACCGCCGCAAATAGCGGGTGCGTGAATGGCATCATCAGGTTGCGCCAGAGCATTGCTCTTGAATCGTCCTGGCTGGGCAGGTATTCCCCGCTGGACTCGTAGACCTCCTGCCCGTCACCAAGACTCAACTCATCGGGAAGATGGTGCGTACCATGGCTGAATGCACCGCCCCCGCCGCAAGTAACCTTGTGCCTTACTCTGTCCTGGTCAGACGAACGCTCGGTGTAATGCGCGTAATGATGCAGGTCACCGGATACGGTCAGCGCCAGGTGGCCACCGTGCTCATTGATGATCTTTTCCTCGATAAACGCCAGGTTGCGGTGCAGGGTCGCGTCGCCATTATTGGCAAAGATCCAGCTTGGTTCGGCAACACAAAGAATTACGCGATCACCGGGTTGCATGTGCTGTTCTGCGGACTCACGAAAATGGCGAATTTGTGCATGATCAATGTAGGCATCCAGTTGCGAATCAATGCCCCAAAGCCACCAACGATGAGGCAATTGCACGGCCCAGTAACTTCGCGTTTGCCTGGTACGCCAGCCGCCGAACCATCTCTGCTGCCCGAAATACCTCATGAACCCTGCCAGCCCGTCATACCAGTCGTGATTGCCGGGGATGGCAAACACGGTGGGTGCCGACGCCTCGTCAGAACAAGGGAGCGCTGCCTGGTAAGGCCGCGCCAGGCGATTTTTGTACTCATCGCTCGACGCGTAGGGGTATACCTGGTCGCCGCCCATCACCAGAATCTCGCCGCGAGTGAGGGGTGCCACATCGTTCTCTACTTCCAGCTCGGGCTGTGCCAGGCTCCATGCCACTGAATAGGTCGAATCCCAACCATCGCCCAGGTCCGCGACATAATCGATAGTAATGCTGTCGCGCTTACTCCATTCATCGATAAACGGCTTGGCATCATTGACGGCGGCAAGTAGCGTGCGCTTGTCCGAGTAGGTTGCAAACAGTGTTGAGGCGAGCTGACGCAGTGCAGTACGTATCAGCAGTGCGGGTGAGAACCAATCGGCCATGGCCATACCGGAGTACTGATTTATGTCGACGTCCTTAGGCGATTGGGGGCAATCGTCGTCGCTGCTGGTGCGATTCTTTTTCTTAACCACTGCACTCTCCCTGTATTGTCTTGTCACAATTTAACGGGGTTGCCGTCATGCTGGCAAGTCGGGTCGGACCGGAAACTTTCCTACGGATTTTAGTCTAAACTTTTAATAACCGGCTTGGATGCCTACGACGACAGGGATTTCCGACACAAAGGGGAGACATGATTCCGTCAGTATTCCGCACACTGAAGTTTCAGGTGGCTTTGGCCCTTGGTATCCAGTTCCTGTTGCTAGCCGGCGTAATCGGTACGACCATCTACCAGCTTGATCTGCGCAAGCACGACTATGTCATTCTGAATCTTGCGGGCCAGCTTCGTGTTATTAGCCAGGTAATGGTCAACCAGAGCCAGGCCTATATCGGCCAGGCACCACGCAGCAACCGAGCCAATTACCGCGATCACAGCCTATACCGCAGCAACCTTGATAGCCTGGTTGCCGACTATCAGGAAATAATCGCCTCCTTCAAGCAGCGCAAGCTTTCGCCCAAGCTTACCGGCCGGGATGCACCACTGGTTTGTACCTGGGACAGACAATCACTGAATCAACTCGATCTTACCGCTATCGTCTGGGAAGATTTTCGCCATGGTCTGGAGCAGGCGCTTGGGCCAAATCGTCTGGAACCACGACTGGAAACCGGTGCCGGTTATATTTCTAGGCAGAAAGACAAGCTGATGAAAGCATCGACCGACCTGGCCAATTCGTTCCAGGCAATGATGGAAGGCAAGTTGTCGTCAATCAGGATGCTGAATCAGTTCGCCATTTTGCTATCGGTGTTGATTGCGGGCACGTTGGGATTATTGCTCCACTACAAGGCATTTCGACCCCTGGACAGGACGGTGAAGGGATTCAAGCGCGTGTCTCAGGGAGATCTTGCCTATCAAATACCTGTAAGTGCGGACAACGAAGTTGGCTATATGACCGGTATGTTCAATCGCCTGACCCAGCGACTGGCGGCATTGTTTCACCTCACCGACCGCATCAACCAGGGCACTAATCTTGATGAAACGCTCCGATTTGTCTACGAAGAGTTTCGTGGCTTCCTGCCAATCGACTGGACCGGCCTGTTGCGTATGTCGCCGGAAAAAGATCATTTCCTGCTCGAACGGGTTTATACATCGCTAGCGGACTCGCCGCCCGAAGGTGACAGATTCGAGGCAGCGGATCCGCTACTACAAGGCGTGTTCGAGACGCGAGAACCCAGGGTGGCCCATTTGGCCCGGGCTGATCAGACTGATTCACGGCAATTGCGCCATCGTCTCGCCCGCGCAGGGATTGGCTCAATTATCGTATTACCGCTCGCCTCCAGCGGCATCCAGGACGCGGTGCTTCTGTTCGCAACATGCGAAAAGAACGTTTACCAGGACGAACACCTTGAGCTACTGAAAAATATTGGTGGCCAACTGGGTCGCAGTTTCGACAAGACCTATGGCATGGAGGGATTGGTCATCTCCGCTGTTGAAGGACTGGCAAAACTCGCGGAAAGTCGCGACCCGGAGACCGGAGATCACCTTTATCGCATGAGTATGTATTCAGCAATACTGGCTCAACAACTCGGCCGCAAAGGTCCTTATGTAGACCTGATATCGCCGGCCTACATACGCGATGTATTCCGCTTTGCCCCGATGCACGATATTGGCAAGGTCGGCATCGAGGATCATATTCTGTTGAAGCCCGGAGCACTGGATGAGACCGAGCGCCGTCGCATGGAAGAGCATCCGATAATCGGTGCACAGGTCCTGCGTCGTTGCGAAGACCAGGTCAATGCAGTGGGGTACAGCATCTTTCAGGTAGGTATTGAAATCGCCGAAGGCCACCATGAGCGATTTGACGGCGCGGGCTACCCACACGGGCGCGGCGGTGACGAAATTCCCTTGTCGGCGCGTATCGTCGCAGTCGCTGATGTGTTCGACGCCCTGACATCAAAGCGACCCTACAAGGAGGCCTGGCCGATCGAGAAAACGTTAGCGGTGATGAGCGCAGAATCGGGAAAGCACTTCGACCCGGTGATAATTGAAGCATTGGACGATGCGATGCCGCGAATACTCGAGGTCTACGAGCAGAACAAGCACATCTGATCTAGAGCAGAGCGGACTGCAAGGATTCGGCAATGGTTACCCGGTAGTGGTCAATCAGCAGCAGGCCAAAGAGTACAGACAGATACTGGATTGAATAGACAAATGTACGTTTTGCCAGTGGCTCACTGTAATTGCGGTAAAGTTTCCACGCGTAATAAAGAAAACCGATATTCAGCAGCACTGCCCCGGAAAGGTATATCCAGCCGCTCATGTGCGTGGCAAACGGCAACATCGTTACTGCTGCCAACATGATCGTGTAAAGAAGGATATGCAGGCGGGTAAATTTGTTGCCGTGAGTCACCGGCAACATGGGCAATCCGACCTTGGCATATTCCTCATGACGGTACAAAGCCAGCGCCCAGAAATGCGGCGGGGTCCAGACAAAAATAATCAGGAATAAAAGCAGTGCATGCGGATCGACCGTACCGGTAACAGCTGCCCAACCCAGTACCGGCGGTGCGGCACCAGCGGCGCCACCGATAACAATATTCTGGGGCGTTGCGCGCTTGAGATAGACAGTATAAATCACCGAATAGCCAATCAGCGACAAAAAGGTCAACACAGCTGTCAACCTGTTCACGGCAACCGCCAGCACAATCATGGCAAGCACACCGATAATGCTCGAGTAAATAACTGCCTGCCTTGTGGTGAGTTGCCCGGTGGGCAAAGGACGTGCACGCGTACGCGCCATGTCAGCGTCAGCGCGCTGATCCAGAATCTGGTTAAACCCCGCTGCAGATGCGGCGGCAAGGCCAATACCAATGGTGCCAAATATCAGGGCGTCTAACGGTACGAAGCCCGGCGTCGCCATGAACATGCCGACGACTGCGGTGAACACAATCAGGAATACCACCCGCGGTTTTCCCAGCTCATAATACTCCCGGGCCATGGCCATAAAGCCGCGCGTATTACTGGCGGCTTTTAGCATTTCATCTTGTGTCTTCATGTGTTTCGATCCTGAACAGTTGCCGGAGTATACCGGAGTTCCCTAGCCAATTCGCGAGACGCGTAACAGTCGACCAAGGTCTTTACGGATACCGCCCGCGTCTGCATCTGCGCCATAAACCATCATGAAATTGCCGAGCGGGTCGACCAGATAGATCTGGTTTAGACCATCCAGCGCCGTGCCGGAATCGGTTTTAAACTGGGCACCAAATGTCTTGATCGCATCAGGCGGACCGGCCACCACAGCCATTCCCGGATACTGTTCGAACATCGCATTGTTTTTTGACTCCGCCCCGCCAGGCAGCACCAGCAACCGCTTCACCCGCATCTGGTATTTGCCCTGGGCAATATGGACCTGGCGCATTTTGTAGATATTTTTTTCGCAGACGCTATCGCAGGTAGCCCCTGCAAACGTGACCATCAACCAGTGATGCGCAAAATCCTCAAGACCAATCTGTTTTCCATCCAGCGCCTTCATCTGAACGTCTTTCAATGGCAACGCCGGGGTCACCAGTTCGCCATAGTTAGTCGTTTTGGTCGGATGCCAGTCTGTGGTTTTCAGATACACCGCGTAGCTGATTGGCAACAGAAATATGATCGCCAACAAGATAATCTTGGTTCGAAAATGCGTCGCCGCCTTTTTTGGTTCCTGCTCACTCATAGTATTAGCTCGTCATATTTTTTCCGGACGCGCCGCGCTCGCGGTTTCGACCGAATACAAAAAAAATAAATATCGCACAGAGTGCTACCGCCAGCGAAAACCACTGAAAGGCGTAGCCCTGGTGCACCGCGATACCGGTATCCAGCCGCTTCCACTGGCGAACAAATCCACCTGCTTCACTTTCCGGGTCTAGCAATATAACAACAGGTTGAACCGGAAACGAGACCGCCTCGGCGAACCGCTTCATGTTCATGTGCTGCCAGACCGGCTGCCATTTTTTCGTCAGCGCGGGTGGTGGTGCCAGTCGAAACACTTTCGCATGCGGTACAGTGGCGACACCGACTACGTACTGCAGCTCCTTCGGTGTTGGCGCTTCGGGTATTGTTGATCGATCAGTGCCTAGTGGTACCCAGCCGCGATTAACCAGTACCCGGGTTTGGCTGCCAGCAATACGCAACGGCGTTACCACAAAATAGCCGACCTGCCCTTCGTGCACACGATTATCCAGGAATATTGTATAGGCAGAATCGTAGTAACCTTTTACTGCAACACGATAAAACTGCAATTCTTCCGGCGCCTGCACCCTTTCGCCAACCGAAACCGGCGTGTCGCTCATACGCGTGTCGTACATTGCCTGTAACTCCCGCTTTTGCTGGGCGCGATCCAGCTGCCAGAACCCAAGACTTATTAATAGCGGCAAGACCAGTAAAAACGCGATCACTGGCACAAGATTGCGTTTCAGGTTTTTAAGGGCTCTCTCAAGCATGATTTACGGTGAACAGGCGGTTACGAACGGGGCATTAGCACGTATAATAGTCAAACACGCATTTTTCGGTTTTTATCATGATTCTCTTTTTGAAATATCTTGTCATTTTCATTCTGCTGCTGATTATCGGTAGCCTGTTCTCGGCCCTGACGTTCCTGGTAAAAGACCGCGGACACAAGGACAGCACCCGTATGGTAAAAGCGCTGACGCTTCGCATTGGCTTGTCCATGGCTCTGTTCCTCGCCCTGGGCGCTGGTTACTATTTCGGCATTATACCTGCGACCGGTCTGCGAACCGTGCCTTAAACCTCAATTCTTCAACGACTATTCGATTCAGATATAGAAAAGGCGCCGCATCTGCGGCGCCTTTTCTTTTGTTCTTCGCCCGGAATTACAACCAGTATACGAAGATAAACAGACCCAACCAGACCACATCAACAAAGTGCCAGTACCAGGCCACCCCTTCGAATCCGAAGTGGTGTTCTGCGCTGAAGTGACCCTTAATCGAGCGTCCAAGAATGACGATCAACATAATGGTGCCCATGGTCACGTGTAACCCGTGGAAACCGGTCAGCATAAAGAAAGTAGCGCCATATACACCGGCCTGCAGGGTTAGGCCCAATTCGGTGTAGGCATGTACATACTCGTATGCCTGCAGACTAAGGAAGGTGATGCCAAGCGCGACCGTCAGAAACAGACCGGTAATTAATTGCGCACGGTTATCCTTTTTCAATCCCCAGTGAGCCCAGGTGACGGTAACACCCGATGACAACAGGATCATGGTGTTGATAAACGGGATGCCCATGGCGCCCATCGGTGAAAACTGGTTCTCGCCAACATGATGAGAATTGGGCGGCAATGCTACCGGGCCTTGAGGACCAGCGGTCGGCCAGGTGCTTTCAAAACCCTTCCACAGCAACTCACTCTCCAGACCGGAGCCCAACCATGGCACCGAGAACTGGCGAATGTAGAACAGGGCGCCGAAAAACGCGGCAAAGAACATGACCTCCGAGCCAATGAACCAGCCCATCCCGAGACGGAAGGACATGTCTACCTGGTCGTTGTAACTACCGGCCTCGCTCTCCGTGATGACCTGGCCAAACCAGCGAATCATCATGTAAACGATCACAGCAAAACCGGCCAGCATGATCCAGCTGCCTGGTGCAACGCTGTTAATAGTCAGAATCAGACCAAGTGCGAGCAGAAACATGCCGGCAGACGTGACGATCGGCCAGGCACTCGGTTCGGGCAAGTAATAGCTACCTTTCGCGGACATACGAAGATCCTCTTATTGTCAGTATTTAATTTACAAAGTCTCAGACACCAGGTTTAACCTGCTGCCCGGAAACCGAATGGCCATTGACGGCGACCGGCTTCCCTCCATCCTTGTTTGTAACTGTCTCGTTCAGCTTAAAGAACGTATACGACAGCGTTATCGTGTCGACTTCTGGTGGTACTTTTTTATCGACATAAAACTGTACCGGCATCTCTTTTTCTTCACCGGCTTTCAATGTCTGCTCGGTAAAGCAGAAACACTCAATTTTCTTAAAATGCCTCGCTGCGCGGCCAGGGCTGACGCTCGGAATGGCGCGACCGGTAATGACTCCGTCAGAGACATTCCGAGCGACATAATTCGCGACGACCACCTGCCCCGGGTGTATACGCATCTTGTATTTCTCGGGTCGAAATTGCCAAGACAGACTGGATTCGGTACGCCCGGTAAACTCAACGTTTATCCAGCGGCTCGTGTCAACATTCGCCTCGGCAAGTGTACCCCGGGTTGTCTTGCCATTGATCCCGGTGACCTCGCAAAACACGTTATACAGCGGTACCAACGCATAACCAAAACCGAACATGGCCAGGGCAACAACAAACAACTTGCGCATCGTGCGCTTGTTGGCCTGACTAAATTCTTCTGCTCTGCTCACTTACCCAATGCAAAAAATGCAGACAGGAAAAATGCCAGGGCAATGGCACCAACAATCAACGCAGTAATGATAATGCGTTTGCGTTGTTCAGGATTCTGTTCAGCCAATTGGTTCATACTCTTTTTAGTTTAGTAGCATCGCCCCGGGTATTCCCGGGGCGAGCATTCGTTACTTGACGTTCGGAGCGGTCTCAAAGGTGTGATATGGAGCAGGCGAAGCAACCGTCCACTCCAGACCTTCTGCACCTTCCCAGACTTCCTTGGTAGCTTTCTCTCCACCCTTGATGGTCTTGAATGCCACGTAGAAGAAGATGAACTGCGCACCGATGGTGAGAAATGCACCAATGGTCGACCACTCGTTGAAGCCACTGAACTGCAGCGAGTAATCCGGGATACGACGCGGCATGCCGGCCAGGCCCAGGAAATGCTGCGGGAAAAACGTCAGGTTGAAACCGATCATGGTCAGCCAGAAATGCAGCTTGCCAAGACCTTCGTTGTACATGTGACCGGTCCACTTGGGCAGCCAGTAGAAGATGGCGCCAAACAGGGCGAACGCCGAGCCGCCGATGATCACGTAATGGAAGTGAGCTACCACGAAATAGGTGTCGTGATACTGGAAGTCAGCCGGGGTGATGGACAACATCAGGCCGGAGAGACCGCCAATAGTAAAGGTAAAGACACCGCCAATTGCCCACAACATCGGGGTTTCGAAGGTCATGGAACCGCGCCACATGGTCGATAGCCAGTTGAATACCTTCACGCCGGTCGGAACCGCAATCAACATGGTCGAATACATGAAGAACAACTCACCCGCCATCGGCATACCGACGGTATACATGTGGTGTGCCCACACGATGAATGACAGGAACGCGATAGTCGCAGTTGCGAAAACCATGGAGGCATAGCCAAATAGCGGTTTGCGCGCAAAGGTCGGGATGATCTGGGAGAACACACCAAACGCCGGCAATACCAGGATATATACCTCGGGGTGGCCGAAGAACCAGAATACATGCTGGAACAGGACCGGGTCACCGCCGCCGGCAGCATTAAAGAAATGCGTGCCGAAATGACGATCGGTCAGCAGCATGGTGACAGCACCCGCCAGAACCGGAATCGAGGCAATCAGCAGGAATGCAGTAATCAACCAGCTCCAGACGAACATCGGCATTTTCATCAGGGTCATACCCGGTGCGCGCATGTTCAGAATGGTGGAAATGATATTAATCGAACCAAGAATCGACGATATGCCCAGCAAGTGGATAGTGAGAATGGTGAAATCCATGCCGATTCCGCCCTGGACAGACAACGGCGGATAAATCGTCCAGCCGCCGGCAGGTCCGCCACCAGGCATGAACAGGGAAAGCATCAGCAACGTGCCGGCAAAAGGCAGGATCCAGAAGCTCCAGTTGTTCATACGCGGCAGTGCCATATCCGGCGCACCGATCATCATCGGGATCTGCCAGTTGGCCAGGCCCACAAAGGCCGGCATGATGAAACCGAAAATCATGACCAGTGCATGCACAGTCGTCATTTGATTAAAGAAGTGAGGTTCGACAATCTGCAGGCCGGGCTGGAACAGCTCGGCGCGGATAACCAGCGACATGCTGCCGCCAATAAGTGCCATGGTGAACGCAAACACCAGGTACATGGTGCCGATGTCTTTGTGGTTGGTGGTAAACAGCCACCGCTTCAGACCAGTCGGATGATCGTGTGCCATTTTAGAGATCTCCTTGAATAAATACGCTTAGCGCAGGGACTTGGCCTGCGAGGGCTGAATCACATCACCTGTCTTGTTACCGAACGAATTACGTTCGTAGGTGACAACCGCTGCGATGTCGACATCGCTCAATTGTTTGCCAAATGCCGCCATGGCGGTGCCGGCTTTGCCGTGCAAGACAATGTCCAGGTGGCCATTGACAGGACCGTTGGCGACCTTGCTTCCAGCCATCGCCGGGAACACGCCCGGGATACCGGCGCCGGTTGCGCCGTGACAAGCTGCACAATTCTGATTGTAGACTTTTTCGCCTTGCTTAAGCAGGTCGGCCTTGCTCCAGCTCTTGCCGGCAGCAGCGGCAGCGGCAACCATCTGGCCCTTCTGACGATTCGCCCATTTCTTGAAATCAGAGTCACTGACGGCCTCGACCACGATTGGCATAAAGCCATGGTCCTTGCCGCAGAGTTCGGCGCACTGGCCGCGATAGATGCCAGGCTCATCGATCTTGACCCATAGTTCATTGATAAAGCCAGGAATTGCATCTTTCTTCGTTGCCAGGGCGGGTACCCACCAGGCATGAAGCACGTCATTGGCAGTAACCAGCAGACGAATCTTCTTGCCGACTGGCAATACTACGTTATTGTCTACTTCCAACAGGTAATGTTCACCTTTGTCCGCCACGTTGTTGATCTGGTCTCTCGGCGTGGCAAGTGTGCTCATGAATTTGATGCCTTCAGCCGGGTACTCGTATTCCCATTTCCACTGATAACCGGTGATCTTCAGCGTCATATCAGAGTTGCTGGTGTCATCCATGTGAAGCAACGCGCTGGTAGAAGGAATTGCCATGCCAACCAGGATGATGAAAGGAACGACCGTCCACAATACTTCGAGTTTGGTATTGTCGTGGAAGGTGGCTGGCTTGCGACCACTGCTCTTGCGATGGAATGCAATTGACCAGAGCATCACACCGGCAACCAGGGCCATAATCACGAAGCAGATAATTGTGATCAGGTTGTGGAGATCAAAGACCTCACGCCCAATCGACGAAACCGGCTGCTGGAAATTTAGTGCATAGTCTGCGGCGGCAATGCCGGATACAAGTAAGAGTGAAGTGCCAACTACCAGGCGTGGAATGACGCCTGTGGCGAGTCTGAAACGACTTATGGACATGCTCTGCTCCCGTCGGAAAGGATAATTATTAATTTAACGTTAAACCTAGAACGTGCACATTGGCCCGTCCGGAATTCTTTACGTTCCGCGCCAGCCGGGTTGCTTAACCCACACTGAAATTTCCTAGTGGTCCCTAGCAGTTACCGCGCTTCCCTATCTGATGGCGGCTGGTTATTTTTTCGATGATTCGGCGAGATACATACTTTCCCCTTCGCCGTTGACGATTTTTTCGCCTTTTCACCGATTTTTTACTTATTTATTGGGAGCGGACACTATCATACGGAATAAAGACCCTGCAACAAGACAGTGTAGTCAATGATCTATATCAAACAAGAACTTAAAACTGAGTCTTACGTACGATAAAAACAATTGATAAGCGGAATGATTTTCATTCTTAAGCTCATTCTACTCCGGCAACGAAAGAAATCTTGATAATTCGGCAGGAGCGGCACTTTCGATCCACGGAATCAGGCCTAAAAACGGCGCGTTCAAGCGATTTTTCAACGTGCGTAAATTATCGTTTACGCGTTCCATCTCGGGATCAATCGTGTTGGCGACCCAGCCCGCCAACGGCAGGCCTGCCGCCTCGATCGCGCGCGCCGTCAACAGTCCGTGATTGAGGCATCCGAGGCGCATGCCGATGACCAGCACAACCGGCAGATCGAGGGCCTTGGCCATGTGCTCGGTGGTAATGATGTGTCCCAGCGGTACCATCCAGCCGCCCACGCCCTCGACCACCACGTAGTCCGCCTGCTGCTGCAGGCGCTCGAAGTGATCGAGCACCGACTCGAGCTCGATCTTGGTGCCGGCGTCTTCAGCCGCCACGTGCGGTGCAATCGCGGGCGCGAATGCATAGGGATTGACGTCTGCATAGTCGACGTCGACAGAGCTGGCTTCAATCAGCAACTGCGCGTCTGCGTTGCGCAGTGCGCCACCATTTTCGCTACAGCCACTGGCCACGGGTTTCATACCGACGACTCGCTTATGTCGCTGTGCTAGCAGCGTAATCAGCGCCGCCGCTATCTGCGTCTTGCCGACACCCGTGTCGGTACCAGTAATAAAGTATCCCCCGCGGTTCATCGGGAACGACCACGAATCGCAGAGACAGGGACTACCTGATCGCCGCCAACTTTTCTTCCTGGCGTCGCCGGTGCCCACGCATGGCCAAACACGGCTTCGTAGGTAGCGGGTATTTTTCCCTCCACCGCCATCGCCTCATAGGCGCTGTGGAACTCCCGGTAACTCTGCTTGCCGGTTAAACCGCGGGTACGATCCGGATCCATGTTGTAGGCACCGATACCTTTCAGGTCTCGCATAACACCGGCAACATCCGGGTATTGCACAACCAGCGTTTCCACATCCATTACCGGCTCGGAGAGGCCCGCACGCATCAGCGCGTCGCCAAGGTCGTGCATATCGATGAAGGTATGTACGTGCGGGGCATCATTGACCTGGCGCCATGCCTCACGCAGTTCCTTCAGGGTATCGGGGCCGAAGGTGGTGAACATCAGCACACCGCCGGGACGCAGCACGCGCGTAAACTCGGCGAACACCCTTTCAGGATCGCACCACTGGATTGCGAGGTTGGAAAACAGCAAATCCACACTCTGGTCTGCAATCGGCAGGGCCTCGGCGTCGCCGCTCAGGTAGCGGCTTCGGCGGCGCCAACCGCGTTGCTTGTGTGCCGCGGCGACCATCGCCGGTGACAGATCCAGGCCGATCACGTTGGCACCGGGATAACGATTTGCCAATGCACGGGTGCAATAACCGGTGCCACATCCGATATCGAGCACCGTCCTAACGTCCACGCGAATCACATCAAGCCGCTCCAGTACACGCTCGGCAATATCATATTGCAGCACCGCATACTGGTCGTAGGTTTCGGCGGCACGATCGAATGCCTGCCTTACCTGGCGTTTGTTTATTGCCGCGATGGCATCAGAGGCCATGGATAAAATTCCGGATATGCTCGGCCACGATATTCGTATGTGAAATAAATGGTGCGTGGCCCGCTGTTTTCACCAACACCATTTCTGCATCAGGCAGTGCCTGTGCCAGGTATTCGCTGGCAGCCGCTGGCGTCAGGCGATCACTGTCACCATGAATCAACAAGGTGGGAGTTTTTATTTCAGCCAATGACTGTCTCAGGTCAGTGTCACGGAGCTGCTCCAACCCGGCTGCCAGCGTCCCGGTATGGGGCTCACCGTGTTTGAAGACTTCCTCGCGCAATTGGCGTATCAGTTCCCGGGAGGCGTTCCCGCCGCCGCTTTGCAGGCTCACGAAACGGTTCAAGGTTGCGTGACAATCGTCAGTCAGTCCCTTGGCAAAACCCGAGAAGGTCTCTGGTGCCATGCCGGCGGACCAGTCCGTTGCCTGAACAAATCGTGGTGTTGCAGCCACCAGCACCAGTCCGCGCACCAGCTCTGCGTGACGCATCGCCAGTATCATCGCGACCAGCCCGCCAAGTGACCACCCAAGCCACACCGCGGGTTTCGCGACCAGCGTTGCCAGGCTGTCGGCCATGTCGTTGAGCGACGGCGGTTCGCTAACCACCGGGCTGCGTCCATAGCCGGGCAGATCGATCGCGGTCACACAGAATTCATCACTTAGCGAATCCATAAGCTGACGAAAGACGCCGCCATGCAGTCCCCACCCGTGCAGTAAAACCAGGTCCGGGCCACCGCCGGTTTGTTCGTAGTAGAGCGATGTCATTTGGCACCCGGTAATTCGGCTAGCGCACTCAACAATCTTTGCAGTTGTGCATCGGTGTGTGCCGCTGAAAAGGTGATGCGCAGGCGCGCGGTGCCCGCGGGTACCGTCGGCGGACGAATCGCCGGCACCAGTATCCCCTGCTCCCGCAGCCTGCTCGTTGCCGCCAGCGCTGCCTCGGCGCTGCCGAGGACTATAGGCTGGATGGCGGTATCGGATGGCATTAACTCAAGACCCATTTCGGTGACGCCGGCGCGGAATTTAGCTATCAGCTCACGCAAATGCTCGCGGCGCCAGTCCTCGCTTTTAACAATGCGCAGGCTCTCGCGAGTGGCCTCCGCCACCGCCGGTGGCAGCGCGGTGGTATATATATAGGTACGGGCCGTCTGCAGCAGGGTCTCGATCAGGGTATCGCTACCGGCAACAAAGGCGCCGAAGGTGCCGAAGGCCTTGCCAAGTGTACCTATATATATAGTCGGATCATCGAGACCGATGCCAAAATGACTGAAACTACCCTGCCCGTGCTCGCCGAGGGTGCCGAGGCCATGGGCATCATCAGCCAGCAGCCAGCTATTGTATTTCCGCGCCAGCGCAACCAGTTCCGGTAATGGCGCCAGGTCGCCGTCCATGCTGAAGACCGCATCGGTGGCCATCATCACTGGGGTATTCGCCTCGCGCAATAATTGCTCGACCCTTGCCAGGTCGCCATGGGGATAGCGTCGCGAATCGGCTCGTGAGAGGCGCGCGGCATCAATTAGCGAGGCATGGTTCAGTTTATCTTCAAGAATCAGGCTATTGCGACCCATCAGCGCACTCACTACGCCAATATTTGCCATGTAACCGGTAGAAAAGACCAGGACGCGCTCCGCGCCGACAAAATCGGCCAGTTCTTCCTCCAGCAGGTGGTGCGGTGTGCTATGGCCGGTCACCAGATGAGAGGCGCCGGAACCGACGCCATAGTTATCTGCGCCCTGCTTCAAGGCTGCGATAACCCGCGGGTCCGCCGCCAGGCCCAGGTAGTCGTTGCTGCAGAATGCCAGCAACGGCTCGTTGTCGATGGTGACTTCCACGCCCTGCGGCGATTGCAGCAGGCGCCGCTCACGGAACAGGTTCTCGTCGCGAAGGGCTTGAAGTTTCTGGTCGAGGTCCGTCATAGTCAGGTCTCGTGGCCGGGGATGGCTACACGCCGGCAGTTTAGTGACTATCCCCTTATAGTCAACAAGCATGGATGCTTATGGTTTACCAACGCCTAAAAAATGTGCAGAACTATCTGTTCCCGGGTAGCTGCGAACTGTGCCGACGGCGTGTCGACGCCGGTCAGGATTTCTGTTCCGATTGTAAGCGCTCACTTCCTGCCCATGGTTTCGGGTGTCGAATTTGCGCAGCGCCGCTATGGGATGATGCGGCTGAGGCAACTCGAAGCCACCGCGAATGGGTATGTGGGCGCTGCCAGAAACACCCGCCAGCGTTCACGTCGGTCATTGCTGCATTCACCTACCAGGAACCCATCAGCAACCTGATTCTTGATCTGAAATATCACCGCAAGCTCTACCTGGCGCGCGTACTTGGCTCCCTGATGGCAGACACCGTAGCGACTACTATCAGCACGCCGCCGGATATTATTCTGCCAATCCCGCTACATCGCACGCGGCTGCGTACGCGTGGCTACAACCAGGCTTACGAACTGGCCAAACCGCTTGCTCGACAATTCGGGCTAACAGTCGATCCAAGGCGCCTGCAACGCTTGCGTAAAACACCGTCACAAACCGACTTGCCAAGACGGCAGCGTTTAAAAAATGTCCGTGGTGCGTTTGCCGTGAGTGGGAATGTCGTTGGTATGCGCATTGCGCTGGTCGATGACGTCATGACTACCGGTCACACCGCCAACGCCGCGGCCGATGCTTTGCTCAAGGCCGGTGCGAGATCGGTTGAAGTCTGGCTGGTGGCGCGTGCCTGAATAAATAGTTGGCCAAA
>JAJDNE010000041.1 GCA_022340825.1 Acidiferrobacterales bacterium | reverse complement strand
GTACGGATAGCGACGATCAGCCCGGCCACTACCGCGTGCTCCTTGGTGCCATTCAGGTCGGCAATGCTGCTACCGGTAATATGCGCCAGTTCCTGTTCGTAGCGGGCAATCGGGTGGCCGCTAAGGTAAAGACCGAGCGTTTCCTTCTCACCATCCAGGCGCTGCTCCTCACTCCACTCCGGCACTTCGATATATTCGTGCACTGGCGTCTTCACTTCTCCGCCACCGAACAAATCGCTCTGCCCCGCTTCCAGGTCTTTCGAATGCTGACCGGCCGCCTGCAGCGCAGTGTTGAGCGTCGCCATCAGGCTAGACCGATGTGCACCGAGTTCATCCAGCGCACCCGAACGGATCAATGACTCGAGTACACGCTTGTTCACCTTGCGCAAATCAATGCGACGACAAAGATCAAACAGATCAGAAAACGGTCCGCCCTGTTCCCGTGCTTCGAGCACGGATTCGATCGCGGACTCGCCGATACCCTTGATAGCGCCGATTCCATACAGGATCGTTTTGTCATCGATAGGACGAAACTCGTAGTGGCAACGGTTCACTTGCGGTGACGATACCTCCAACTCCATCTCCCGGCACTCGGCCAGCATGGTCACTACCTTGTCAGTGTTATCCATATCAGATGAAAGCACTGCCGCCATGAAAGCAGCAGGATAATGCGCCTTGAGCCAGGCAGTCTGGTAGGCGATCAGCGCATAGGCAGCCGAATGAGAACGGTTGAAACCGTAGCCGGCGAATTTTTCGATCAAATCGAAAATGTATTCCGCCTTCTTTTCATTCATATCCTCCCAGCGTTCTACTGCCCCTTTCACAAAGCCGTCACGCTGACGCGCCATTTCCTCCGGCTTCTTTTTGCCCATGGCACGGCGCAACAAATCGGCGCCACCGAGAGTGTAGCCCGACAGAACCTGGGCGATCTGCATGACCTGTTCCTGATACAGGATGACGCCATAGGTCGGCTTCAGTATCGGCTCAAGGCTGGGATGCGGGTATTCGACTCGGGCACGACCATGTTTGCGATCAATAAAGTCATCCACCATGCCGGACTGCAGGGGTCCTGGCCGGAACAGTGCAACCAGCGCCACAATTTCTTCGAAGTTGTCCGGCTTCAGGCGCAGTATCAGGTCCTTCATGCCGCGCGATTCCAGCTGAAACAGCGCCGTGGTCTTGCATGCCTTCAGCAAGTCATAAGTCGCGGCATCATCAATCGGTAGTTGGTCAATTACCAGAGGCTCTTCGCCCTTCGTCTTGCGTTCGGCATTAATTGCCTTGACCGCCTTGTCGATAATCGTGAGATTGCGCAGCCCAAGAAAGTCGAACTTCACCAGGCCGATGGACTCTAGGTCATCCTTGTCCAGTTGCGAAACCGGTTGCTTACCGCCTTGTTCCAGGTACAGCGGCATAAAATCACTCAATGCCGAAGGCGCGATCACTACACCACCCGCATGTTTACCAGCATTGCGCGCCAAGCCTTCGAGCGCCCGCGCCATATCGATCAGCTCGCGAACGTCTTCTTCCTGGTCATAGCGCGCTTTCAATTCGGGTTCTGCTTCCAGCGCCTTGTCCAGGGTCATGCCGATTTCAAACGGAATCAGTTTTGCCAGCTTGTCGACATAGCCGTAGGGATGGTCTAGCACACGACCAACGTCACGTACTACCGCGCGCGCCGCCATCGTGCCGTAGGTAATGATTTGCGAGACCTTATCCTTGCCGTAACGCTCGGCGACATATTCGATAACGCGGTCACGCTTCTCCATGCAGAAGTCGACATCAAAGTCGGGCATGGAGACACGCTCCGGATTCAGGAATCGCTCGAACAGGAGCTCATACTTGATTGGATCGAGATCAGTAATCCCCAGTGAGTAGGCAACCAGCGATCCGGCGCCGGATCCCCTTCCCGGTCCAACCGGTACATCATTATTTTTTGCCCACTGGATAAAGTCGGCAACAATAAGAAAATAACCGGGGAATCCCATCTTGATGATGACATCAAGTTCGAGTGCCAACCTTTCGTTGTATTGTTTTCGATCTACGCTGTCGTCGGCTCGCTGAATGATTTCGAAACGCTTTTCCAGGCCGCGGGCTGACTCATCCCGTAAGTAGTCATCGACGGTCATGCCCTCCGGAACAGGAAAGTGCGGCAGAAAATATTCACCGAAATTCAATCTCAGGTTGCAGCGACGTGCGATTTCAATCGTGTTCTGAATGGCTTCCGGGATGTCACTGAATACCTCTGCCATCTCTTCGCCGGATCGAAAATATTGCTGGCGCGTAAAGCGCTTGGGTCGGCGTGTATCGGTGAGCACACGCCCATCCTGAATACAAACCCTCACTTCATGGGCATCGAACTCCTTCGCCTCGAGAAACTGTACATGATTGGTGGCCACCACCGGTGTACCCGTTTGTGAAGCGAGCCCCACTGCAGCATGGATATAGTCTTCCTGGTAAGGCTGTGCGGTTCGTTGCAGTTCAAGATAAAAGCGAGCGGGATAAAGCTCGCGGTACTGCTCAAGAAGACTGGCGGCAACTTCGCTGTTTGCTGACAGGAGCGCCTGCCCGATATCACCATCCAGCGCACCGGAGAGCACGATGAGGCCCTGGCTGTGTTCAGCCAACCACTCGCGGGCAACGCAGGGACGACCTGAATGCTGGCCCTCTCGATAGGCGCGTGTCAGCAATCGACTCAGATTTCGATAGCCGCCGATATCCTGGCATAACATCACCAGGCGAAACGGCTTGTTGTGGTCATCGGGATTTTCGATCCAGACATCAGAACCGACGATAGGCTTTACACCGGCCGATTCTGCCGCACGATAAAATTTGACCACCGCGAACAGGTTGGACAGGTCCGTGAGGGCCACCGCCGGCATGCCGTTGGCGCGTGCCGACGCTACCAACGGTTTCACTCGCACGATGCTGTCGTAGAGAGAATATTCGGAGTGGACGTGCAAATGGACGAATGGACTGCTCACCGGCGTATTTGAACCTAAAAGCCGATCTCGGGAAAGCCGACAGTAAAAACTGTCAAACCAGAGCACCGGGCAGGCAAACGGTAAACTTTCTCTTTTAAATTCATATAATTATGCTATAAACCTAGGCAAGAGATGTAAGTTTGGAGTTAAACTTGACATAATATTAGGTTCATTCGCGTCTGCGATGATGTGCTTATATAGAATAATAAACGGTCGCGAACCGGGAGGAACTGGGGAGGGATGGAAGAACTGGCGACACAAGTTGGCCACTGGAGCAATCGCATTATAAATGCGCGAGCTTTCGTTTGGCTGGTAAATGGTGCTGCACTGGTGCTGCTGACGGCCAGCCTGGCCAACTGGACCTGGATGCTGTTTCAGCCTTCCGGCCAGCCGATGCCGCGCGCGAGTTCCGGTAGCAGCGCCACGAGCGCACAAACACCGGAAAGCCGCCTCGACAAGCTGCTGGCGATAGAGCTCTTCGGACACAACCCGACGGCAGATGATAAATCCAGAGACGCCCCCGTCACCAGCCTCAATCTTGTTCTGCTGGGAGTCGTGGCTGCCGGTGGCGAAAGCCTTGCATTGATCAGTGTTGACGGTCGCGATCAACAGCCATTCGCCATTGGCGAGGAGATTGCCCACGGCGCTGTACTGGACGCGGTCTATCCGGATCGCGCCATTATTCTTCGACGCGGCGTGCGTGAGAGCCTGGTGCTGCAGGAAAATATGCCGTCGCTGCCCTTGTCCTCGGTAATGTCGCCATCGACAATGGCGTCAGCATCAATTTCGTCCGGGGATATAACAAAAATCAACGACAGCCTTTATCGCATCGATCGAAATATGCTGAAGTCACAAATGGGCTCGCCCACCCTGCTGTCCCAGGCGCTGGTAGTGCCGCACAACAAGGGCGGGTTTGAAATGCGCAATATCACCCGGGGCAGTCTCTACGAACAGGCTGGCCTTCGCTCCGGTGATGTTATCCGGAAGGTTAACGGTCAACCGATCAATACTCTCGATGATGCCATGCGCGTATATCGTGAAATGGGCGGTCTTGACCGGCTTGTTGCAGTAAACATTGATATCGATCGCGGCGGTCAGTCACAGCGACTCAATTACCAATTGCGTTAATCACCATAACAACAACACGAATCATGCGAGCTATTTTAACAATAATATTACTGCCTGCGGTGACCTTGCAGGCCTGGGCCGCGGAGCCAACTCCCGTCACGGTGCCAGCGAACCAACCCGCAAAGGCAGCCGCACCGGTTAGCACTAACGGCGACGTATTGCTGAATTTCCAGGCAGTCGATATCGAGGCGGTAGTCAAAACGGTCTCCCGACTCACGGGCAGAAATTTTATTCTCGACCCAAGGGTCAAGGGCAAGATCACAATTATCTCGGCCCGCCCGGTTTCGCGGGGAGCTGCCTACCAGATATTTTTGTCGGCATTAAAGGCACAAGGCTTTACTGCCGTCAGCGGTCCCGGCGGCATTATCAAAATCATTCCGGTTGGTGAGGGCAAACAGAGCGCAAGCACCAGCAAAGGGATTGGTCGATCCGGCGGCGATCAGATGGTGACCCAGGTAATCGTGGTTCAGAATGGCAGCGCCACCCAGTTGATACCGTTACTGCGCCCCCTGATGGCACCCACCAGCCAGCTATCTGCCTATGCACCGGCCAACGCATTGGTGATCACCGACTATGCGCTGAACGTACGACGCCTGGCGAGGGTGATAACCGAAATTGATCAGCCAACCAGTACCGAGGTCACGGTTATCCCGCTCCAACACGCCTCTGCACTGGACCTGGCCGAATTAATTACCCGCTTGAATACCGACCGCACCCCAGGCCAGGCAAAGGCCCCCGGTGCCAGCCAGGGCGCCATCATCCCGGACTTGCGCACCAACAGTCTTCTGTTGCGCACCACCAATCCCGGGGAATTAGCACAGCTCAAATCGCTTATTACCAAACTGGATGTCGCCGCACGCGGCGGCGGCACGACTCGCGTTGTTTATTTGCGTAATGCCGAAGCCAAACCGCTGGCCGAGGTGTTACGGGGTCTACTCGACGCCAAACCAGCAGGCGGAAAGAAAACCGGCGTACCCGATTCCCTGATTCAGGCCGACGAAGCGACGAACGCGCTGATCATCAATGCGCCGGATTCCGTCTACAACAATTTACGCTCGGTAATCGAAAAGCTCGATATTCGCCGCGCCCAGGTCTTTGTCGAGGCGCTGATCACGGAAATCACCAGTGACAACGCGCAGAAACTCGGCTTCCAGTGGGCGGCCGCCGGAGCGGCAG
>JAJDNE010000123.1 GCA_022340825.1 Acidiferrobacterales bacterium | reverse complement strand
ACAATCAGTATAACGCCATTGTTTTTAGGCGTCAGGCACAGCATCGGACGTTCAGCCGGGGCAAGTATTGACCTGAATCAAAAGAACCCTCGCGCAAGCGCGTAAACTCATCGACTCTTTCGTCAATTTTACAATTGAGTCGGTGGCGAAGAATCTGTCTTTTCCTCGTTGGCGCGATCCGTCAACACCGTTTCAACTTATCCAGAGATGAACCGGCGCAAGTGATAGATTGTCTAAAATCCGTGCACTCTTAGTTCACACACTTCTCGGCGCGCCCGGGTGGTTTTGCGAAGAAGGAGCAGTTAGGTGAGCGAAAAAACTCTCGTACTGGGTCTGGGCAATACCCTCCTCGCTGATGAAGGCATTGGCGTGCACGCCGTCGAGTATCTTCGAAATCACATCGAGCAAACCGAGCCTGACCTCGCCAGCCGGGTCGAATTGCTGGATGGCGGCACCCTGAGCTTCACCCTCGCGGCTGCCATTGAGGACAGCACACACTTAATTGTCATCGATGCGACCCGTCTCGACGCCGCGCCCGGAACGGTATGCGTGTTCGAGGGCGAGGCCATGGACGAATTCCTCGGTACCGGCAAGCGCACGAGCGTGCACGAAGTCAGCCTGCTCGACCTGATGGCCGTTGCCGCACTCAGTGGCCACTTGCCGGTGCAACGTGCACTCATCGGCATTCAACCGGAAAACATCGACTGGTCAGATACGCCAACGCCGGAGGTTAGCAGGGCAATCCCCCTGGTATGCGACCACGTACTGGACCTGGTACACCGCTGGACGCGTGTACCGCCGCAAATTGCCGATTCCCTGGCAGCGGGTGCGAAATCATGAGCGGGCTCGACGATATTCACGTGTCAGTCACCGACATTGACGAAAGCGACGGTCGACTGCGCGAAAATGTGCACGCCATCCTGCATGAAATTGAAACCCTGCTCGACGCGCTGCTGCAGACCGGCGAAACCAGTGCCATCGACATCCGCAGCCTGCCGCTGCTGCCAGGCGATTACGACGCGCTGGCGTCGGCCCTTGGCACCGGTGAGATTTCCGCCGAGTTCGACGGTGGCAGCGGGCCAACGGTTGTTGTTGAAACCGGAACTTCTGGTGTGTGGTGGGTCACACACTATAACGATGAGAACGAAATCGCGGCCGAGTTTATCGAGGTCACCCGTATCCCGGAAATACTGATGTCACAGGATGATGATATTCAGGACAGCCTGAAAGGATTGCGCGAACGGCTACAGAACGAACGCAGCCACTGACGAACCTAAAACCGTTTTCCACTGCGAGGTGTAAAAAATGAAGAAACAGGTAACCCTCGGCGAACAACTTCGGCAACGCGGCATCAGCCGCCGCACCTTTCTCAAATTGTGCGCGGTGGCGACGTCGGCAATGGCACTGCCACCGGCCATGATTCCGCGAGTTGCGGCGGCGCTGGACAAGGCGGTGCGTCCGTCAGTGATCTGGCTCTCGTTCCAGGAGTGCACTGGTTGCACCGAGTCACTGACCCGTTCCCATGCACCAACACTGGAGAGCCTGATCTTCGACTCCATTTCGCTTGACTACCACCACACGCTGCAGGCGGCTTCGGGCACCGCGGCGGAGGCGGCGCGCGATAAAGCGATCAAAGACTTTTACGGCAAGTACCTGCTTATTGTCGACGGTTCGATACCAACGAAGGACGACGGCGTGTACTCCACGATCGCTGGACGTACCAATATCGACATGTTGAAAGAAGCTGCCGATGGCGCCGTCGCGGTCGTCGCGGTCGGCACCTGTGCCTCCTTCGGTGGCATACCCTACGCCAATCCCAATCCCACCGGCGCGGTACCGGTAAGTGAGCTGGTGACGGACAAACCAATCATCAATGTCTCTGGCTGCCCGCCAATCCCGGTAGTAATCACCGGCGTGCTGGCACACTACCTCACCTTTGGCGAGATCCCGGCACTGGATAGCTTCGGACGGCCGCTGGCCTTCTTCGGCGAATCCATCCATGACCGCTGCTACCGGCGGCCGTTCTATGACCAGGGGAAATTCGCCAAGAGCTTCGATGATGAGGGTGCTCGCAGTGGCTGGTGCCTGTTCGAACTCGGCTGCAAGGGCCCGACCACACACAATGCCTGCGCGACAAAAAAATGGAACGGCGGCGTGAGCTTTCCGATCGAATCGGGCCATCCCTGTATCGGTTGTTCGGAACCGAATTTCTGGGACGGCGGCGGTTTCTATAAAGCATTGAGCACAACCACACGCCCCCTCGCGAACTGGACCGGTGCCGCGGTCGTGACAGGCGCGGCCGTTGGCGCAGCTGCCGGCGTAGCAGCGAAGCGCAAACGTTCGGCGGCAAAGCGGGCGCATCATACCGTCACCGCTGATGAATTGAAGAAAAAGGAGGAGGCATGACTGCTGAAGCCTTACTCGCCTGGGCGCGTGGCCCCGGCATGCAGATCGCACTGGCAGTATTTTTCCTTGGTATCACGGTGCGCATTGTCGAGATGCTGCTGATTGGACGAGCACCGGATCTCGCCGCGCCGCGCAAGAGTGGAGTAGCTGCTGGCTGGCGCACAGTGTTTCACCGCTCGTTGCCCACACCAGGCATGTTGAAACGGTCGCCCCTGGTATTCGTCGGTGGCTATATCTTTCATCTCGGCTTTCTTATCGTGCTGGTGCTTTCAGTCCCACACATCGAACTGTTCCACGGTGTGTGGGGCATACGCTGGCCAGGGCTGCCGCGCTCACTGATTGATTTAGCAGCCATACTCAGCATCGGCGCGATGGTGGCGCTACTGGTGCACCGGCTGGTGGACCCGGTACGACGTTTCCTGTCGCGCAGTGGCGACTACTTCGCCTGGACGGTCACCTTCCTGCCGCTGATCACCGGGTACTTTGCTACGCACCACATGTTGCTGCCCTACACACAGATGCTGGCCGTCCATATATTAAGTATTGAACTGCTGTTAATCGTGCTGCCGTTCACCAAGCTGATCCATACTTTCACGCTATTCCTGTCGCGTTGGTACAACGGCGCCATTGCCGGGCGCAAGGGGGTGGCGTCATGACGTCTCTCGAAAATGGCATCAATGCCTTCGTTGAACAGATCGATACGCCGATTGCATCGTTTTTCAACAGCTGCGTGCATTGCGGCATGTGTGCCGATGCTTGCCTGTTCTACACCGAGACCGGCGATCCGAAATACACGCCGATTCATAAACTCGAACCGATGCGTCGCGTGTGGAAACGCAATTTCACCTTCTGGGGCAAACTCGCCGCCATGCTTGGCCTGAGTAAGCCGGTGACCGATGCCGAGCTGGAAGAGTGGGAACCGCTAATCTATGACAGCTGCACCCTATGCGGCCGTTGCTCGATGGTGTGCCCGGTGGGCAACGACATTACCTACATGATCCGCAAGGCGCGCGAGGGCATGGTGGCTGCGGGTCATGCACCAGATGGACTGAAAGGAGCGACCGTTCGTGCGGTCGAGATTGGCAGTCCCATGGGCGTTACCTGGAAAACCGTGCAGGCACAAATCAAACATGCGGAACAGGACACCGGCCTGACTATCCCGGTGGACGTGGAAAACGCCGAGTACATGGTGTTGATGTCGTCGATGGAAGTGGTGAACTTTCCCGAATACATGGGTGCCATCGCTCGCATCTTCGACCAGGCGGGTGTCAGCTGGACCCTGTGTTCCGATGCCATCGAGGCGACCAACAGCGGTATCCAGATCGGTTCCTCGGACATTGCCGCGCAACTGGTACAACGCATTGTCGATGGCGCCGAGAAGCTCAAGGTGAAAACCGTCATCAGCCCCGAGTGTGGCCACGCCTATACCGCAATCCGCTGGGAGGGCGCGAATCTCATTGGTCGGCCGTATTCATTCAAGGTGCTGCATATCCTTGAAGTGCTGGACGAGTTGCGCGAACAGGGGCGACTGCAAACCGAGGGCATGGAGACGGCGAAACTGACCTTCCATGATCCCTGCCAACTGGTGCGTCGCGGTGGCGTGGTGGAAGAGCCGCGCCGGCTGCTGAACATGGTGGCCAGCAACTTCGTGGAAATGCCGGATGCCGGTGTATGGAACTGGTGTTGCGGTGGCGGTGGCGGTGTCAGCGCCAACGAGCGTGCCGATGAGCTGCGGTTAAAGGTATTCAGTCGCAAGAAGGCACAGCTCGATGCCGTCGGCGTGGAGACGCTCGTTACCGCCTGCTCCAACTGCCGCATCATGCTCGAGGACGGGGCCGAAGCCAATAATATGGATCTGCAGATCGTCGGCATGGCCGAGACCATCGCCGCACACCTGCCTACGAAAACCAGTACGACTGCCACAGAGGAATCTTCATCATGAGTCAACGTGTTGTTGTCGATCCCATCACCCGCATCGAGGGCCATTTGCGCATCGAGGCGCAAATGAGCGGCGATCAAATCGCCGAGGCCTTTTCTTCCGGCACCATGGTTCGCGGTATCGAGATCATCCTTCGCGGGCGCGATCCGCGCGACGCCTGGGCCTTCGCCCAACGCATCTGTGGCGTGTGCACCCTGGTGCACGGCATCGCCTCGGTACGCGCGGTCGAAGACGCACTAAAATACGAAATTCCTGCAAACGCGCAGTTGATCCGTAACCTGATGATCGGCGCGCAATTCGTGCACGACCACGTCATGCACTTCTATCACCTGCATGCACTCGACTGGGTGGATGTTGTCTCGGCGCTGAAGGCGGACCCGAAGGCGACATCACAACTGGCACAGACCATCAGCAGCTATCCCAAGTCGTCGCCCGCCTATTTCGCAGAGATGCAGAAGAAACTGAAGAACTTCGTCGAGTCAGGTCAACTGGGTATCTTCGCCAACGGTTACTGGGGCCACCCGGCGTACAAGTTGCCACCGGAAGCCAACCTCATGGCGGTGGCGCACTATCTCGAGGCCCTTTCGTGGCAGCGCGACGTGGTACAACTGCACACCATCTTCGGCGGTAAAAATCCGCACCCGAATTTTCTTGTCGGCGGGACACCGTCGGCAATCAGCCTGCACACCAAGCAGGGTAGGGGAAATGGCCCGCACGGCGGTGGCGGCGCTACCGCACTGGACCTTACCGGCCTCGAGATCGTGAAGAACGTCATCGACAAGATGCGTGCCTTCGTTGACCAGGTATACGTTCCCGACACCCTGGCCATTGCCGGTTTCTACAAGGACTGGGGCAAACAGGGCGAAGGCGTCGGCAACTTCCTGTGTTATGGCGACTTCCCCGATACGGCCACTAACGACCCGGCGAATTTCCTGGTGCCGCGCGGCGTGATTCTCGACCGCGACCTGTCGACGATCCACGATATCGATCTCAACGCAGAAGACCAGATCGAGGAATACGTGGCACATTCCTGGTACAAGTACCGCGACGGCAAGGACAAGGGTCTGCATCCGTACAAGGGCGAGACCGAGTTTGACTTCACCGGGCCGACACCGCCCTATGATCAGCTGGATGTGGACAAGGGTTACTCCTGGCTGAAATCACCACGCTGGAAAGGCAAACCCATGGAAGTCGGACCACTGGCCCGTGTGCTCACGCTTTACGCCAAGGGCCACGAACAGACGCGTGAACTGGTAGGCATGGCATTGCGAACGCTCGACCTGCCCACCGGCGCGCTGTTTTCAACTTTGGGTCGCACTGCTGCACGCACGCTGGAAACCAAGATCTTCGTCGACGCCATGGAGGGTTGGTACAACCAGCTCATTGCCAACATCAAGGCAGGTGACGTCGATACCTTCAACGAAGCGAAATGGGAACCGTCCACCTGGCCGGGCACAGCCAAGGGCGTTGGCTTCACCGAGGCACCGCGCGGGGCGCTGGCCCACTGGGTGGTCATCAAGGACGGCAAGATCGATAACTACCAGGCGGTCGTTCCCAGCACCTGGAATGCCGGCCCGCGTGACCCGAAGGGGCAAAGCGGTCCCTACGAGGCCGCGCTCAAGGGACATAAACTGCACGACCCCAAACAACCCGTAGAGATTCTGCGCACCATCCACAGTTTCGACCCATGCATCGCTTGTGCTGTGCACGTCACCGACCCCGAGGGCGAAGAACTGGTGAAGGTGAAAGTGGTATAGGCAATACCGAAGAAATGAATAAGGAGACAGAAATGCGACGACCTGCACTATTTTTAACATCACTAATGCTGTTGGGCATCTCTCCCGTGGCGTTCGCTCATCCCGGCCATCTTGGCGAGTCTGGCTTTACCAGCGGTTTGCTGCATCCGTTCACTGGTCTCGATCACCTGTTGGCCATGATTGCAGTCGGCCTATGGGCAGTGCAGCGCGGCGGGCGCGCACTTTATGCAGCGCCGGCAACGTTCCTCGCCATGATGGTCGCGGGTGGCATCGTTGGTGCCGCCGGGCTGTCACTTCCGCTGGTGGAACCGGGCATCTTCGGGTCGCTGGTGGTATTCGGCCTGCTGATTGCTTTTAACGCTCGCCTGTCGGTGACCGCTGCTATCACCGTTATCGGTGGCTTCGCCCTGTTCCACGGTTATGCTCACGCGGCCGAGATGCCGGGTAATGCAAGCTTGATTTGGTTTGGTGGTGGCATGTTGCTCGCCACGCTGGCGCTGCACGCGATTGGCATCGCACTGGGCAGCTTGTCCCGGGCACAGCTCTATCAAACCGGGTTGCGTTACAGCGGCGGCGCGATTGCCGCTGTCGGCGTCGGCCTGCTCCTGGGCGCGTAAGTCAGTTCCTTAACGACTTCCTGAAAATCGAAAAGACTTACGCATCGGCGGCGTTCACTGGTCGCGCCGGACAGTTGCCGGTGAGCTGCTTCTGCTCGTCGTGAATGTCCACACAGAGACACCAGCGCTAAGACACCCGCAAACACTTGTGTTCTAATGAATTCAGTCCTTGGGCAAGTCGAGACGAACATGGAAACGGGATTTCTTCCGCGCGCCGGTTTGCAGACACTGCTGGATACATTGCTCGATGCCGGCTATCGCTGTATCGGTCCGCAACTGCGAGATGGTGCCATCGTATACGACGCGTTGGCGCACGCGGAACAATTGCCCCGCGGCGCACGTGACCACCAGGCGCCGGGTTCCTACCGAATCGAGACTACTGATAGTTCGCGCCACTTTACCTGGGCCAACGGCCCGCAGGCGCTGAAACCCTTTCTGTTTGCACCACGGGAAACCCTGTGGCGGGCCGAGCGCCGGGACGATCACACCATCCATTTTGTTGAAACCCTGAACACCTCTACGCCACTAGCGGTCATCGGCGCACGTGCTTGCGATCTCGCTGCACTGCGACTTCAGGATCAGCATTTTCTCGAAGGACTGAATGCGGACCCCTTTTATAGGGCGCGCCGCAAGAATCTTTTCATTGTCGCCGTGCATTGCTCGCACCCGGCAGACACCTGCTTCTGCGCTTCCACCGGTGACGGCCCGCGGGCCGAACAGGGATTCGATATCGCCCTGGGAGAACTGGACGACGGTTACCTGGTTCAATCAGGCAGTGATCATGGCGCTGCCATCGTCGCAAAACTGAACTTGTCTTCTGCTACCGAGGCACAACTGAACCAGGTCGGGAAAGAGATCGAAGCAGCCGCCAAAAGCCAAACCCGAAATCTACCCTCGCGCAATCTACGCGAGGCGCTGTTTGCCAATCTCTCGCACCCGCGCTGGGAACAGGTAGCGGAACGCTGCCTTTCATGTGGCAACTGCACGTCGGTTTGTCCCACCTGTTTCTGTCATAGTGAACGGGATGATGCCGCACTGGGTGGCGAGAACAGTGAACACGTGCGCGAGTGGGACTCCTGTTTTACCCAGGGCCATAGTTATATTCATGGCGTCACGTTGCGCGACGACACCCACAAGCGCTACCGCCAGTGGCTCACGCACAAGCTCGGCAGCTGGCACGACCAGTACGGTCGCAGTGGCTGTGTCGGCTGCGGTCGTTGTATTGCCTGGTGTCCGGTGGGTATCGACATCACTGAAGAAGCCGGGGCAATCTGTGCAGGTGAGCGTCATGACTAGCCCGCAGCTGCCATGGGAAGCTGAAGTGGTGGAGCATGTCCAGGAGTCACCGACCATCTTTACACTACGACTGCGCTTTACCGACCCGGAACAGCATGCGGCCTATCGTTTCGCACCGGGACAGTTCAACATGTTGTACCTGTATGGCGTCGGCGAAGTGCCGATCTCCATTGTCTCCGACCCGGAGGACGTGCAGCTGTTTGATCACACTATTCGTGCAGTCGGTCGCGTGACCCAGGGGCTGGCGAAGCTCGAGGCCGGTGACCGGCTCGGCATACGCGGTCCCTATGGGAAAGGCTGGCCGCTGGAACTGGCCGAGGACCGCGACATTATGATTGTCACCGGCGGTCTTGGCTGTGCGCCGGTGGTGTCAGTCATCAATTACATCATGCGCCGACGTGATCGCTTTCGCCGCCTGGTCATCATGCAGGGTGTGAAGCACACGGACGATCTCATCTGGCATAGCCAGTATGAGCACTGGAGCGAACAACCGGAGACACAGGTGCTGGTGGCGGCGGACCAGGGCACGGCCCTGTGGCCGTGGCACGTCGGGCATGTCACTGACCTGTTCGATCAGGTGAAGATAGACTTCGGCACCGCCCTGGCCATGATGTGCGGACCCGAGGGATTGATGAAGGCCGCCGCCGATCAGTTGTTACCGCGAGGCATGAAGGAGGAGCACCTGTTTCTCAGCATGGAGCGCAGTATGAAATGCGCGGTTGGTCTATGCGGCCATTGTCAACGCGGCAGCCATTTCGTTTGCAAGGACGGGCCGGTGTTCAGTTTTGCAGACCTCAAACCACTGTTCGGTGTCCGGGGGTTCTGATGGCCGATAAACCGGGAATCGCGGTACACAAGTTCGCCTCCTGCGACGGCTGCCAGCTTACCTTTCTCGACATGGGTGACGACCTGCTGGCGCTAAGTCGCATGGTGGACATCGTGCATTTCGTCGAGGCGGGGCCGGTGAATCCGGAGGCCGAGGTCGACATCGCTTTCGTTGAGGGCAGTATCTCGACGCCGGATGATCTGCAACGCATCCAGTCGATACGGGAACACAGCCGCTTCCTCGTTACCATCGGCGCCTGCGCCACTGCCGGTGGCTTGCAGGCACTGCGCAACTTCGTTGACGCCGGGGAATGGGTATCGGCGATCTATGCCAAACCTGAATATATTCACAGCCTGTCCACCTCCACTCCCATCGCCGCGCACGTGAAGGTCGATCTGGAGCTGTGGGGCTGCCCGGTAGACCGCCGGCAGGTACTTGCTGCCATCCGGGACCTGTTGTCCGGCGTCATACCCGCCTTTGAACAGGACAAGGTGTGCATGGAGTGTAAACGTGAGCAGGCCGTATGCGTGATGGTCACCCGTGGCCTGCCGTGCATGGGGCCGGTAACACGCACGGGTTGCGGCGCGCTGTGTCCGCGTTTCGAGCGCGACTGCTATGCCTGCTTTGGCCCGTCCGAAAATGCCAATGCCGAATCCCTGGCGCGGCGCTTCGAAGGTCTGGGGCTGATGCCCGAGGCCGTGGCGCGGCGCTTTCATTTTATCACCAGCGGCGCCCCGCCCTTCACCGAGACCGGCGCACGCCGGCGCGAACAATCCGATGAGTGACAAGCGCACAATTCCGATCGAGTTGCCGATCCTCGCTCGCGTCGAGGGCGAGGGTTCGCTCGAACTGAATATCCGCGATGGCAAGATCGAGCAATTGAAGCTGCACATCTTCGAGCCACCGCGCATGTTCGAGAAATTCCTCGAGGGTCGCGAGTACACCGAGGTGCCGGACATGGTCGCGCGCATTTGCGGTATTTGCCCGGTGGCGTACCAGATGAGCGCGGTGCATGCCATCGAGTCTGTGTTCGGTATCGAGCCGGGGCCATGGGTGCGCACCATGCGCCGGCTGTTGTACTGCGGCGAATGGATCCAGAGCCACGCCCTGCACATACATATGCTGGCGGCGCCCGATTTTCTCGGTTTCGCCAGCGTGACCGAGATGGCACGCGATTACGCCGACGAGGTACGGCGCGGTCTGCGCCTGCAGTCGCTTGGTAACGAGATCATCGAACTCTTGGGCGCGCGCTCGGTGCATCCGGTGGGTGTACGCGTTGGTGGCTTCCACCATGCCCCCACTCGTACGCAAACTCATGCCTTACTGGAAAAGTTGCGTGCGGCGCTGACTGATGCCGAGGCACTGGTACGCTGGAGCGCGGGTTTCAAGCTGCCGGATGTGGAACAGGATTTCACTGCCGTGGCACTACGCCATGAAAGCGAATACCC
>JAJDNE010000032.1 GCA_022340825.1 Acidiferrobacterales bacterium | reverse complement strand
AATTTGACAAACCGGTTGCCCGGGTACAGGTTTATTCATGGTAAATGACATAAAATAATCCGAGTGGCAACGCGCGAAATAACCAGGGCATGGGTCTATGCTTGAATCGCTACTTACAACCTATGGCTATCCGATAGTAGTCATTGGCACCTTCCTCGAAGGTGAAACAATTATGATACTGGGTGGTGTTGTTTCCCATCTTGGATACCTGTCGCTGGAGTGGGTGATCCTGTGCGGTTTCATGGGAACCATTGCTGGCGATCAGCTCTATTTCTTTCTCGGTCGCCGACATGGAAAAGCCGTACTCAGTCGTCGTCCTGCCTGGCACGCAAGGGCAGATCGCGTTCTGCTAAAACTCGAAAAACATCAAACACTATTAATACTCGGTTCTCGCTATCTGTATGGTTTGCGCACGGTAACACCGTTTGTGATTGGCATGAGCAATGTGCCCTGGGCACGGTTTACCTTTCTGAATATTATTGGCGCCGGCGTTTGGGCAACTTGCTTCGGCTCGCTCGGTTATGTTTTCGGGCGCGCTGTAGAGGCCGTACTGGGAGACATAAAACGCTACGAGATGGAGCTGCTTGCAGGCATCATCATCATTGGCGCTATCGTCTGGTTTATTCACTTCTATCGACAACATCGCTCCAAAAAAGCCACTTACTGAACAAGGATATCGATCAATACCAACGAGGTTGGACAAGATCCAGAAAAAACAGGTTGTTGCTCGTTTATCCGTCGGGTGCCGCTAAAAATCCCGGAGATGTGTTCTATTTTGGGTATACTGTCAGGCCCCTGACAAAATAGCGTCGTGGCATGAAGCGAATTAGGCAGTACTCGTTAATCTTCCTTTTACTGTGGCTCACGGCCGCAGCACAAGCGGCGCCCGGGAAACTCGTCGGCGAACGAGACTATGACCTGCCTGACTGGTTTAAATTCAGCTTCCTGGAATTACAGGACGATATCCGGGAAGCCAGCCAGGCAGACAAACACGTGATGCTGTTCATGCATATCGATCGCTGCCCCTACTGCACCGCCCTGATCGAGGAAAACTTTCGCAAGGGCAGCAACTATGACTACACCCGCAAACACTTCGACGTAATCGCCCTCAACATCCGCGGTGATCGCGAAATCGCCTGGGACAAGAACACCGCCTATACCGAGAAATCACTGGCGAAAAAATTCGGCATCTTTGCCACGCCGACCGTGCTTTTCCTGAACGGTAAAGGCGAGCTGGTTTACAAAATGCACGGTTACCGCAAACCACCGGCGTTCGCCCACGTGCTTCACTACGTGGCGGAGAAGCAGTATAAAAAAATGACACTTGCGGATTATGTTCGCCGGCAGAACGAAACACGCTATACCTTTCGCTCGCACCCGCAGTTTGTCTCGATGACCGACTTCTCCCGCTACCAGGGCCCGATGGCAGTATTGTTCGAGGATAAAAGTTGCGCCGAGTGTGATGAATTCCACCGGGAAGTGTTGATGCATAAATCGGTGATGGAAGAATTAAAGCCGTTCAAGCTGGTGCGACTTGACGCCTACGCCACTACCCCGATTGTGGACAACAACGGCAAGCCAACGACACCGATGGACTGGGCCAAGTCGCTGAAGCTGGATTACCGGCCGGGCATGGTGCTGTTCGACAAGGGCAAGGAGATTACCCGCGCCGATGGCCGGCTGTATCACTTTCATTTCAAGGAAATGCTGCGCTATGTCTCAACCGGCGCTTACCGGCAATACGCGAGCTATATTGACTACCTGGGCCCGAGGCAGAAGCAGTTACTGCAATCCGGCGTCACCATCGACGTCAGCAAGTAATTCAGGCTGCTGGCATTTTATGCCTAAACCCCTTGACCAATAGCAGGATGGTAAGCGACAACTCGCCAATCACGCCCGGCACCACCACAATCAGCATGAATATCGTTGCGTAGTCATCGTAACTCGGCAGCAGCAGATGGGCGAAGCTGTCGATGAGGTAGCCCGCAGCGGCCACTATTAGCAACATACCGATAATACTCGGGACGTAACTCGATTTAATGATAAGACACCCCAGAAAGATAAGGTGCAGACCAAAAAATACCAGCCCGATCAGCCAGGTGGCGTTAAAGGCATCGACCGCCAGCATTAACTGTGCATTCAGTTGGGCGGGATTAAATGCCGACAAATACTCCGCATCGCCGGAAAGTTGCATTACATCAACCAGGTGATACAGCGCCACACCAAAAATCGCGACGTTCACCAGGCGAAGCAACGCGGCCAACAGGGACACGTCCTTGTTGACCGGCCTGAATAAAAGGTAAAGCGCCCAGACCAGGAGCAGGTCGAAAATCACCATGATGAAAAAGCTCAGGATGCCGACGCGAAGCTGGGATCCGTTATCCATAATCCGGGTAGCGGTAGCGGCGGCATCGCCCGCGACCACCAGGCCCTCGAGCACGAAGAAGTTGGCAAAAATACCCGAGATGAAGATTACGAGATAACCGGCCCCGGCGATTTTTGCGATATTGTTGAGTGAGGTCATTATCAGTTCCTTTTTATTGTCCGGCCCGCAAATACCTTACCGTAATTTATGCGCGACAATCCACTGGGCCCTGTGCTTCTTGTTCCAGGTCCTGTTCTCGGTAATCTCGAAACCATTCCCGGCAACCAGCGACGCAAGCGAGGAGCTGGTCAAGTTTGATATGGACGGCACCGCACCCAGCTTATGCGCCAAGCCGACCATGTGCCGGAACAGCCAGCTCTTTTCACCCAGGCAGGGAGTCAGGGAAATCAGTACACCGTCTGTTTTCAATAATTCGTGCAGGCGAGCCAACACCCCGGGTAAATCGTTTACCAGATGCAGTATGTTGAACGCGACGATGGCTGAATAGGCGCCCCGGTTGAGACTGGCGTCAAAGACATCGGCGCTATCAAAGGTGACATTAGCAATCTGCCGTTCACGCGCCTTTTTGTTTGCCAGCTCGATCATTCTTGTCGAGAGATCGATGCCATGCACGCGTTGTACGCAGGGCGCCAAATCCAGGCTGTATTCACCGGATGCACAGGCGAAATCCAGCACCACATCCTTGCTGGAGAGCAATGCAATGGTGCTGTCAATGATATTGATATAGTTGGCGTCGCGTTTTGTCACAGCGGCGTCGTATTGCCGGGATCGTTTGTCCCAGAATGTCTCTTCCTGTTTCATCTGTCAGCGAATTGGCTAACGCCTGTAATCTTTTGGTTCCAGAATAGACAACAAGTTTACTCCCATCCCTCAAGCGGTTAACACTCCCGGATTTGTGAGGCCTACGCAAACCTGCGTAGAATGGCAATCCTGTCCCTGGTTTTATCGCTTCACAGTTTCGTGGGGGGAATCGTTATGATCAAGTGCATCAAAATATTTCTGCCGCTGGCTTTCTCTGTTTCTCTCCTGACAATCGTCACGTCGCGCGCGGGAGATTTCAGGGACGCCGAGGTTATTCATATCGACTACCCGTCCTGGTTCCACAATGATCCCTTTATCGATATGGCGGACGCCACTGCGAAAGCGAAGAAAGCAGGAAAGAACGGCTTGATGGTTTTGTTTACAACAGAGGGTTGCTCGTATTGCGCAGCATTTATTAAACAAAGCCTGGGCAACCCCGAGGTAGCAAAGCGGGTACAAAAACATTTTATTTCTGTTGGACTGGAGATTTTTGATGATACGGAGATGACAGCACCCGGCGGCGAGCATATGGCAGTAAAAAGCTTTGCCAGCAAAGAGGGGGCAGGATTTGCCCCCACGCTCTTATTCTTTGATGCCAATGGCAAACGAACGCTGGGAGTTGTTGGTTATCAGTCGACAGAGCGATTCACCAGGATTCTGGATTACCTGGTTTCCGGGGATTACAAGACTGAGTCGCTTGCGAGTTATTTTGCCAGGCAGACCAGCAAGGGTGCGAAAAGCGCTTCCAGCGACCTGCTCAAGGACGACCCACTTTTCATCAAACCACCCTATGCGCTGGATCGCAGCCGCTTTCCGGCAAGCCAACCAATGATGTTGCTTTTCGAGGAACCGGGTTGTTCAGAGTGCACCGATTTTCATAACAATGTACTGGCATTGGACGAGGTAAGGAATGCGCTAAAACGATTCGAGGTAGTGCGACTGAATACCGGAGACAACACGACACCCGTTATTGCACCAGATGGTAAACGCACTACTGCCAAAGCCTGGTTCGGCCAGACCGGCTTCACGCGTGTACCGGCACTATTGTTCTTTGACGAAAAAGGCAACGAGGTGTTGAGAACCGACGCACTGGTAAAACAACAGCGCATGATGAACTCGCTGAATTACGTACTGGAACGTGCGTTCGAAAAAAACTGGACGTATCAGCGCTTCGCCCGGTCAAAAGCGATTGAGCGAAATCTCAAGAAACAGAAGTGAAAATGTGACGACTACTTAACCCATCAAGGAATAAATTATTCAAAATCAGTGTTTAAGTTGATATGGATCAATATATTGATTTTTATAAAGTTATTTAAATACGCACCTTAAGGGATTTGCACACGATCTTTCCTGTTCATTCACGAACCAGCAAAGGAGTGTCGTCATGGAAAAAATACGTTCAACTAGTATTCCTTATCAGTAGTAGCCGTGTTTATAGTGCCAATACTTTAACAGCAAGCGCAGGGGGTAGTTAATGAAAGTGCTAGCAAGGATCGGGATTATCGTACTCGTTACTGTGCCCGGCATCACCTGGGCCGCGCAATCCGCCCAACCGGAGTACGCGAAGATCGAGCAACAATTGCAGCGCCAGGCGCGCGAGCTTCGGAACGTCGCAAAATCGATGCAGGCTCATGCGCGGAAACCGCTTCCAGCGGGTTTTGATAGCGCCCAGAAAGCCAGCATCGCTGCCAAACGCCGCGACCTGGAGGCAGCCGCCGCCGACGCACTTAAGCTTGCGAAGCAGGTTGAAGATCGGGCGAACAAGGCTCGGCGCAAGGTACTCTCCCGAGCCGACATGGCCAGCCTCGGCGCGGAGACCAATACTATCGAATCGCGAATCAAGGCCAAGCGGCCCGGAACCTTGACGCCCAAACCGACGTATGCAAAACCCCCGAAATCACAAGATGATGAGGTGCGAAACAAGCGGAGCGAATTCCAGACGATGTTCGAGAACTTCGATCAAAAAGCCAACCAGTTGTTTAACATACTGTCGACAGTGATGAAGCAAATGAAAGAAATGCAAAGTTCAGTCACCAGGAACGTGAACTGATCGCAATGGAAAAAACCGGGGCAGTTATGAATATTAGGGGCTTGAGTTGAGGGGCTAATTAACAGGGCCAACTATCAGACATGAGTAAGTAGGGCAAGCCCGGAAACCAGGAACTAACAGGTCCTGGCGCTAGCGCTGAGCGCCTTCCTGTTCCTTATCCAGCGTCTTGATCATTTTATTGATCTTGTAATCGAGGTATCGATTACTCAGAACCGGAATCACCATCACCATTCCAACAAAATCGGAGACGATACCTGGAATGGCAATGTGCACCGCGGCAAAGAAATAGAGAGTAAAAAACAGCATTGGACGTATCGTTTCGAGTTCTTCTGCCGTCGGCTTATTGTCCGGATTTTTGAACGCTTGAATCCTGCCTTTTTCCATGTCCTTCATGAACTTCCAGGATCGCCGGAAACGGGGAAGCTGAATGAGCAGGAATACGGCACCGACAATCGTCGTCACCAGGTAGAGCCCCATCAGGCCGTACAACCCGAGAGCCCCGTGTAGCCTGCCGATTACCGCAACTTCGATAAAGCCAAGTATTGCGAGATAGATGATCCATTTCACAAAAAATACCTGTTTTCTAAATTACTGATCATCGACGTTAGCAAGTAGCCATTAGCGTATCGAGGATCTTCTGTGCCTGTTTCGGGTGGTTCAGGTCCTGCTTTTCCAGCATCTCGCATCCATCCTTGATCATATCCTCGATCAACACCGGGTAGGATTTACAGTCATCCGGCCGGTCATCATAAATAGTACAGGTGAATTTATTTTGATCGGGAAGTTTTTCCAGCCACGGACACAGCTCCAGCTGCTTACCCGTGTCGGGATCCATCCAGATTTTCCCATCGCTGGTATACCTATATATATCTGGCCTGTGAATTTCCCAATATTCTATTTCACCTTTCGATGCCGACAGGCCACCGTTACTGTAGTTTGTGCAACATTTTCCGCACTGGTTACATTCTTTCATGCTAGTTCTTTAATTCTTTTTTTCGGTCAAAGTTGCTGAAACCGAGAATTGGGGAGTTATGGGCATAAGTAATATTTGAGGACTGCCTAATAGTAAATCACACCGTTCCCTTTAGCACCTGATGCATTTCTTGATCGCCCCGGCTGCTCGACTTCCCCATGGGGTTAGCCAACAGCAGCAGGCACAAACCGCACACCGATGCTACTGTCCTCACGGTATGCCATTGCCACCAGGTGTCTCTCAACATGGTCCATTCTAGTGGTGCGGCTTTGGGATCCCAGGTTATTACTATTGCGTTGATTGGTTGATTACCGAAACGCGTGACAAGACCGGCCGTAACCAGGCATGCGACTGCGGCAATCAGAATGAAAAGTGTACGTCGTTCAGCCCGCGCCAGGATAGCCGAGGTAATAGTCAGGAAAATGCCAATAGCGCCAAGTATCGGCATGAGCACATTGAGCGCACGGATCGCGCCCTGTTGCTGCTCAACATACGCGGATGAGGATAGAGCGACCGGGTTATACCCAAGCCATATTCCAAAAACAGTTCCAGCTACCAATGCAACAACCAGCAAATTCAAAAAACCAATTGATTTCCTGAGCATACAGTCCTCCGGGAGGCGTATAGTGATGTGATGGCTCTATGAAAGGCAATGCAATATGCGCTCAATTCGATCGCAAAGCTACATGGTTTTATCGACCGACGATAAGCAGGAAGCTGAAGGTTAGTAAGGTGCGGGGAACTAAAGGGTAGGCAAATCGATAACTGGGGTCAGAGTAAAAACTCGCGTTTTATGGGCATAGGGACCAATCAAGGATTGCCTAAAATTAAATCACTCCGACCCCTTTAAATTGAAGAAAACGAATGAACATTACGGAATTAAAGGGAATTAACGGGGACGGAGGGATTATAATTTAATCCCTTCATCCCCTTTTACGCTATGAACTATTAAAAAAGGAGGCGCCTTGATCTTCCGACAACTGATCGAACCTATCTCCAGCACCTATACCTACCTGCTCGGCTGCGAGGATACGGGCCAGGCGATCCTGATCGACGCGGTACTCCCCACCTGGCAGCGCGACCTGGAAGAACTGAACCGGCTAGGCCTGAAGCTCGCCTACACGCTCGACAGCCACATTCACGCCGACCACATCACCTCCGCGCGCCGGCTCAAGCGCGAAGCCGGCAGCAAAATCGCGCACCCGGCGTTCGACCATCTCGCCTGCGCGGACGTGGGCCTGGAGGAAGGTAAGCCGATGGAAATTGGCAGTATCCGGGTGGAACCGTTGTTTACGCCGGGACATACCGACGGGCATCACGCCTACCGGATCAATAACCGGGTCTTTACCGGTGACGCGCTGCTGATCGACGGTTGCGGCCGCACCGATTTCCAGAACGGCGACGCCCCGACACTGTATCGCAGCGTGCACGATAAATTCTTCTCCCTGCCCGAGGATACGCTGGTGTACCCGGCGCACGACTACCAGGGCCGGCGGGTCTCCAGCATCGGCCAGGAAAAGACACGCAACCCGCGCCTCGGTGGCGACAAGCCGCTGGACGACTTTGTGAAGATCATGCAGGAGTTGAACCTGGCCTACCCGAAGTTTATCGACTTCGCCGTACCCGGCAATCGCGAGTGCGGCAAGTGCCCGGAAGGTGTACCGGATGATTTACAGCAGTACTGCGACCAGATCGGGGAGAGCGTGCAGGGCTAGGCTAATTAATATAGAAGTCGATATTCATTTTCTTGCCATTCTCGTAAGAGGCACTGAAAACGGTCATGGCATCGACTTCAATTAACCAGGTGTTATCGATCTTTTGATACCTGCCTTGCTCAATTGAGTCTTTCAGTTTGCGGGTGTTGATCAACCAGTCTCCGAACTCATTAGCCAGATCCAGCGTTTTTTGTAGAAACTGTTTCTCGGTAAACGACTGGCTGGTTTTGACTTCTATCGCTACGCCCAGGTGAACACAGCCACCGCCCTGCACCTGGATCTCCTCGTTGTTTCTACTAACCTTGAGCGTTTTGGCGTCAGGGCCGATGTTCGCGTGCTTATTTCTTTCGCTGTATTGCTGGATGAAACCGATATAAGCGGCTTCGTCAAACACGCAATCTTCTTCTGCGTAACCGGGGAGAGAAACCAGGATCAGTAGTATGGGCAGAAGTTTCATGAATATTAGTTGGAATGCCCGGATATTGGGGGTTTACGGGCATGAATCAATAAAGCCTTGCCCTTTCGTTTTAAATGTCTCTTGTATACCGACAGTTAGGATA
>JAJDNE010000021.1 GCA_022340825.1 Acidiferrobacterales bacterium | reverse complement strand
GAGAGTGGCACAGCGATTGCTATATTAGGGAACGCTAATAATTACAACCACTGAACAACAGGAAGTGTTTCGGTGTGTTGACAACAAGGCTGCATACACATGTTTTTGATGTTGAGAATTTCGGTCGTCTTTTTCTCCCTGCTCGCACTGTTTTTTGTTCCTACCGTTCTGCATGCTGCATCCACCACAGAAGGCCTTCAGGCGTCTATGGATGCCGTCTGGGTGATTACAGCTGGCGCACTCGTATTTTTCATGCAAGCGGGTTTCGCTTTCGTCGAGAGCGGCATGACCCGGTCGAAGAACGCCATCAACGTCATCATGAAGAACTACACCGACGTTTGCTTTGGCAGCCTGGTATTCTGGATGATCGGTTACGGGCTGATGTTCGGTGCGAACAGCAGTGGCTGGTTTGGCAGTGATCACTTTTTCCTTCAGCACGCCGACAAGGCAGAGGAATATGCCTTTCTGTTTTTCCAGACAATGTTCGCTGCGACCGCGGTAACTATTGCCAGCGGTGCAATGGCAGAACGTACACGCTACTGGCCATATATCATTAGCTCGCTGTTTACCACCGGCGTAATTTATTCGGTCTATGGCAGCTGGGCTTGGGGAGGTTACTACGGTGGCCAGGGTTGGCTGGCGGAGATGGGATTCATAGATTTTGCCGGATCAACCGTTGTGCACTCAATCGGTGGCTGGGTAGCACTCGCAGGAATTATTGTGCTCGGACCACGCCTGGGCAAATTTGGTCCTGCTGGCGAAATTCGAAACATTGCCGGTCACAATCTGAGTTCTGTCGCATTAGGTGGCTTCGTGCTCTGGCTTGGCTGGTTCGGGTTTAACGCCGGCAGCACGGTCTCCGCGACCGTGGATATCGGAATGATCGCGCTGAACACCCATCTGGCGGCGGCATCTGGAGCTGTTGGTGCTGTGCTAATGATGGCGCTGGCACAACAACGGATACTCATGACCATGACTGTCAATGGTAGCCTGGGTGGGCTGGTCGGCATTACCGCCGGCTGCGCCAGCATGGCCCCCGGGTTCGCCGTAACAACCGGGCTGGTAGCCGGGATTCTCGTCGTGATAGGCAGTTACCTGTTGGAGAAATTGCGCCTGGACGATGTAGTCGGCGCTGTTTCGGTTCACGGAATAGCAGGTGCCTGGGGAACGCTTGCAGCCGGCCTATTTAAAACCGGCAACCTGTTCAGTCCAGATCAGGCAATTGTTCAGATAACCGGCATTTCTGCAGCGTTTCTTTGGGCGTTTCCTACCTCGCTCTTTGTCTTCTGGATTATCGACCGAACCATGGGTCTGCGGGCAGATAGCCAGGATGAACAACGAGGCCTCGATTTTGCCGAACATTCTGAAGTCGGATATCCCGAGTTTCAAATAGAACAACTTCACAAGGGTGTGCAATGAATTCAGAGGCAAGCGTGACTGAACTACATCCCCAGGTTGACGAGAATGAAGCGTCTCGTCGTCGTCGGGCAATTTTCAAGGCGCTGCAACCGTACATGACACAAACACAACTGCTGGAAGCGCTATGGATGTGGGAGTGGGACTTTGCTGAAGGCGCAGCGTTCGAGCTGGCGAACTATCTACGTACCATTTGCCTCACCGCCGAACTCAAGGCACAGCAGAGTGAAATTCGTCGCAGCCTTATCCGTCAGATGTCATTGCCGTTATCTGCACTGGGGCCGGACCCGTGGCCGCTAATGCGCAACTATGCGCAATCAATGAAGATGGAGGAGCAGCAGATCAGCGTTCCGGCATCGACTCCCGTAGAGAAATCGGAGCCCCGGCTGGAAGCTGCTCCTGGAACCGAAGTACTGGTATTTGTGATTACCCACGTGCTCGATGCCATGCTGCAGAAAAATCCGGTGTACTGCGCCAAGGTTCGCAACTGGGTTGCCGGTCATCTGGTTTCGATCGTACCCGTCGCTCATGCAAATGAATTCTCCGAGTGGCTGGTCAGCCAGACCCTGCCGCCCACAGCAGCACTTGCGCCGGGAGTGATGAGTCGAATCGTGAACTTGTTGTATATCTGTGGTTGCGAATATTTCGGGCCGGTCCAGGTCGACAAGATGCTCCACCTGGCGATTTCCGCTGCGGAGGCGCTTCCCGTGGCTACCAGGTTCAACCCGAGAGACCTGCTTTAGGTCACTGTTGTTCCGTTACCGGGCGACCGGTTTCTCTCCAAAAATGGGGAATTTCACCCCGAAATCCGCTATCCTAGCCGCCTTTCAGGGCCGGCGAGCGAATTGATTGCTCTCGGCTGTTTTCCACCGAATTCAGGAGAGTAGTGCCAACCATGTTTGGTAAGGATCTAGAGATTAAGGGTTTTGACGACGAGCTCTGGCAGTCCATTCAGGACGAGGAGAGACGCCAGGAAGAGCATATTGAGCTCATTGCTTCCGAGAACTACGCCAGCCCGCGAGTCATGCAAGCGCAGGGTTCGGTGCTCACCAATAAGTATGCCGAGGGCTATCCTGGCAAGCGCTATTACGGTGGCTGCGAGTATGTCGACGTCGCCGAGCAGCTGGCGATCGATCGCGTAAAACAGCTCTTTGGCGCAGATTATGCCAATGTCCAGCCCCATTCCGGGTCCCAGGCCAATGCCGCCGTCTACCTCGCCTTGTGCGAGCCCGGCGACACCATCCTGGGCATGAGCCTCGCCCATGGTGGTCACCTGACTCATGGCGCCAAGGTGAACTTCTCCGGCTTTATCTTTAATGCGGTGCAGTATGGCCTGGATGAGTCTACCGGCGAGATCGATTACGCCCAGGTCGAGGCGCTGGCAAAAGAACACAAACCGAAAATGATCGTGGCTGGCTTCAGTGCCTATTCGCGTGTTGTCGACTGGCAACGTTTTCGCGATATTGCTGATTCAGTCGGTGCATGGCTCTTTGTTGATATGGCGCATGTCGCCGGCCTGATTGCCGCCGGTATCTATCCGAGTCCGGTGCAGATTGCCGACGTGACGACATCGACTACACACAAGACGCTGCGTGGTCCCCGGGGCGGTATAATTCTCGCCAAGAGCAATCCCGAAATCGAGAAGAAGCTGAATTCACGTGTCTTCCCCGGCACCCAGGGCGGGCCGCTGATGCACGTGATTGCTGCCAAGGCGGTCGCCTTTAAAGAGGCGCTCGAGCCGGAATTCAAGGTTTACCAGCAACAGGTGTTAGATAATGCCCGCGCCATGGCGAAGGTGTTTATTGATCGTGGCTACAAGGTCGTCTCTGGTGGTACCGACAATCATTTATTTCTACTGGACCTGATCGACAAAAATATCACCGGCAAGGATGCAGAAGCCGCATTGGGTGAAGCCAATATCACGGTAAACAAAAATGCCGTGCCTAACGATCCGCAGTCCCCGTTTGTGACCAGTGGTATCCGCATCGGTACACCGGCAATTACGACTCGCGGTTTTAATGCCGAGGATGCTGGTGCATTAGCAGGCTGGATTTGTGATGTGCTGGAAGCCATGGATGATACCAGTGTGCGTGACGCGGTACGGGCCAAGGTGCTTGAGATCTGCAAGCGCTTACCGGTTTATGAATAGGCTAGTAACGTCGGGACTTCGCCCCTATGCATTGTCCATTCTGTAGCGCCGAAGACACCAAGGTAGTGGACTCCCGTCTTGCCGATGACGGCAGTTCGGTGCGTCGGCGGCGTGAATGCATGGAATGCGGAGAACGCTTTACCACCTACGAGAGCGCGCAACTGCGCATGCCGCAGCTGATTAAATCAGATGGCCACCGTGAATCTTTTTTTGAAGCCAAGCTTCGCGCAGGTATTGAGCGCGCACTGGAGAAGCGCCCGGTTGATGTTGAGGCGGTAGAAGCAGCAGTCGGTCGTATTCGTCACCGCCTGATTACCCAGGGGGAGCGTGAAGTCAGTTCACGAAAGCTTGGTGAGTGGGTGATGGACGAGCTTCGTGAGCTTGATCCTGTTGCCTATGTTCGGTTCGCCAGTGTCTATCGCAGCTTCTCGGACCTGGATGCCTTCAGCGAAGAGGTCCAGCGTCTTCGCCAGGAACCCAGCGCGGAAGAACGCCGCAACCAGCTGAAGCTGATTCTCGACAGCAAGAAAAAATGAGCCCGGAAGTGACTACCGACGCCGAGTACATGTCGCGCGCGCTGGTACTTGCGCGCCGCGGACTCTATACAACTGATCCCAATCCTCGCGTCGGCTGCGTACTGGTTAACGATGGCGAAATCGTTGGCGAGGGTTGGCATGAACGTGCGGGCCAGCCACATGCCGAAATCAATGCACTGAAAAAGGCCGGGAAGCGGGCACGTGGGGCAACGGCCTATGTCACGCTTGAGCCGTGCTGCCACGAAGGCCATACGCCACCCTGTACCAACGCATTGATCAAGGCCGGGGTGTCGCGAGTCGTGGCGGCCATGGAGGACCCTAATCCGTTGGTATCCGGGAAGGGGCTCAAGGCGCTGGCGGAAGCGGGCATCAAGGTCGAAAGCGGCCTGCTTCAGTCAGAGGCAGAACGCTTGAATCCCGGTTTTATCAGTCGCATGAAACATCGGCGCCCGTTTGTGCGCATCAAGCTCGCCATCAGCCTTGATGGGAAAACCGCGATGGCCAGCGGTGAAAGCAAATGGATCAGCGGGGAAGCCGCCCGCGCCGATGTCCAGCGACTGCGCGCGCGTAGCTCGGCAATTCTAACCGGCAGCGGGACAGTGTTGGCCGATGATCCTTCGCTGAATGTCCGTGATCTGCAGATCGGGCGGCAGCCGATGCGGGTCATCGTAGATGCCAATCTGAGCACACCCGAGACCGCCAGGATGTTCCAGCTTGAGGGCACAACCTTGGTTGCCACGGCGAGCGATGATGCGGATCAGGCGGACGTACTGGTGAAAGCCGGTGCGGAGGTAATCTGCCTGCCCGCGGGTCCGGACAAGATCGACATGACAGCACTCATGCATCATCTGGCGGGCCAGGGCGTTAATGAACTGCTGGTCGAGGCTGGTGCGACGCTATGCGGGTCGTTGCTTGAGGCGCAACTGGTTGATGAGCTGGTTGTATACATTGCGCCCTATATCATGGGCCACAATGCACGCGGAATGTTTCATCTGCCAGCACTGGAGAGCATGACCGATCGAGTGTCTTTAACCATTAGAGATATTCGCGCGGTGGGCGACGATTGGCGAATTACATCCACACCAAATTTCAACGCAGTATAGTTGCGGAACGATAAATGTTTACCGGAATCATTGAAGCAGTTGGCGAGATTGCACAGACAGAGTCGAAGGGCGGTGATATGCGTATGCGTATCAATACCGCGGATCTGGATATGACGGATGTGCAGCAAGGTGACAGTATTGCCGTGAGTGGTGTCTGTCTCACGGCGATCGATTCGGGGGATCATTTCTTTGTTGCTGATGTCTCCGCCGAGAGCCTGGGCCGTACCACGCTGGGAGATTTGAAGACTGGTGAGAGGGTTAATCTTGAAAAGGCACTTACGCCGACGACGAGGCTAGGCGGTCACATGGTAAGTGGTCACGTGGACGGAGTAGGTGAGGTACTTGCCCGCGAAAACGAGGGTCGCTCGATACGATTCAAAATACGTGCCCCGAAATCATTATGCCGTTATATCGCTGAAAAGGGATCGATCTGTGTCGATGGTATCAGCCTGACCGTGAATCATATTGAAGGCGATACTTTCGATCTCAACATCGTGCCGCACACGCTTGCGAACACCACCATGGAAGAATTCAAGCCGGGTCGCAAGGTAAACCTGGAGGTAGATATCATCGCCCGCTATCTCGAGCGATTACTTCAGGGTAACGATTCGACTGCCAACGATACAATTACCATGGATCTGTTGAGAAGAACCGGTTTTACCGATTAGGAGAATTGTGACTGACTAGTCTTTAGCCCGATTATTTGCACTGTATTTTTGTCAGTGCCTTCCAGCCACCCCTGGCCTCGTACAGTCTGTCAATATCTACGATCTCCACGTACACCTCTTTCCCCCCGAGCCCGTTGTCTCTAAGAACATTGCATACATAATCTGCATATTCGTCGATATATCCCATGTCTTTTTTAACACCGACCGCAAAAACGTGAGCCTCCGGCCAGGTTGACCCTTGGGCTCTACCGTCGCCACCTTCGCGCTTGAACATGTTTTCTACAGTGTCTCGTTCTTTGTCCAGCCCGTCACCAAAGCCATTTAAGGCGTAAGCGTCTGCACCGACAATCGTTAATGCAAGTAACAGGATTGCGCCTGATAATCCCAAGAAAGTCGTTTGTTTATAATGTTGATTTTTCATTATTTTTCCTTCCGTATTCTGCTTCTCATTAAATATCTTTAATCAGAATATCACAATTTACCTGAACGGAAACTGAAGTAGATAGATGCAATCGAATTTATCGGGACTAAATATACTCACCACTGGTTCAGAATACGGGGCAGTGATATCTGCTTATGCCGTGCGAATCGATATCGAACGGGTTTTTTCGAGCACGATCAATTCCGTTTTCAAGCTTTCCAGTTTGTTGTCCTACCCAGCTCATTTGATTTTCTTCCTGTTGAAGCTAGTTCAAACCGATTTTGTCTTTAAGTTGTTGTCTGAGTCGGTCGGTATAGTTATCTGGAAACACCCATGTCGGCAGTTCCTTGTCTCGAACGAGTCCGCGTTCACCCGGCGTAAGACTATATTTCAGTGTCATCAGAACATCACTGCTGACCCAGGGGCTCTTGCGGAAATAGGCATGGCCATTTCCCACGGCAGCTTCTTCGGCATTGGTGACGTTAATAAGACTCAAATCTTTTGTTCGCTCCAGATAATCCCGAACAGCCGGTTCCAGGTTTTCGGGTACGAAAACCTGCCCAAGTCGTCGTCGGGTAAAGACGAATTTGGAAATACCAAGCGCCTTGTCCGTGTCAGACATATAGATCGTAAAATCGTCCATCACGTTCAGCAGACCATCCTCGAGATAACCCGCGAAGATTCCCCGATCGGAATCACTGCCCACCAGAATCACGTGACCAATGCGCAGCTTGTTCGTAATACTGCGTTTGCTTCCGTTTTTATTCAGCAGGGCGAGTTGGCTCAACGCATTGATTGCCACGCGTGTTCCGGCGCTATAGGCGATGATATGAATGCGCCTGGCGTTAGTTTCTTTAGCCAGATACTCCAGTAGCAGACGCAAGTTGCGGGATGAATAAGCGGCAGTTTCCAGGTCTTTGGCATAGGCCCATTGGCTTGGTGTCGAGGGCCATGCATACGCGATGAAGGCGCCATCATAACCGAGGAAGTGCCACAGTTCGGCCGACACCAATAATGGATTGGAAAAAACAACTTTATAACCGTGGATGTATACGTAAACGTCTTTGTTGTGTGATGTACTAAGCTTTTTATTGATTAGCGAGGCAAAGGCTTTATTCGCCGATTTTCCTTTTTCTGCGTCGCTAGAGATAAACAACTGGCTGCGGCTACTATCCAGGATACCCAGCTCATCTACTTTAGTAACCTGTAAAGGATAGTCCTTACCACGATTTTTCAGCAGTGAGACTTCCTTTGCCTGTTCCCAGTCGAGGTTCTCTTTTCCAAGTTTGATTTTTCCGACACCAAATCGAAGTACATGGCCGCGCTCGTTTTCGTAGAAGTCTTCTTTGCTGTCGTCGGTGGCCGGCAAACGATCAGTGGCGTAAAGAATACCTCTGTATGGAAATATCTGTTTATCAATCGCTTCAAACGGGTTTATCTTCTTCTCTGAATAGATTTTTGGAGCAGGCATCAGGTTAAGTTGATAGGGCCCTTTGCTGGAGCAAGATGCCAGTAGCAGGGTGGCGAGCAGTACCAAGGCGCCTCTGGGCCAGTTTCCAGGAAGATCTACTGATTTCACGTCACTTCAACGCCTGTTTCGTTGGGGGGTACTCTCGATTCTACGTCGGTAAAGGAAGTGATGAAACCGGGGATTAACGTAGTTCAAAATACCGACTGTAATTGGAGTTATGTTTGCGTAAACCCGGCTCGACTCTCGGGAATTTTCTTTTTGAATCGATAGGTTATCGCTGGTATGCTCTCCGGCCCTTTAAATGGGGCTTATACGAAATTACAGGTAAACCATGAATATCAGTCCTGCCACAGAAATTATCGAAGAGTTGCGCCAGGGTCGTATGGTCGTGCTCATGGATGACGAGGATCGTGAAAACGAGGGCGATCTGGTCATGGTAGCCGAGCACTGCCGCCCCGAGGACGTCAACTTTATGGCCAAATATGGCCGCGGGCTGATTTGCCTGACACTAACTCCCGGTCGCTGCCGTCAATTGAATCTGCCGTTGATGGTGAATGATACACAATATCAGCGAACTACCAATTTCACCCTCTCGATTGAGGCGGCAGAAGGCGTGACTACCGGCATCTCGGCGGCCGACCGAGCTACCACCATTCAAGCCGCTGCAAAGAAGGATGCCAAGCCTTCCGATATTGTTACCCCGGGCCACATCTTCCCACTGATGGCGCAGCAGGGCGGGGTGCTAACCCGGGCAGGCCATACCGAGGCGGGTGTTGATCTGGCCCGTCTAGCGGGTGCCGAGCCCGCCAGCGTTATCTGCGAAATCATGAACGAAGACGGCACCATGGCCAGGCTCCCCGAATTGCTCGAGTTTTCCGAGAAGCACAAGCTGAAGATTGGAACCATCGCTGACCTGATTCGCTATCGATTGGAGAACGAGTCGACTGTTGAGCGCGTTGCCGAGGGCAAGGTCCCTACACCGTTTGGCGAGTTCTGCGTGATTGCTTACCATGATGGTATTCATGGCGACGTGCACCTGGCCCTGATCAAGGGCGATATCAAGCCTGAAGAACCGACCCTCGTTCGTGTCCACGTTCAGGAGAGTCTTCTCGATCTGTTTACAACCGCCCATCGGCCGGGAAGTTTCTCGTTGTCGTCGGCGTTGTCGCATGTCGCGGACGCAGGTGCCGGTGTAGTCGTAGTGTTGCGTGAAGAGGAATCGGCAAACGATCTCAGTGCTCGCATCTCGCAATTTGCCAAAGATGCCGAAGATGCTGAGAAGCGCAAAGCATCTGGCAGCAATGCAGTGCTACGCACCTACGGTTTGGGTAGCCAGATTCTGGCTGATCTCGGTGTGCGCAAAATGAGGGTAATGGGCCACAAACTGAAAGTGCCGGCAATGTCGGGATTCGGGCTAGAAATTGTAGAATATGTTGAAGATCTCACTGACGATAAATCCAGGAAGAAGGTATCGGGATGACAGACGTAAAATCTATTGAAGGTGATCTGCAGGCGCGCAACGCGCGCTTTGGTATTATATTGGGCCGCTTTAATGCATTTATCGGTGAACCGTTGCTTGCGGGCGCAATCGATACCCTGGTTCGGCATGGTGCAGACAACGGAAACATCGAGGTAGTCAGGGTGCCCGGTGCCTATGAGATACCGCTCATGGCCAAGCGCATGGCAGCCAGCGGCAAGTATGATGCGTTGATTGCACTCGGTGCCGTTATTCGTGGAGCAACACCGCATTTTGACTATGTCGCGGGGGAGTGCACAAAGGGTATTGCGCAGGTCAGCATGGATTTTGATATCCCGATCGGATTTGGTGTGTTAACCGTAGATAGCATCGAACAGGCGATTGAGCGGGCGGGCACTAAAGCTGGCAATAAGGGCGTCGATGCTGCGATGGCGGCGATCGAGATGGTCAACGTTCTGAAAGAAATCGGCAGCTGACAGCCGCTAGATAAAGTACAATAGCTGCACCTGCTGGCCTTTTGCCTTGGGAGGGTTTCATGACCAAAGGTAGTCGACATGCTGCACGCCGGGCAGCAGTTCAGGCCATATATCAATGGGAGATGACGCAAGAAGCGCCTGCTCGCATTGAAGATCACTATCTCATCGAGCACGAGATGAACGATGTGGATGTCGAGTACTTCCATTACCTCGTACGCGAAGTCCCGTTACATGTCCACGAGCTGGACGATCACATCATTCCGCACCTCGATCGAACCATTGAGGAAGTCGACCCTGTAGAACGTGCGATACTGCGAATCGGTGCCTACGAATTCGAGTTCCATCCCGAGATACCCTACAAAGTGGTATTGAATGAAGCGGTAGAGTTATCCAAGGTTTTTGGCGCTGAACACGGTCACAAGTATGTCAACGCGATCCTGGATAAAGTCGCCGCTAAACTGCGCGCCGATGAGATCCGCACTTAGACATAAATTCTGCATAAAACTATCTTGAATGAATTCGAACTGATTCAACGGTACTTCAGCCATATTGGACAATCGCGCCCGGACGTTAATGTCGGGGTAGGTGACGATGCTGCCGTATGCACGGTACCGAAAAATCAAGAGCTTGTGGTGACTACCGATCTGCTGGTTGCCGGCATCCACTTTCCGGACGACACGCCCGCCCATGCCATCGGTTACAAGGCGTTGGCAGTCAACTTAAGTGACCTGGCTGCAATGGGTGCAGAGCCCGCCTGGTTTACCATGACCCTTAGCTTGCCCGAACCGAATGAATCATGGCTGCAGGAGTTCGCACGTGGATTGAGTGAGTTGGCCGAAGCTAGCGGCGTTTTACTCATCGGCGGCGATACGACCCGGGGCGCATTAACTATCGGAATCCAGGCCTGCGGATTTGTACCGACCGGTTCGGCAATTCTGAGGTCAGGTGCAAGGGTGGGCGATCATATTTTTGTTACCGGCACATTGGGAGATGCCACGCTGGGTTTAAAGGGTGAAACCGGCAAGCTGAGTTTGTCAGTCGAAGCGCAGAAATATTTTTCCCAGCGGCTTCGCTATCCCACACCGCGGACACGGGAAGGCCTGGCGCTACGAGGGATCGCCAGTGCCATGATAGATATATCGGATGGCCTTGTGGCTGATCTCGGACACGTTCTGGAATCCAGCGCAGTGGGCGCCAGTATTGAGCAGGGGAATTTACCAGTCTCCGATTATTATAAAGAGCTCGTTGATCAAATCGGCTGGGACACCGCTCTTTCTGGCGGCGATGACTATGAGCTTTGTATTGTTGTTCCGCCAGACCACGTAGCTAGCCTGAACAAACTGGCCGCCGAATGGGACTGCAGGATCACCGAAATTGGCATCGTTGACCAGAAAAGCGGATTACGCATCGTAGACGAGGAAGGTAGTCTTATTGAGGTTGCGCATCCGGGTTACGAGCATTTTTCCGAGCAATAAAAAAGGGCAAGGTACACCTTGCCCTTTTTCGATGAAATTATTCTCTATCGTCGTAAAGTCTTATTTCTGTTCCATCAGCGGGATATCTGCAGCAAGCCCGAAATTGATGATTGCATCAAGCTTGTTCTCAGTCTGGAAATAGCGAACCAGTTGCTGCGGAGTGAGGACGGACTTGAACTGACTGACATACTTCTTCTTCATTCTTAGACGTTCGCTCTCAACGCTCATCCAGTCGTCCATCAACTTTTTGGCAACATCGTCAGGCACCGTGGGGTAGTACTTGGCGTACTCCAGAACTACCTTTTGCATCTTATCGCCGTTTTTTTTGCGTTCTGCAGCATACTTGTCATACAAGGCCCAGAACTTATCGGTCTGGTCAGGAGCCAGTTGCATAGCCTGTCCGACGATGGCCTGGCGATCAGCCTGCAGTTGCGCGCGCTCCATGTGCATGACGTCGGCGACATTTGCGGCAGTGGCGGCAGTGGCGAACGACGCAAATATAATTGTTGCAAACGAAGCAACTGCGACCAGAAAATTATTTTTCATCATTACTCCTCAAGTTAAAATCCGGACGATTACTATGGATGGGCAGTATGACTCATGAGCCTTAACGGTGTAAATACAGCTTTTGTACGGTGATCTCTTGTTAAAAACCACCTATCCTGGGCGCCCCCCGGCGACAATTGACTCACAGGTAGGTATTTCTAGCGCCGCTCCCATCACGTTAGCATGAGCGTGCTAATCAGGTTGTTGGAACAATCAGATTGTTGTTACGAGTCTCCATTGTCTTTTCAGGTTGTTATAAAAATAGTATTTTATTGAATATCGATGAAAGCTATTCGAAATCTGTTGTTCCTGTGTTTGCTGCTGGTGTCGGGCGGATGCACTAGCATCGCTCCACCGGACCCATCGCCGCTTGTGGCCCTGATGCAAATGGGCGAATCCCCCGGGCGCCTACGTGACGGTGACTATATTAATAAGCTCTACCATGCCCGGTCCTGGGCACCTGCTCGATACCTGAAATATGATCCTATCGATTTGGCCAAGCGATCCATGGCACCGATTCAACGAGCCCACACCAAAATAGTCGGAACCACGCAAGCAGACAATTTACGCTCGTTGGCGGCAAAAATCTGGATGATCGAACAAGCCCGGCACACGGTTGATCTCGTGTACTACATCTATCGTCATGATCTGGCCGGGAACGCAATACTGGGTGCACTCTGTAATGCCGTTCAACGCGGTGTTGATATTCGTATCATGGTCGACTCGCTTGGAAGCTGGTCCATGAATCATGAGGAGTTGAAGGCATTTGAAACCTGCGCTGACAACGCCGGGTATATTCGTGATGCATCGGGCCGGGCCACACCATTTCGCGCGCGCATTCAGGTGGTGATTGTGAACGCGCTCACAAGCCTTTCCAGCTGGTCGAACAGACGTTCTCACGACAAGCTGATAATTGTTGATGGCAGTTTTCCCGGCAGGGATATTGTAATGACGGGCGGTCGCAACATTTCCATCGATTACTACGGGATGAAAGCCGACGGAACCCTGAATCGGGATTCCTATATTGATCTTGAGATCTTGCTGCGTTCAGAAAATTCGACGACGGCAAACGAGCTCACGGTTGGTGACGTAAGCAGTATCTATTACACCTTGCTGTTTCTGCACAAAGGCAACAAGCGGATACATCCCTCCCCGTATGCTGACGACGAGCAATATGGACCGAATACCTATCCACAAATACTGGGGAGGCAGCAGCGAGATCTTGCCTTTGTCAAGAATCTGCCCGCGATGAAAACAGTATTCGCATCAATGCCCGGCTATTTTGCGAATGATTTTCGCTCGTCGCAGGTCCGTATCGCGCATGAGTTGGGAAACTTGACCGCCAAAGACACTGTTACCAATGTCCGGGAAACAAAGTCTCGAAATCTGAACTCTATTGGGGCGGTGCTTGCAAATATTACTGAAGAGGCGCTAAAGCGGGGAGAGATTCATGGCACTTTCCATATCGTTTCTCCGTATCTCTTTATTGCGAAATATGTCGACAAGGAAGGAAAGGTAATTCACGACGGGGCAAAAGGTATGCTTGATCTGATAAAGGCGTATCCGCATGTCAATTTCGAGATAATTACCAACTCGGCACTGACCAGCGACAACTATTTTACCCAGAGCATTATCGACATGGATATGGCGCCCCGCCTGCTGCTGACACGCGAAATGCGCGAGGCCTGGTTATCGGGTCTTGAAAGTGGTGAGTTCAATCCACAGGTAGTTGAAAGCCAAGCGTGGAAACGCCTTATAAATAATCCCCGGATCCAGATTTATCAAACTGGCAGGCTGGATTCAGTGTTGTTGGGCGGGGTAGAGCACTATGGGAAATTACACGCAAAATTCTTCTTCGGCGAAGCGTTTGGATTCGTTGGTACCTCCAATTTTGACTATCGTTCGCGTCTTTATAACAACGAAATGGGTTTCTACTATCTGGATCCCGAGCTTAGCCGGGATCTGGCGCGCGAATTCGAGTTACTGAAAACCCGATCATATCGCTGGGGCTCGCCCGAATGGCTGGAAATGCGCAAGGCACTGATGGCGACCGGGACGAAGAAAGGTAAAACCACAAGAAACCAGCGAGAAAGGACGCGTTTTCTGAAAGGGACCGGGCTTATCTGGTTGTTTTAGTTGAGCAGACAGCCTTCCCGAAAACGGGTGGGCGATTGTCCGGTCCAGCGTTTAAACGCACGGGAAAATGTACTGGTTTCCGCAAAGCCAAGCAGGTAAGTGATCTCAGTTACGGACTTGTCTGTGCCCTGCATATAGTTGGTCGCAAGCTCTTTGCGAACATCGTCCATGAGTTTACTGAAACTTGTGTTTTCCCCTTTCAAGCGTCGCTGAAACGTTCGTGGACTCAGGTGTAGCTCGTTCGCGACCTGGTCCGCGGTAATCGCTCCATCGGGTAGCTTGTCGATTAGTACTTTAGCGGCCTTGATAGACGTGTCGCTTGATTTCAGGCGGGAAAGGTAATCAATTGCGACCTTTTCATTAGCCAGTGCCAGTTCCTTGTTGGATTCCGGCAGGCCTCTGCGGACAAGGGCGGTATCCATATAGACTGCATTGATATCGCCGTTGAACCGTATTGGTGCCCGAAAGAATTCGTTGAACTTGTCGACACAGCCGGGAGGATCCCTTTGCAGCTCTACTCGAATCGGGCAGAAGCCTTCACCCATGGATGCCCGGCACATTTGAACAATGGTGGCGATACCTGCATCAATGGCTTCTGTGGCAACGTCTTCGTCTTTGATCTCCCCGGTTAGTTCAACAACATACTCTCCGGGGTGCTCGTGGATACGAATTATAGTTATATCGTTGAAAATATGAACATAGCGCTGCAGGCGCAGAAATGCCTCTCTAAGGTTGTCACTTGCAAGCCAGGTATAACCAAGGGCATGTGCAGTTGTTGGGTGCCAGAAAGTCGCTGTTTGCAGACCAAAGCATTCGTTAGACGTCAGCTCGACGGCGCGCTGCCAGAGGCGGGTTACCTTGATCATGGGATAACGTGAGCCCGCTTGCTTCAGTAGATCCGGGTCCAGGCCCACTTCACGAAATACCTCGTCGCTATCGATTCCCTGATGCCGTAACGCCTTGGCGGCAAGCAGGGCCCATGAGGTAATAGTCGTTGGATGCATAGAAAACTTCATTCCAGCGTAGTTTGGCGTGTCTGGCCAACACCTTGGCATGTAGTGCCAAGCTGAGCAAATCCTCGTTTTTTATCTTACCACACAGAAAGTTGTAACCCGGAAGTCGCAATGCGCGGCCTCCATCAACCCTGGAGCGGCAAGATGAAACATAATAAACCTGTTTACCAGCGTACGTTGAAAAATTCGATATCCTGTGTCGGTGTGGGGATCCACTCCGGCAAGCAGGCTTCAATCGTTATCCACCCGGCGGAGGAAAACAATGGAATCAGCTTTCTGCGCAAGGATGTACCGCAAGGCCGAGGTGTTATACCGGCGGCCTGGTATAGCGTAACCGAGACGCGGCTCTCTACCATACTGGGGAACAAGTACGGGACTACCGTTGGCACGGTCGAACACCTTCTCGCCGCGCTGAGGGCCTGCGGTGTCGACAATGCGCAAATCGAAATCGATGGACCGGAAGTGCCGGTCATGGACGGCAGTGCAGGACCCTTTGTTGATTTGATCAAGCAGACCGGAACGATTGACCAGAAAGCGCTGCGCTGGGCGATCTGGATCAAGGAGCCAATTGAGGTGCGTGACGGCGACAAGTTTGCAGTCATCATGCCGTACGATCGCACTCGGATAACTGTCGAAATCGATTTCAGCGATCTCGGCGTGAAGCCGCAGCGTCGGTCCATTGAGCTGCAGGATGACTCCTTCAGGCGTGATATCGCCTATGCGCGCACGTTTGGCTTCAAGTCCCAGATTGAATCGTTAAAGAAAAAAGGATTGGCCAGAGGCGGCTCGCTCAGTAACGCGGTCCTCGTCGATCAGGGGAAGATTGTGAACAAGGAGGGTTTGCGATTCCAGGATGAGTTCGTTCGCCACAAGATCCTGGATTGCCTCGGTGACCTGGCACTGGTCGGTCTGCCGGTATTCGGGCATTACATTGCCTATAAACCAGGCCATGCCCTGAACGTTGCGCTGATCCAGCGTATGTTCAGTCAACGATCTTCGTGGGCGTACCTGCCCGTAGACAAGATAGACCAACTTCTGGTTGAAGATGCCGAGACCGAGTCGCTTGATGAGAGAGTCGGGGGCAGGGCATCAGTTCATTGAACTACTTCAGTGCACCGACGCTACACCTCACTGACGTTATTTGCGTTGACTCTGTGGCAGAACTTGCCAGGTACCGTCGGAATTCTGGCAAATTGAGATGACATAGGTTTTGGGGCTCATCGCCTGCTGGGTGATGACATGCCGGTTAGTGCGGCACTTTCGCCTTTTATGCTCAAAGTTCTCCAGCAGTGTGACAGTGCCAGAGTAGCCGGTTTTGCTATTGCTCCACGTTAACGTTGTGCCGATTGGCTTGTCAGTCATCTTGACTCGCGCGGTTGCCTCAATTAGCGCCAGATCGTCTTTGGTAATCTGGGGCAATGCGTCAGTCCACCGGGCTTCAGCGGTTAGCAGGCACCCACAAAGTAAAAACAAAACGACAGTTCTTTTCATATTCCCCGGAGCCATATATCGGAATCGTATTGAGGCATTACTACAGGCTATTCTAGTCCGTTTTGGCTTTGGCAGAAAATGCCAGAATTGCTTATTTGTAAATGCCTGCGTCAAGCGTCTATGCTATAGAAACTAAATAAAAACCAGAATTGACTGAAGGTGGCCCATGATCCGATTTATCCATTGCATGAAGCGGCGTCCCGAGCTGACAGCGGCGGAGTTTCGTGAGTACTGGAACAGCCCGGAGTTTGCGGACCTGGTGAGCCGGAACGCCACCGCTCTTGGTGCCGTCAAGGTAAGCAGAAATCTCACCTACAATATCGAATTGACGTCACTATTAATGAGCGAGCGGGGCAGCACAGAAGAGGCCTACGACGCGATCATGGAAATGTGGTGGCAGAACCCGGCCGAACTGGAATCGATACGTGATTCTGCCGAAGTGCAGAAATTACAGACAGAGATGAAAGCCTATCAGGAAAGATTTGTAGATTTCTCCCGGTCACAACGCTTCCTGACAGAATGGATGCCCGACTCCTGAGCCCAGCAGGCGATCGTTTGCATCCAACGATTCTTCAGAAAGGCATGTCGTCTACATAACGAATTTCGCGTAGAGCATGGCGCCAGAATAACGCCGAATCAGCTCGGCATCTTTACCTTCTACCGTGGTGCTTGCAGTGGTTGTGAAGTAATTTACATTTGCACCAAATCCTACGTGTTTAAAGGTTTGGTGTTCCACTGCGAAGGTAAAATCGGACAGTGCGCTTGTTAAATCCGTAATGTTGAGAAAAAACAGATCCTGTTTTGCCCAGATTTGCCATTTGGGTGTGATGTGCCAGGCACCGCGAAGACTAAAAACTGGCAATCCTACTGTCACGTCGGCGGTTGCTGTGTTCGGTGTAGGGCCAGTAGAGTCGGTAATGGTCGTTTTACTCGAGTTGATATACACGCCGCCGCCAATTCCGAAATCGTACTTATTATCTTTTATGTAAGAATGCGACCACAGCGCCTTCATAATTGTTGCTTCGCTATCTGAGGTGGTCACCCCGACAAAAGTCGTGCCCCCTATGTCGATCCCTCCAACTCCAAGATCGGCCTGGCCACGGCGCTTCAATCCGTAGTAGCTAAATTCGATTCGGTTTCGATCATCGTATCGGAAGTAGCCGTCAAATCGCTGAACATCAGCTGTGCTAGGCATGCTCAGTGTATTCTCGAAGCTCAAGCCAACAGTTGCCCCAACACCGCTGGTTATAAGCAAATCAGTTGCGATGCTATTTATATGGTATGGGCCGACATTGAGCACCAATTTCGGGTCGCGAATATTATCTTCATCTGCCCAGGTAGTCGTGGAAAACAAAGCCATCAATAAAACAAGGTTCGCCGACAAGAGTCGAATTGGAGTCAGTGGTGCGTGCATAACGATCCTCGCGAAATGAGAGTTTCCGGCTGTTTGCGGTATCATCGTAAATTGATTGGTGTCTGTCAAAGACAATATATCTATTAAACCTGGACGCATGGGTCGAATGAGGATGCATCGTGATCAAGCGAAATAGTGTACCGAGAAGTATCTGGACCAACCCGATACATTTTCTCGCCTTTGGCCTCGGGTCGGGCGCAGCACCCTATGCGCCAGGAACGTTTGGCACGCTTGCTGCCATCCCGCTCTATCTCGTACTGGCGCATTTTCTGACATGGCCTTTATATGCGCTGTTTGCGGTCGCCATGTTCGGTTTTGGGGTTTGGCTGTGCGACCGGACCGAGCGGGATATCGGGGTGCATGATCACTCCGGAATCGTCTGGGACGAGTTCGTCGGTTACCTCGTCACGATGTTCGCCGTACCCGTCGACTGGGTCTGGGTGGTGGCGGGGTTCTTCCTGTTTCGATTGTTCGACGTGTGGAAACCGTTTCCCGTGCGTCAACTGGAGCGACGATATCAGAACGGTTTTGGCAACATGGCGGACGATCTCCTGGCAGGAATCTATGCCAATATTGTCTTGCAACTGTTAGTACTGGCGGAGCGCCAGCTATAGATCAGATTGCGACCAGGCTTGCGTCAAAGCCCAGTCGGCGCACGCAATTCAGTACACCTTTTGAATCAACCAGGCTCGGGTTGTAGTAGACCACCACCAGGTATTCCTTGTGAGGCGCAAACCAGGGCGCGATTACGCCAGGGAGATTTCGCAGGGTGGTGTCGATTACGTGGCGGGTGCCGGCGTCGGGACGGTGGCGAAAATGAATTAATACGTCGACCGGTTTCATAATTTCATTTTATAACCGATAGCGCATGGGTCAACGACTATTCCGATCTTGATTGTACAAGACGTGATTAGTAGCTCTCGAGCTTCGCGGACTCA
>JAJDNE010000092.1 GCA_022340825.1 Acidiferrobacterales bacterium | reverse complement strand
CCATCGGGGTTGAGGCGCGGACATATATATATGGTATAGCGATCGAGGCAACGGCTTATATCGTCGCGCTTACCGTCGCCGGAAAGCAACAGCTCCGCCAGTTGCAGCGCCGCAACAGAACCGACGAGCTCAATGCTGTGGATATTGGCATCGACCCAGAGCGCCGGCCGGGTTTCTGCAGCGCCGGTAGTGAAGCGGGTAATAGTCAGCAGCCAGATGTCTCGCCCTTCATGGCTTTTGCCGATGGACTCGAGCCGGGCAAGCCCGGGATAGTCCCGGGCAAAGGCGTGCAGGCGATCGCTGAGATGGCGATAGTCAGGGTAGAAGCTTGATGAGGGTGCGCTCATAATTACCTCTTGCGCAATTTACGCGCCGGAATATACTCCCGCCCGCGTCGACTGGATACAATATTTTTAACGACGTGGTCTCTTTTGTTAGAGCAGATATTTTGACCGAGGCTAGGCGCCTCCCTGGACAAACCATGATCCGCAAGGCCCGTCAGGCCGACCTCAACTCGCTGGTCGAAATCGAGCAACTCGTTTTCGAAACGGATCGTTTTAGCCGCCGCAACTTCCGCTACCTCCTGACCAAGGCCAACGCCGTAACCCTGGTCTATGAAGACCATGGTCGTGTGCTGGGTTATGTCACCCTGCTCTTTAATGCCGGTACTTCGCTGGCACGCATGTACTCGTTGGCGGTCCACCCGGAAGTTCAGAAGAAAGGTATTGGAACAAATCTGATCAAGTCGGCCGAACAGGAAGCGACCGAACATGACTGCATTACCTTGAGGCTGGAAGTGCGCCGCGATAATGATCAGGCGATCCGTCGCTATGAAAACCTTGGCTATCGCCAGTTCGGCACGCGTAAGGATTACTATGAAGACCACATGGAAGCGCTGGTGTTCGAAAAACGGCTGGAACCAAAACTCAAGCCGGAACTCGCGCGCGTCCCCTATTACCGCCAAACACTTGAGTTCACCTGCGGGCCGGCGGCACTAATGATGGCAATGAAAGCGCTGGAGCCCAAACACAAGCTGTCGCGCAAACTGGAATTGCAACTGTGGCGCGAGTCCACGACTATTTATATGACATCGGGTCATGGTGGTTGTGGGCCCCACGGTCTGGCGCTCTCCGCGTATCACATGGGGTTCGATGTTGAGCTGTATGTTAAAGAGGATGACGTCATGTTTCTCGACTCGGTTCGCAGCCAGGAAAAAAAGGATGTGATGCGGCTGGTACAGGAAGACTTCGTTGATCAGTTGAAAAAACTGAAGGTGAAGATTCATCACCGGGTACTTTCCGTGAACGCGATGCAAAAGAAATTCGAGCAGGGCGGTATTCCAATCGTTCTGATCAGCTCCTATCGTATTTACCGTGAAAAGTTTCCCCACTGGGTTGTCGTTACCGGGTTCGATGAGAAACATATTTATGTACACGATCCCTATGTCGACATCGAAACCGGTAAAAGCGCGGTGGACACCATGAACATGCCGATTTTGCGAAAGGAATTTGAAGCCATGGCGCGGTATGGAAAAAGTGCGCAGCAAGCGGCGCTGGTGTTATATCGACGCGAAAACGCCAGCGAGGTCCGGCACTAGTCATGCCATCACATCTGATAATTGTGGAAAACACAAAGGACTGGCAGCCAGGCTATCCCGATGTTGAGGTGGTCTCTGCGCGTGACTATTTGCTGCGCCAGGATGGTTTCCGGACCAAGGGTCTACGCGTGATCAACCTCTGTCGCGGTTACCGCTATCTCAGCACCGGCTACTACTGTTCGCTGCTGGGCGAGGCAAGACAACATCGCGTGATACCGTCGGTGCGCACCATTACCGATCTGAGCAGCAAGGCCATTTATAGCCTCAATATCGAGGATCTGGATGTTCGCGTTCAGCGAGTAATGAGCCATCGCACCCAGGACCCGGAGTTGCAGAAACTGGAAGTGAACATACTATTCGGCCGTTGCGAAGATGCCGACCTTCAGGAGGTGGCGCGCCAGCTGTTCGATCTTTTTCCGATGCCGCTGATGCACGTCGAGTTCAGGCGCACACAGCGCTGGCAGATTGCAAGCGTCAAGCCACTGCCTTTGAACAATCTTCGTATAGAGCAGCAGGATTTCTTCAGCCAGAGCCTGACCGCTTATCTTAGCTCGCGCTGGCGCACTCGGCGTACACCGACACAGGCGCGTTACGATCTGGCCATTCTCTACAATCCAGATGAAAAACTACCGCCGTCGAACATGGGGGCACTACGCAAGTTTATTGATGCCGGTAAAAAAGTTGGCGTCGAGGTCGACCTTATTACACGCAAGGATTACAGTCGCCTGGCAGAATACGATGGACTGTTTATTCGCGAGACCACGGCTGTCAATCACCACACCTATCGCTTTGCCAAGAAGGCCGATGCCGAGGGTATTGTCGTTATTGATGACCCTGATTCGATACTACAATGCACTAATAAAGTTTACCTGGCGGAACTACTTTCCGGTCACAACGTTGCCACACCACGCACGGTTATCTTGCGCAAAGGCGAGAACACCAGTGTTGGTGCGGCAGTTGGCTTCCCGGCGGTACTCAAGATTCCCGACGGCTCATTTTCTCGCGGCATTTTCAAGGCTGCGGATGAGCAGGAAGCAGCGCAGATCATGGAGCGCCTGTTCAAGGATTCGGACCTGATACTGGCGCAGGAATATTTCTATACAGATTTTGACTGGCGTATCGGCATCCTGAACAGAACGCCGCTGTTCGCCTGTAAATATTACATGTCCCCGGCGCATTGGCAGATCGTTCGCCACGATGCGAGTGGTCAGGCCAAGGAGGGTGGTTACGAATGCCTGCCACTGGCGCAGGTGCCGTCTGCGGTACTGAATGCTGCCTGCAATGCCGCCAATCTCATCGGCAATGGTTTTTATGGCGTCGATTTGAAAGAGCGTGATGGCCAGGTTGTGGTCATGGAAGTTAACGATAACCCTAATGTCGAAACCGGTGTCGAAGACCATATACTTGGAAACGAACTCTATCGAACTATCTTGAGTGAACTGGTTGCCCGCATTGATCAGCGCCGCCACAAGCGCCGGGAGAATTAACACATGTCCACACCATATTTTGCCGATGAGACTTCAGTTGTGATCCGGGCAATGTTTGTCGGCCAACGCATTGACCTGCGCACATTTGAACAGACTCGCCGTCTTGCCAGCGCGCCGCTCACCGTGAGCGCCGGTGAAAATGGCGTGGTCGTTTTGTTTCGCTACGGGGTTATTGTCACAGCGGGTCTTCAACCAGCAGAAGTCATCACCTTTAATAACCAGATCGCACACCTGATTACCGATCGTTTTCCTGAACCCGAGTGGGAAGAAGTTGAGCTGGTCCGAGATGCCGACGGTAGCGAAGGCATCGTCGGCGGGCAGATTCATTTACAGGACTTCAACCTGGAACGCATTCAGGTCGTCGCCGATGCACTGGCCAAGAGTGTGGTGCTGGCCCATTATGAAGTGGAGCTGGCCAAACACTTTGATCGCATCGAACCGCTGGCGGCCAGCCTGAGCCAGGCACAGCGGCCGGGACCAAAAGGCAAACAGCTGCTACAGCATCTCGGCGACACGCTGATGATTGAAAACAAAATGGTGGGGCGTGTTGAAGTTTCGGAGAAACCGGAGCTGCTGTGGGAGCATCCTGAGCATGAACGGCTGTACCTGCGCCTAGAGGACGAGTACGAGCTGGCCGAACGCCATGATGCCATAGAGCGCAAGCTAGCGCTGATCTCCAAGGCTGCCGCCACCTTGTTGGGCATTCTGCAGAACCGCAGGTCGCTGCGCGTAGAATGGTACATCGTCATCCTTATCGTCATCGAAATAGTGATCAATCTGGCTGAAAAAATGTTCGCGGCCTAGGTCGACAGATCCCAACTGTTTCCGGCGGTATGTCTGCATCAGAACAGGTTCGTCGTTAAATACTGCTTGTGGTTTGCATCTCTGACGATGTTGGAAAATCCCGGTCTGCGGTGCGCGCCTCGAAAACTGCGGAAATATCCTAAATACAGGCAAAGGCGGGGTCAGGTCGACCAAAACAGATGCTCAACTTCTGGCTGTTTACACCAAATCTGCTATTAATTTAATGGCGGCACCAATAAATATAATGGTAAGGGTCCAATGAAGGGGAATATTCTTCTCGTCGACGACGAGACGGTCAATCTTGATGTGCTTTCGCGTCGCCTCGGGCGCGAGGGCTACCTGGTCAATCAGGCCGAAAGCGGCAGAAAGGCACTCGATCTGATGCAGGTGCAAAAATTCGACCTGGTAATCCTCGACGTTCGCATGCCTGATCTAGATGGCATTGAGGTGCTTAAACGGATCAAGGCGGACGTCAAAACACGTAGCACGCCGGTAATCATGCTGTCGGCACATACCTCCGACAAGATTATTCGCAAGTGCCTGCTACTGGGGGCGGCCGACTACCTTGGCAAGCCATTGATCATGGATCTTGCTCGCAACCGCATTGAAATCAACCTGGCGCGTCGTGAGCAACTACCGCCAGTTACCGGATCCGAATTGACGTTTTTGCTTGTTGACGATCACCCGCTCAATATCGATCTGCTCGAGCGCATGATCACAAAACTGGGCTACCGGGCTATCACGGTTTCAAACGGCCCGGAAGCTTTGGAAAAGATCGGGAAGGAAAAGATCGATCTGGTGCTACTCGACATCGTCATGCCGGGAATGGATGGGCTGCAGGTACTATCTGAAATCCGTAAAAATCTTAGCGCCGGAGAACTTCCTGTAATCATGGTCACCGCAGAAAATGACAACTCAACGATGTTGAATGCGATTACCGAAGGCGCCAACGACTACATTACCAAGCCCTACGACATGATCTTTCTGCGCAAGCGCATTGAAGCCTGCCTGGCAACCCAGAGGCTGGTGAACCAAACCGGCCTGGGTGCCGTTGGCTGAACAACCAAGCTACCGCTAGAGCGAGACCAACCGGGCGCGGCCTTCCCCCTTGGCCCGATAAAGCGCCGTATCCACTTTTTTCAGCACCATTTCAGGGTTGCTATCGTCCGGCAGTACGGAAATTGCGCCGGCGCTGATTGTGCACCCGGACACCTTGTCGGCTGACTCTATCTCTTTTAATTGTTTGGCAAAATTTTGACTCAGGCGCTGGTACCAGGCATCCGCAGATTCTGTTGGCTCGATCAGGATTGCAACAAATTCATCACCGCCCATGCGTCCGACGATGTCCGAACCTCGGCGCGACGCCATTAAAGCAGTAGCGAAGGCTTGCAGCACCGTGTCTCCCACGGCATGGCCATAGTGGTCGTTAATCGGCTTGAAATGGTCCAGGTCCAGCGAGACCACCGTTGCCTTCACACCGCGCGAGGCCTGCGCGATCACGCGCTTTAGCTCGTACAACATACGTCGCCGGTTAAACAGCTCGGTCAGCTCATCGGTCTCACTGATCTGTTTCAATAGCTGGTTGCGATCGTAAATCATCTTTGAAATGCTTTCGATCGCCGGCATGGCATCGGCGGTTTCGCGAAAACGCGGGCTCGGCAGCGAACCGTCAAAGGTACCGGTAACGATTCGCTCGAGTCCGCTGCGAATACTGTTCATCTCCCCAACAAGGCCCCTGAGTGAGAACCGCATCAGATACAATACGGATCCGGAAAACAGGATAGCCGCTAAAATAATGCCTGCACTGCTCCAGTAATAAAAAGGTGGTGGCGAAGGTACGTCAAACGCCAGCTTCATTGTCCAGTCGGTATTCGGAACCGCTTGAGACAAAGTAACAAAATTTTCCTTGCCTGTTCTTGTACCGGCCGAAACGAAGACGTTTTTTTTGGTATCCAGTAGCTCAATCGATTCGCCTTTCTGGACAATCTTATCTAGCGCTGACTGGATCGCTTCAATGGAGATGGACGCGAACAACATGCCATTCAATTTTCCATCAGGACCACGGATATCAGTTATCAAATCGAAATGGGCGTAACGGGGAATGGAGCGATGAACGGGCGGCTCAAGCAGTTTTTTACCTCGAATTCGGGTACGCAAGTCCTCGAGACAGATCTTGCCAATATACTGCTCGCCGGGGTTACCGAGCAATTTTCCCTGGTCTGTAACGAGCGCCATGCCGACGCTATCGGGCAGCAAACGATTCTGTCTCTGCGCCCATTCTGAAGCCGTCGCTTCGTTTTCAAGAAACAGCAGGTCGTTCACCTCCTGTCGTTCTGCCAGGCGCTGAAAGATGCGCCGATAGAACTGCACCTGTTCGCCAAAGACATAGCCAAGTACACGTGCACGTGCCTCGACTTGATGGTAAGCATCCTGACGAGCGTGGTACTGGATCAATAGCAAAAACATTACAGCGCCGACAATCGAGGCGACACTAACTAGCAGCGCAAAGTAGTTAGCGCGAACCGAAATCGATTTCAGCTTCGCTTCCTGATATTTTTTATTCTTCAACCCGCACCCGTATTTCGCTTTCCAGCTTATTAATAGTTATAGTACTTGTAGACAGCGCCTGACCACCCAAGTGACATTGGCGCTGTAATTCGAGTACCCGTAGTAACAATATTGGTGCCTAAATGCATCCACTTTTTCCCGAAATCCATCCTGACCAAACACACAGATTGAAGGTCGACGACCTCCATGAGTTGTATATCGAGGAATGCGGCAGCCCCGACGGGGTTCCGGTGCTCTTTGTTCACGGCGGGCCGGGCGCCGGTTGCGAGGAATACCACCGTCGTTTTTTCGATCCTAACGTCTATCGCATCATTCTTTTTGACCAGCGCGGCAGTGGTCGGTCAATACCCCATGCGTCGCTGGAGAACAACACCACCCAGGATCTGGTGGCGGACATGGAGAAGATTCGTGAATTTCTAAAGGTTGATCGCTGGGTATTGTTTGGCGGCTCCTGGGGCTCGACCCTGTCGCTGGTTTATGCGGAAACACACCCGGAGCGTGTCGCCGGCTTGATACTACGAGGCATTTTTCTGTGCCGCCCCAAAGAAATTCAGTGGTTTTACCAGGACGGCACCAGTCGTATGTTTCCGGATTTCTGGGAGGATTTTATCCACCCAATACCTGAGGAAGAGCGCGTCGACCTGGTTCGCGCTCACTACCGGCGCCTGACTGGCGACGATGAAGTCGCGCGTATGGCTTCTGCCAAAGCCTGGTCGTTGTGGGAGGGCCGAACCGCCAACCTTGTGCCCAAACACGAAGTCGTCGAATTTTTCGGTTCACCGCATACGGCTCTGTCCCTTGCACGCATCGAGGCCCACTATTTCGTCAATGACTGCTTCCTCGAGCCAAATCAGATTATTCGCGATGCAGACAAGCTGGCGGATATACCGGGTTACATTGTTCACGGTCGTTATGATGTCATCTGCCCGCTTGAAAATGCCTTCGAGCTATCGCAGGCCTGGCCGCTGGCACAGCTTGAAATTGTTCCCAAGTCCGGCCATTCCGCGAGCGAACCCGGTACGGTCGATGCCCTGGTGCAGGCGACCATCGGCATGGTCTCACGTATCCGCGACTAGGAAGATTTCATGGCGATCTGGGCCATTGGTGACGTGCAGGGTTGCTTCAAACCGCTGCGCAATCTGCTGGAAAAAATCGACTTCGATCCGGAGCGGGACACGCTCTGGTTTACCGGAGACCTGGTTAATCGTGGCCCGAAGTCCGCCAAGGTGCTGCGGTTCGTGCGCGATCTGGGTGATCGCGCGATTACCGTGCTCGGCAACCACGACCTGCATCTACTTGCCATCGCCAGCGGCCATTCAAAGCGTCGGGGCAACGACACGCTGAAAGATGTACTCGACGCACCGGATCGCGACGAACTGCTGAACTGGCTGCGGCGCCAGCCTTTAATACACACGGATCCTGACCTGGGCTACACCATGGTACATGCCGGCTTGTTGCCCCAATGGAATCTCCGACTGGCACACAAGCTCGCCGATGACATCGAGGCGCACCTCAGGGCAGACAATTATGCAGATTTTTTTCCGCACATGTACGGTGACAAACCCAACCACTGGCATCCGTCACTATCGGGTTGGGATCGCCTGCGCCTGATCACCAATACATTTACCCGGCTGCGTTTTTGTGATGCCTCCGGCTATGCGGATTTTTTTCAGAAGGGCCACCCGGACAAGGTTAACAAGAGACTGATACCCTGGTTTAAAGTGCCTGGTCGCAAGAGCGAGGGTAACCGCATTGTTTTTGGCCACTGGTCGACGTTAGGCCTGGCGCGTGGCGAAGACTATCTCTGTCTGGATACCGGATGCCTCTGGGGCGGCAAATTGACCGCGGCACGACTGGATCTTGAGGATGCTCCAACGGTGTCGGTCAAGTGTAAAAGGTGATCGAAAAAACCTGCACATACGCCCACAAAGTCGGGGGTGAATCAAACGACCTGATGCGGCAAAATGTCATTATTGATGGCATCGACAAACACCATGAATCAGGATTCTCACTACAATATTAATGTCTCGGTCCAGACCCAGTATCTGGAAGAACAGTCTGATCCGGAAAATGATCGCTATGTGTTTGCGTACACCGTGACGATAGTCAACGAAGGCGACGTACCGGCCAAACTGTTAACACGCCACTGGATCATTCGGGATGCGAACGAAAAAATCGAAGAGGTTCGCGGAGAAGGGGTTATCGGTGAGCAGCCGAGGCTGGAGCCAGGACGCGGATTTCGTTACACCAGCGGCACCATGATCGAGACACCGGTCGGCACGATGGGTGGCAGCTACCAGATGGTGGCCGATGACGGTACCCGGTTTGACGCCGAAATACCTGAATTTTCACTGAGCATGCCACGCACCTTGCACTAGGCACATTGGCCAAGCACGACTAGATGTCCAGGTTGGCCACCATTAACGCATTTTTCTCGATGAAGTCCCGGCGCGGCTCCACCTGATCACCCATTAATGTCGTAAATACCTCGTCGGCGGCGACACCATCTTCAATATCGACACGCAACAGTCTCCGCACGCTTGGGTCCATCGTGGTTTCCCACAACTGATCCGGATTCATTTCGCCCAGACCCTTATATCGCTGCACGGCCTGACCACGGCGCGCCTCGTCCATCAGCCAATTGAGCGCGGCATTAAAGCCGCTAACGGCCTGACTGCGATCGCCCCGATGAATTTCGACACTCTCTGCGTTAAATATTTTGCTGAGCCGGGTACCCATTGATACCAGATTCTGGAACTCGGTCGTCGAAACAAAATCCACATCCAGTCGTGACTCCGTGATCGAACCATGGTGGCTGCGCACTACCAGTATCTCGTAGTTCGCGCTTCGGCTATCCTGGCCAAAGCTCACATCGAAACGTACCCCGCCATCACCACCCAATGGCAGCGCCTGTTGCAGTTGTACGGTGAACTGCTCAACCGCCTTGGCATCGGCGAGTAACTCGGCGGTGAGTTGTGGCAGAAACATCAGCGTCTCCAACAACTCGCGGCTGTGGCGCCGGGACAGGCGATCGATGTATTCATTGACCCGAATATAGTTGCGGCAAAGATCCGCCAGCTCGCCACCGGTTACGGCCTGTTTGCCGTATACCAGCGAGGCATCTTCCAGCGCCAGCTTGATCAGGTATTCCTGCAACTCGGCATCATCCTTGATATAGCGTTCGGACTTGCCGCGCTTGATTTTATAGAGCGGTGGCTGGGCAATATAAATATGACCGCGTTCGAGTAGTTCTGGCATCTGGCGATAAAAGAAGGTCAGCAACAAGGTACGGATATGTGACCCGTCAACGTCAGCATCGGTCATGATGATTATACGATGGTAACGTAACTTATTGACATCAAAGTCATTTTTTCCAATTCCGGTGCCCATCGCGGTGATTAGCGTTGCCACTTCCTGTGATGACAACATCTTGTCAAAGCGTGCGCGCTCAACATTCAGGATCTTGCCCTTGAGCGGCAGGATCGCCTGAAAACTGCGATCTCGCGCCTGCTTGGCAGAGCCGCCGGCAGAATCGCCCTCCACCAGATACAGTTCGCATTT
>JAJDNE010000072.1 GCA_022340825.1 Acidiferrobacterales bacterium | reverse complement strand
AATGCCGAAGCCAAACCGCTGGCCGAGGTGTTACGGGGCCTACTCGACGCCAAACCAGCAGGCGGAAAGAAAACCGGCGTACCCGATTCCCTGATTCAGGCCGACGAAGCGACGAACGCGCTGATCATCAATGCGCCGGATTCCGTCTACAACAATTTGCGCTCGGTAATCGAAAAGCTCGATATTCGCCGCGCCCAGGTCTTTGTCGAGGCGCTGATCACGGAAATCACCAGTGACAACGCGCAGAAACTCGGCTTCCAGTGGGCGGCCGCCGGAGCGGCAGGTGCGGGCACCGCGGCGGGCATGATCAATTTTCCACAAGTGGATGGTGGCGGTATTGGACAGATTGCCACGAACCCCGAAAACCTGGCTGGGCTGGGCGGCTTCTCGCTCGCCTATCTTGGTCCGACGATAACATTGCCAGATGGCTCCACCGTGAACAGCCTCGCAGGTCTGGCCAATGCGCTACAGACCCAGAGTTCGGCGAATATTTTGTCGACACCAAATTTGTTAACGCTGGACAATGCCGAGGCAAAAATCATTGTCGGGCAAAACGTACCGTTTCTGAGTGGCAGCTATGCGCAGGCAACCGGCACCGGGAGCACCGTCAACCCGTTTCAAACCATCGAGCGTCAGGATGTTGGTCTGACATTGAAAATCAAACCGCAGATATCAGAAGGTGGTGCGATCAAGCTTGAGATTTATCAGGAGGTCTCAAGTGTTATCCCGGCCTCATTAACCTCCGGCGCAACCGACTTGGTAACGAAGAAGCGTTCACTTGAAACGACAGTTGTGGTCGACGACGGACATACTGTCGTGCTTGGCGGCTTGATTGAGGACACGGTACAAACCAACAAACAGAAAGTGCCTGGCCTGGGCAGCATTCCCATCCTGGGCGCCCTGTTCCGGTATAAATCAGACACCAAGGTAAAAACCAACCTGATGGTATTCCTGCGACCAACGATTGTACGGTCGCAAGCTGATTCGATGTCGTTTACCGTTGATCGCTACCAGGCATTAATTGGCCGAAAGAAGGAGCTGACGGATGCACAGCAGAAGATCATAGATCATATGCACCCGACAGCGGCACCGCAGTCCGAGGCACCGCAGTCCGAGGCACCGCAGTCCGAGGCACCGCAGTCCGAGGCACCGCAGTCCGAGGCACCGCAGTCCGAGACAGCTGATCTGGTGAAATCGCCAGACGTAACCACCACCGAACCCTAAGCAAACCGGTACGACTCGGAATGTCAGCCGCTGAATCCCCAACACTCGATACGGAAGTTGTAAAACAGCTGCCCTACCATTTTGCCAAACGTCATGGCGTGATCCTCTCTTCACGCGAGAACGACCACTTCACTGCCTGGGTACGCGGTAGTGTAACCAGCGAGGTGCTGGCGGAGATCGACCGCTGCCTCGGGCTCCCGGTCCGGGCCACGGAACTCGACGATGAGGCATTCAGCCAGGCTCTTAACAAGGCCTATGAACGCGGTGTCAATCAGGCCGCCGATATGGTTGGCGATTTCGGCGACGACATCGATCTCTACAGTGTCACCAACTCGCTGCCAAAAGTCGAAGACCTGCTGGAAAGCGAAGATGATGCGCCAATTATCCGTCTGATCAATGCCCTGCTGAGTCAGGCCGTACGCGACAATGCTTCCGACATTCACCTGGAACCGTTCGAGTCTCGCTCGGTAGTGCGCTTTCGCCTGGATGGTGTCCTGCGCGATGTAATGGAACCACAGCAAAAACTGCATAGCCTGCTGGTGTCGCGTATCAAGGTAATGGCGCGACTGGATATTGCTGAAAAACGCTTGCCTCAGGATGGTCGCATCTCACTCCGCCTTGCCGGTCGACCGGTAGACATCCGCGTATCGACACTACCAACAGCACATGGCGAACGCGTTGTCATGCGTCTGCTGGACAAACAGGCCGGCAGACTGCAATTAAGCAACCTGGGAATGGCAGATTCGACACTAGCTGAACTCAAAGAGCTGATTCATCTGCCTCACGGCATTATCCTGGTTACCGGACCCACCGGGTCCGGTAAAACCACAACGCTTTATGCGATGTTGTCGCAACTCGATACCCAGCAGCACAACATCATGACCGTCGAAGATCCGATCGAATACGATCTCGATGGCGTCGGTCAAACCCAGGTAAACAGTAAAATCAATCTCAGTTTTGCCAGCGCGTTGCGGGCATTGCTGCGCCAGGATCCGGATATCATCATGATCGGTGAAATTCGCGATCTGGAAACGGCACAAATCGCCGTACAAGCCAGCCTCACCGGTCACCTGGTGCTGGCGACGCTGCATACCAATGATTCCGTCGGCGCCGTCACGAGACTGGTCGATATGGGTGTCGAACCGTTTCTTGTCGCATCCAGTCTGGGTGGAGTATTGGCACAAAGACTGGTACGAAAAATTTGTCCGTCCTGTCGCAAACCCCACCACCCGACCGAGTCGGAAATACCGCTGCTGGAAATATCGAAATCCGGTGCGAACGAAATGTCTATTTATACTTCAACTGGCTGTGATCAGTGCGCCAACAGCGGTTACCTGCATCGCACCGGTATTTACGAGCTACTGAAAATTGATGACCACTTGAGGGGCATGATTCATGATGGCTCCGCCGAAGGCGAGATTCGAAAATACGCCAGCCAGCATGGCATGCGTAACTTGCGTCAGGACGGTCTGCGCTGGGTAAGACAAGGCGACACCAGTCTCGAGGAGCTGGTACGCGTGACACGTGAATAGCCATGGGCGCATTTGAATACCAGGCGCTGGACACTCACGGACGCACAGTCAAAGGCATCCTCGAGGGCGATGCAGAACGCCAGGTGCGGGCCGCATTGCGCGAGAAGGGTCTTACACCATTGCATGTCGACGCCATCGTTGACCGTGGCTCGAAACAGAACCAGCATTTCACCTGGCAGCGCGGCATGTCAAAAAATGAATTGGCCATTCTTACACGCCAGTTCGCCACCCTTATCAGTGCCGGTCTTACGATTGAAGAATGCCTTAACGCACTGATTGAACAATCAGAATCAGCACGATCGCGCTCGATGATTGCCGGAGTTCGAGGCAAGGTACTCGAAGGTCAATCACTGGCTACCGCGATGTCGTCCTTCCCTTCCGCCTTTCCATCAATTTATCGCAGCATGGTCGACGCGGGAGAGCAGAGTGGCCAGCTCGACGGCGTGCTGGACCGACTCGCTGATTTCACCGAGAGCCGGCAGAGTCTTCAGCAAGAAGTATTGTTGGCTTTTATTTATCCGGCACTCGTTGTCCTGGTCGCGTTTCTTGCTGTTACCGGTTTGATGATTTATGTCGTGCCTCAGGTAGCCCGGGTGTTTCTCAATAGCGGGCAGGAATTGCCGTGGTTGACGACGGCCCTGATTGGCCTGAGCGATCTGGTCAGGATGGGCGGCATCTATGCATTGATCGTAATAGTGCTGACCGTCGTCGGCTTTCGTCTTCTGTTGCGGCAAGAGGAGATTCGTTATCGCTGGCACCAGTTTTTGCTCAGGCTGCCACTGGTTGGCCGTTTGATACGCGGTGTCAACAGTGCACGCATTACCAGCACACTGGGTATCCTCACCAGTAGCGGCATTCCATTGTTGAGCGCCTTGCAATCGGCGCGCGACATTCCGGAAATTCTGCCGATGCGCTCGGCAATGGAATCTGCCTACAAGGCGGTACGCGAAGGCGGTAATCTTTCACAGTCGCTCAATCGATCGGGGTTGTTCCCACCGGTGGTGATTCACCTGATTGCCAGCGGTGAATCAACCGGGAAGCTAGACACGATGCTGGAGCGAGCTTCGGCGACTCAGGAACGTGAGCTGAGGAATCGTGTACGTGCGTTGACCGCCGTGCTTGAGCCAACGCTGCTACTGGTGGCCGGTGCAATTATTTTTATGATCGTACTCGCTATTCTTTTACCTATTTTCGAAATGAATCGACTGATAATCTGATGAGGCATCGACTTTTATGCACAGTAATTTGAAACAACGCGGCTTCACCTTGCTGGAAATCCTGGTAGTGGTAGTCATACTCGGGATCCTCGCATCACTGGTGCTGCCTAACTTTCTCGGACGCACGGACCAGGCACGAACCGTCGCCGCCAAACACGACATTCAAACACTCGTCGGCGTATTAAAACTTTACAAACTGGACAATGGTTTCTACCCAAGCACGGCTCAAGGTCTGCAAGCACTGCTAGCAAAGCCGGATTCTGATCCGGTGCCGAGGAACTGGAAACAGCCCTATATCGAACAGCTGCCAAAAGATCCCTGGGACCGGCCGTATCAGTATCTCAACCCCGGTGTACATGGCGCGATCGATGTTTTTACCCTCGGTGCCGATGGTGAGTCCGGGGGTGAAGACAGCAATGCCGATATTGGCAACTGGGACCCCAGCGCCAAGTGAATTGTCGCCGCCTATCAACGCAGGCGGGTTTCACCCTGATGGAACTGCTGGTGGTCATGATCCTGCTGGCAATATTGGCCGGCAGCATCGGTTCCCGCCTGATCGTCGACAGCGCGGCAGGGATACGCGATGAAGCCAATCGACTCGCCGTACTGCTCCAGACAACCCAGCAGCATTCCGTGCTAGAAGGCCGGGTCTACGCGGTTCAGTTTGAGAGCGATGGTTACCGCTTCCTGGCGTTGAATGATAAAAACCAACTTGAAACGATAAGTGATGACTCGCTATTTAGAGCGAGACACTGGCCGACCGACATGGCAGTCGACGAGATCCGGGTCGAAGATAAACCGCTGGAACAAGCAGGCGCAGGACTGGTATTTACACCAGTGGGTGACATGCCGCTGGTCTCCATAACCCTTCGCCAGAAAAAATATCGCTGGCGCATCGAAAGTCACGCGGACGGGACAGTAACCGCCGCCTCTGTGAGTGCCTAGGATGTCTATCAGGGACCGGGGCTTCACGCTGATCGAAGTACTGGTGGCCCTCGTCATCGCCGCTATTGCGCTATCCGCCATCTCGCGTACGACGATTCAGTCAACCGATTCAGCGCAGGCATTACGCGAGCGGCAACTGGCACTTTGGGTGGCACAGAACGAACTGGCTCAGATCCGAATGGCGCGACGCTGGCCTTCGATCGACACCACCGAAGGCAATGAGAGCATGGCAGGCAGGGAATGGCACTGGATTCTTAAAGTCGCCGCCACTCCCGAACCGCTGCTGAGACGAATCGAAATCGAAGTCAGCGACAAAAACCGGAACGAGGCCTCTGTGTCACTGGTTGATTTCGTTCGCATACCCACACGAGTCAAGTAGTACAATGACTGGAAAGCATCGTCTTCAACAACAAGGTTTCACCCTTTTCGAGTTGCTGGTAGCCATAGTCATTTTTGCTGTGGTCTCTGCTGTGAGTTACGGCACCCTCATTCGCATCATCGATCAGGACGAGCATCTTGAGGGCGAACGGCGCTACTGGCAGCAGGTAACCCTGGCGCTCACCAGACTCGAAGACGACCTGGCGTTCGCAAGCCCCCGAAAAGTGCGCGATGCAAGCGGCCTTCCACTTGCTGCATTTTACGGCCGTCCGGTCGATAGTCGCGAACTCAGCCCGCCATCACTGGAATTCACCCGGACTGGTCAATGGACACTTGCAACCAGCCAGACCCCCGGTCTCCAACGCATCGCATATCGCCTGCGCGAGGGTGAGCTGCTACGAGAGGTATGGGCATCACTTGACCGTGCGCCGGTAGACCAGCCGTTATCTGTACCGCTCATTAAAGACGTGGAGCAATTCGAATTACGTTTCTATGACACCGGTAATCAATGGAACGCCACATGGCCAACAGAAGAAAACAGTCCGGCATTACCTGTTGGTGTAGAACTGACGATCAAGACTCATGGTCGTGAAGTGATAAGGCGCCTGTTTCTGGTCAATGGCTAACACCTCTCACATACGGTTCGCCCGATCCGCTTATCATAATGAAAGCGGACTGGCATTGGTGACAGTGATCCTCATTGTCAGCGTCGTCTCGTCAATCGCAGTGTTCATGAGCCTGAATCAGCAGGTCTGGTATCGCCAGTCCAGCAATATTCTTGAACGGGCGCAGGGAGAAAATGCCTATCGGTCGGCGCTCGCGATGGCGACCATTGTCCTGGAGCGCGATGCAGCGGAGAACAAAAAGGACGACCTGAAAGAAGTATGGGCGAGTCGAGTTGTCGCACTACCGATTGAGAGCGGCCAGGTTTCGGTCGCTATCGAGGATGCCCAGGGAAAATTCAACCTGAACAACCTGCTTAAGAATGGCCAGCCCAGCGTGGATGATATCGGTGTCTTTCGCCGCCTTCTCGGTAATCAGGGTATTAGCGAATCACTGGTGGAGCCCCTTGTAGACTGGATGGATCCCGACTCACAAGCAAGACCGGGTGGCGCAGAAGACATCGAATATCTTGCCAGCAAGACACCCTATCGAGCCGCGAATCAACCCATATCGGATGTCGACGAACTCCGCCTGATCAGTGGGTTCACTCCCGAGATCGTCGGTAAACTCAGCGGGCTGGTAACCGCACTACCCGCCGCGACCGCCATCAACGTCAATACCGCACCGCCGCCCGTATTGGCCGCGCTTTTCACCAATATGCCATTACCTGCAGCAGAAGAACTCGGTAAAACGCTGGCCGATCGCCCGCTCACCAAGGCCATGGACATCCAGAATCTGGCGGGCGCCGATCACAAACTGGGAAAGGCAGCTATCGATACCAGGTCCAGTTATTTTCTGATTAGCACACAGACCCGTAACGGACGGTACCACAATCAGATCAGGACCCTGGTCTATCGACCCGAATCCGGGCTTCCCTGCCGAACATTAGGCAAAACGCGTCCGACGATTCATATGACAGCCCCGGAGGCAAGCGGGTAATATGTTGGTAATGGCAACCCTGTTTAACAATCTGACCAACACCCTCGCCAATATCCGGCCGGCAGACAGGGATGAGCGATCTTCGCTATCCCGTGATGTACGATTGAGACTGCGCCTGCCTCATGGTTGGCCGGAATCGGGCAAAGTCGAGTGGTGCCTGTATGAAGGTCCCGTTGTTACTGCCCGTGGCAACGTTGAACAACTGGGCGAATTACCTGCAGACGTTCGCAGCGCACCAGCCCATGCATGGTCTCCCGCCGAGGATACGTTACTCACACAGGTCGTATTGCCGACCAGATCACGTAGCAAGATTACCAGGGCTCTTCCGTTTGCCCTGGAAGAAAAACTTGTAGGCGATCCATCCGAACAGTTTTTTACGTTTGAGCGTTCTCCCGACAACTCGCTGGCTGTATCAGTTACCCTTCGCAGCAGATTGCAGCAATGGATAGCTGCATTCGATGACGCGGGCCTGGCGCTGCAATCTGTAACGCCGATCACCCTGTCAATCCCGACACTTGCCGACGCCTGGATGCTGCACTGTGATCAGCACGACTGCTGGTTGCGCACCGGTCTGCGCTCCGGCTACCGGTGTGCCATGCAGGCAGGACATCCGCCGTATATGCTGAAAACAGCATTGCGTGATGCGAAAAATAAGCCGGAAACCCTGATTGTTCAAAATCCTCCTGAAGGCTTTGATCTGGAGGCATGGACACAGGACCTGGGACTCGAGATTCTGGTTGAAGAGAGCGAATTCTGGGAGGCGGCGGAGAACAATGCACTTCCGCTAAACCTGTTGCAGCAGGAGTTTGCCCCACGCAGGCAGATCGCCGGTTCCGGCAATCTGTATCGCCCCGCCATCTTCATGATCACTGCCTGGTTGATCGGGACGGTGCTATTTACAAGCTTCGAGTGGTGGCAATTGAACACAGAATACACAAAGCTGCATAGTGAAATGACGTCGATTTTCAAAAAAAGCTTTCCCCAGGAAGCCAGCCTGATTGTCGACCCCTACAAACAGATGCAGGCAAACCTGGCACAAACCGCTTCGGTCGACAACAACAGTTCGGACACCAGCTTCCTGTCGATGCTCGGGACGATTAGCCCGGTTTTAGCTGGCGTCGGCGATCTAACGATGAATGAAATTGCGTATCAGAAGGATGCATTAACAATCACTGTTGAGGTGCCAAACTACCGGGCACTCGAAACAGTGAAGAATTCAATTGGCGACAGCGAATTGAAATATGAAGTCAGGCAAGTTCACCAGAAAGAAGGCAAAGTCATCGCTTCGATAAAGCTGGAAAGAAAATGACCACGCTTGCAAACCTGTCAGCAAAATATGAGCAAGCTTTCCAATACTGGCGAAGCCGTTCTCCACGGGAGCAGATATTGGTGGCAACAGCCCTGGTCGCCCTGCTCCTGACTTCAATCTATCACCTCTACTGGAAACCGATGACCGTGTCGGTTAACCATCTCAAGTCAGAAATCCCGGTGGCGCAAACGCAGTTGGCTGAAATGCGTATTCAAGCACTAAAGTCACCGCGACCGGTCACGCCCCGGCTTTCTGGCGGCCTGCTTCCGGCACTGGAAAAATCCCTGGAGACACATGGCATCCGGGACAAGCTCGGGAGCATGGAGCCCGGTGGCGACACCACCGCCAAACTGACGCTTGAGCAAATTGAATACACGCACCTGGTGAAATGGCTGTTGAACCTGTCGCGACAGTTCGGCATCAAGGTAGAATCAACAACCATCAGCGCAACAGATGTCACCGGCATCGTGACCGCACGGATTACGCTGTCCTCCGGGTCGTGACAGATCGTAGTTGGCTAAAATGGCTCATTGCAGGATTAATACTCTACGTCTGCTTCGTGCTGATTCGTCCGCCTGCAACCTGGGCTATCCGGAGCGTTGAGAAAGCCAATCTCCCGGTCGCATTCAGTAATGCGACAGGCAGCATCTGGAACGGGTCTGCCGCAGTGGCTATTCAGCTACCCCGTAGTGCCACTGTTGAGCCAGGCAACATCCGATGGCGCGTCAACCCCCTATACCTGATAACCGGCCGAATCGGGATTAAAACAGAGCTCAAAACAAATAGAATTCGGGTGTCTACTGTTGGCAGGGTCGGTACCAACACTATTCTTTTCGACAATCTTGATGCGACCCTGCCGGTAGAGGTAGCCACGATGTTCTTCCCGATTGCTGCCAACGCGGGTCTGACCGGAAACATCCACGTAACAACCGGTTCCTTCAGCCTACAGAACAACTTGATACTGGGCACCGCCGAGATCCAACTTGATGCACTCTCGTCAACGTGGCTCGGTCCCGCTAGCACTGGCTCGTACAAAATCAATGTGGAGGCAGATGGAAAGGTTATGCACGGCGTGGTGACCACAAGAAGCGGCGTGATTCAATTCGAGGGTACCGGTACCTGGGAACCCTTTTCCGGTGGTCGACTTGTCTTTGAAGGCAATGTGTCGGGTAATAGCGGGACGCCTCTTCGAGCGGCGTTGCAGAATCTTGGAAAAGCGAATAGCGACGGAAGCATACATGTATTGTGGAACGCTCACTTAGCCTATCCTTTGGCGTCGTTCCAAGCACATTGACGAGGCATTGGTATGCAGTGCGCAGACGGTCTGGATTTAACTTTGATCCCGTTCTCGGTTAGCGATATTCCTGTTTCGATTTGAGGGCGTATTTCCTGACCGGTGCGAAACTCTTGCGGTGAATATCGCTAATTCCCTCGCGCTCGAGCGCTTCGATATGCGCACGCGTCGGGTATCCCTTGTGTGCGGCAAAACCATAGTTAGGCAGATTTTTGTCAGCCTCAAGCATAATCCGGTCGCGCTCTACTTTTGCCAGTATTGAAGCGGCACCAATAGCTGGCACCCAGTTATCTCCCTTTACGGCCGTATGGCATTCATAGGCAATCGCCGGCGCTTTGTTGCCGTCGACTATCACAACCTGCGGCGAAAGTGACAGCGAAGCCACGGCTCGTGTCATCGCCAGCATGGTTGCCTGAAGAATGTTTATTGAATCAATCTCTTCGACGCTAGCCGTGGCGATCGACCATGCAAGCGCATTGTCCTTGATTTCCGCGGAAAGCGCTTCCCGTTTTGCTGCAGATAACTTTTTTGAATCCCGGATTCCTGTTACCGGTTTATTGACGTCCAGGATGACTGCTGCGGCGACCACTGGACCTGCGAGTGGGCCGCGCCCCGCCTCGTCGACGCCTGCGACCTGACCACCGCTTTGTACATAGATGTGCTCGAGCATAGCCAGGTCATCACGCAGAAGTGCAGTCATGGCTGATTTACTGCTTTCCCGTTTTCATCTCGCGCTCTACCACGAAATCAATTACTGCTTCCGCCGCACGCTGGTTCGCATTCTGTCTCAACTCATGCGATATCTTGTCCAACTCACCGCGCACCTTTTCCATCTCGTCCGGGTGGGCCAGGAAATTCTCAGTCGCACGTCCGAGGTTCTCGGCGGTCGCACGGGCCTGCATGTACTCAGGCAACAATTCCTTACCAGCAAGATTGTTTGGCAAGGCATACAGTTTGATTTGGGAAAACATTTTGAAAATCAGATAAGTGAGCCAATTAATTTTGTATGTCACTACCATCGGACGCCTGAGCAGCGCGGCTTCCAGCGTTGCCGTACCCGACGCAATCACCAGGACATCTGACGCCTCCATAACCTCACGTGACTGGCCATCAACAAGCTGAACGGGTAAGTCGCCCGCACCCAGCCGCGAGATCGCATCCTCGTAAATGCGCCGGGTCTCCTTGCTGACCAACGGAGTACAGAAAACCAGTTTATGGTTGCGCTGGTGTAACCATCTCGCTGTCCGAATAAAAAGCTCGGCATGTCGATGTAATTCTCCCCGACGACTTCCTGGCAACAATCCAACCACCACCTGGTTCTGGGGAAGACCCAACTGCTCCCTGGCGCCTGCCCGGTCCGGTGACTCTGGTAACTCGTCAGCCAATGGATGACCAACGAATGTTACCGGTATTCCCTGCTGATGATAGATTTCGAGTTCAAACGGGAACAGCACGAGCATATGATCGACCGCGCGATGAATATGATTGATTCTGTATCGCCGCCATGCCCAGACAGTCGGGCTGACGTACTGCATCGTAGGGATTCCGGCAGTTTTCAGTTTTTCCGCCAGACCAATATTAAATTGCGGAGCGTCGATACCGATAAAAACGTCGGGACGCCTTTCCAGAAAGTGCTTTATTAAACCTCGGCGAATGCGAACCAGCGATACAATACTTCCCAGCACTTCAAGAATGCCGATGATGGACAGCTTTTTCATCGGATAGAGACTGTTGCAACCGGCCGCCTGCATTCTGGGTCCGCCGATTCCCTCGAACTCCGCGTTGGGCCAACGCGAGCGAATTTCCCGAATCAAGCCGGAGCCAAGCAAGTCGCCCGACTCTTCGCCGGCAACAATTCCGATTCGTATAGGCCTCTGCTGCATTCTAGCCGCGGATAATTCCCCGCTCCGATTTCTCGATAAATTCTGCGAACCGTGCGACATCCGGTGATTTGGCAGCGAGTGGTTTCAGCGAGTCCAGCGCCTGATCGGCAGTCATGCCAGATCGGTAGACTATTCGATAAGCCTCTTTTAATTGCTGGATAACTTCCTGATCAAAATTGCGGCGACGCATGCCCTCGAGATTCAGTCCATGTGTCTTCGCACCATAACCGGCAGCCTTCACATAGGGCGGAACATCCTTGAACACCACGGTATTTACCGCCGTGATTGAATGCGCACCAATTTTGCAAAACTGGTGAACCAGCGTGAAGCCACCGAGAATGGCGTAGTCATCAACTTCAACATGACCTGCGAGACTGGCAGCATTGGCAAAAATCGTGTTGTCGCGAATGAAGCAATCGTGTGCGACATGGGTATAGGCCATGAAGAAATTTCCATTTCCTATCGTGGTAACTCCACTGCCGATAGTCGTACCACGATTAAATGTGACATATTCACGAATAGTATTGTTGTCTCCGACTACTAGTTGTGTCGGCTCTCCGTGATAGGCGATATGCTGAGGTGCATCGCCAAGCGATGCAAATTGATAGATTTTGTTGTTGGCCCCTATGCGGGTCGGGCCATTTATCACGACATGCGGGCCGACCCAGGTGTGGTCGCCGATTTCTACATTCGGACCAATAATGGAAAATGCGCCGACACTAACTTCTTTCCCTATCCTGGCGCCCGGATCAACAACCGCCTGGGGATGGATCATTAGTCTTCCTTATAAGTGCACATGAACTCTGAAGTACAGCAGACTTTATCATCAACAGTTGCTATACCTTCAAACTTCCATATGCTTCGCATCTTTCTCTTGATCTTGATATTCATCACCAGTTGGTCACCGGGCGTCACCGGGCGCTTGAATCTCGCCTTATCGATACCAACAAAATAATAGGTCGCCTCTGCACTCGGCTGATTGTCCTCATCTACCCTGAACAACAACGCAGCAGCCTGTGCCATCGCCTCAACTATCAATACACCCGGCATGATGGGCTGACCGGGAAAGTGACCCTCAAAAAAAGGTTCGTTGATGGTGACATTCTTGATCGCCGTGATTGAAGTATCAGGCTCAAAGTCTATGATTCGGTCCACGAGGAGCATGGGGTAGCGATGAGGCAACCATTGCATCACTTTGACAATATCAATATTGGTTTTGCTCAACTCCGATTACTCCTTGTCATTACTGTATTCTTTTTCCAGCCGAATCAGGCGACGTGCCAAACTGTCCAGCTCAACCAACCTTGCGTGGTTTCTTTGCCATTTGTCCAACCTGTCCGCGTACACGCTTCCGGAATACACTCCCGGTTCCTTAATGGACCTTCTGACCAGGGAAGTGGCTGCGACCACAACATCATCGGTGAGGGTAATATGCCCGAAAATACCAACCTGTCCGCCGATTGAACAACGTTTTCCGACTACTGCACTGCCGGCAATCCCTGCCAACGCCGCGATAGCGGTATTCTCGCCAACCTCGACATTATGGGCAATCATCACCAGATTATCTATCTTGACGCCCTGATGAATCACCGTATCTTCAATGGCACCTCGATCAATCGTGGTGTTGGCGCCAATCTCGACATTGTCCTTGATAATGACTCGGCCAACTTGCGGTATCTTTTCCCAGGCGTCTCCATTTCTGGCAAAACCAAAACCGTCGCCGCCGATAACAGCGCCGGGCTGTATGAGGCAGTTGCTTCCTATTTCACAGCGATTCTCGATCACCACATTCGGCCGGATTCTCGTTCCGTTACCGATGACGACGTCAGCACCAATAAAGGATCCGGCACCGATCTGTACGTTTTCGCCGATAGTCGCCCCTGACTCGATGGTAACGTTTGGTCCGATTCGGGCGTTTTCGGCGATATCGGCACTTACTGCGACAACCGCGGAGTCGGCAATGCCTTCGGCCTCCTGCGCAGGCGGATGCAGGGCCTGAGCCACGATAGCGAATGCCAAATGGGGGTTGTTGCTAATTAACGCATTGCCGTTAACGGCTTCAGCAATTTTGTTATTTACAATTACAGCGCCGGCACGCGTGGCTTTCAGCTGTTCCAGATGCTTACTATCCAGACAAAAGGTGATTTGATCTTCGGCTGCCCGTTCGAGTGAGGATATCCCCGCGATGACTTTTTCAGGATCGCCGCATAATTCTGCGCCACACAGTTTCGCGAGATAACGTAGATCATAGGACATGATCTGGCCTGCTACTGGGTAAATTTGCTCCGCAAACTCTCGAGCACCTGATCGGTAATATCGATTTGTTCGCTGGCATAAACCGTGCCTTCATGCAGAATCAGGTCAAACTTTTTCTTCTTTGCCAAGTCCACGATAGTTTTGTAGACGAGTTTCTGGAGCGCCGCCAGTTCTTCATTTCGCCTGAGATTGTAGTCTTCCCGAAACTCCTGGGTTGCACGACGAACATCGCGCTTAAGACCCAACAGCTCGCGTTCCTTGTTGCGTCGCTCCGCATCATTTAACACTAACGAATTCTTCTCGAGCTCGGTCTCGATAATTTTTATACGCTCTCTTTTTTCCACCAGTTTTTTATCACGAGGCGCAAACTCCTTTTCAAGACGCTCCAGTGCAGTCTTGGCCTGTGGCGCCTGCTCGATTACTTTAACTGTGTTGACGTAACCGATCTTTAATGCGGCGGCCTGTACCAGGCCGGGTAACGCCAGGAGTGCAACGAGCGCTAAAGCGAAATAATTTCTAGCCTGATTATTCATTCGAGACACATCTCTAATCTACTGTAAGGGAAGACCAATATTAAACTGGAAAGCTTCAGTCAAATCGCCCGGTTGCGCGTTCAGCGGTATGCCCCAGCTAATGGATATGGGGAACATGGGTGTAAACCAGTTGAACGAGACGCCTGCCGTGTACCTTACTTGCCCCAGATCTATCGACTGATCAGGCCCGTACACCATACCGGCATCAAAGAACAGACTCAAGCGCATGGAACTTCCTTGTTCCGGCGAACCAGGAACCGGGAAAATATACTCCGCGTTGGCCGTGAAAAGCTTGTTACCACCGATTGGATCGTACGGTGCCTTGACGTCGCGCGGACCCAGTCCCCGCGATCGGTAACCTCGTACACTACTGGCGCCACCGGCGTAGTAATTTTTAAAGAACGGCAGCTCGGTGGTAGTTCCAATACCGTCGCCGTAACCCACTTCGCCGCGGAGGCGAATAGTACTACGCTTGTCCTCCAGGGGTATGTAATAACTACCATTTATTTTTGCCTGATAGTAAAGCAGGTCACCGCCCGGTATGCCTGCCTCTGCCGTTACTCGATATAGACCACCGTCAGTGGGGAACAAAAAATTGTTCAGGGAATCCTGTGACCAGCCGAGAGTGCTTTTCAGGATATTTACTTTTGGTCCATATTGATTGACGAAATCAATTGCCACCTGTGCCGTATCCGCATTGGTGGTGATATTGATGCCTTCATAATGGATTGCCGCAGTGATTTTCCTGGTCTCCGAAAATGGAAATCCATAGGTAAATCCCAGGCCAGTGGTATCGGTACCGTAACCACCGGTACCGGTTACTTCGGCATCGACCGAGGTTGCGTACACGTCAAAACCTCGACTGATACCGGTCTTTGTATAGAACGGGTTGTTATATCGAAATTCGTAGGTCGTAGTCGCCTGGCTGTTGTCAAATGAAACGGTGACTGCTTTGCCGGTACCGAAGGCGTTGCGCTCGTTATAGGAGGCATTAATAAAAAACCCGTTGGCATCAGAATAACCGCCGCCAAGCATGACACTACCTGTTGACTGCTCTTTGACCTGGACCATCAAGTCCAGCTGGTCTGGAGCGCCGGATACCGGTACTGGCCTGACATCTACGGTTTCAAAGAACCCCAGACGCTGCAGCCTTACCTTGGAGCGTTCGAGTTTTTGTTTGGAAAACCACGAGCCCTCGAGCTGGCGTAATTCCCGTCGAATCACTTCGTCGCGAGTAATGGCGTTGCCGGAAATCTCGATGCGACGGATGTAAGCGCGTTTCCCTGGATCAATAAAGAAGTTGAGATTTACTTCTGCCTTGTCACGATTGATGTCCGGGGAGGGATTAATGCGAGCAAAGGCATAACCCTCATCACCGAGCCTTCCGGCAATTGCCGTGGTGATGTCGATTATTTTTTTGCGTGAAAAGATATCGCCAGGCTTGATTGTGATCAGCTTCCGAATCTCGGATTCCGGTACGATCGTCTGCCCCGATATCCGGTAATTGGCAATACGGTATTTTTGACCTTCGGTAATATTGATTGTTATGTATACATGCTCGCGGTCCGGGGTTACCGAGACCTGGGTGGAGTCCATGGCAAAATCAATATAACCGGCGTCCAGGTAATAACTACGCAGGGTTTCCCGGTCCCCTTCCAGCTGTTGCTGGGAGTATCGGTCTTTTTTACTAAACGGATTTATCGATGCGCCATGCTTCTGCAATCGAAAATTGCCCAACAGTTTCTTGTCAGAGAATTCCTTGTTGCCGACAATACGAATGTCCTCGATAAGCGCGATGCGCCCCTCCGATACATTGATTTTTATGCTGACGCGATTCTGATCCTTTGGTTCGATTGCATAATCGATTTTCACCGCGTAGTAACCGAGACTGTAATACTGACGCTGAAGATCCAGCTTTACCCGGTCCAATAGCGACCGGTCAAATGTTCGGCCCTCTGCCAGTCCCGCCTCCTTCAGGGTCTTGATGAGATCTTCCGGTTTTATCTTTTTACTGCCCTCGATATCAACATCGAGAATTGATGGTCGCTCGACCACGGTCACCACCAGCGTCTGGCCCTGGCGTCCAAGGCGAACGTCGGAAAAGAAGCCCGTGTCGAACAGTGCACGTATCGAGTCCCTGGCGCGCTCGTCGGTCATGCGGTCTTTGACCGTTACCGGGAGATAGTTGAAAACAGTACCAATGGAAATTCGCTGCAGGCCTTCGACACGTATTTCCTGAACAATGAATGTGTCGAACGCATACGCGGTCTGCATCACACCCACCAGGAGTAGTGGCAATAAATATTTGCAGCGGACCTGATTCAGGCAACCGGCAATAATCCGAAAAGCATACTTCATCAAAACAGGATTCTTGTTATGTCATTATAAAAAGCGAGTAACATCAAACATGCGAGCAGGAATATACCAATCTGCTGACCCCACGCCTGTACAGTCTCCGGTAACGGTTTGCCGCGTATGGCCTCGATTACGTAATACAACAGATGCCCACCATCCAGGACCGGGATCGGCAACAGGTTAAGCACACCCAGGCTGATACTGACCAGCGCCAGGAACATCAGAAAACGATCCAGACCCAGCTGGGCCGAATAGCCTGCCGCCTGGGCGATAGTCAGCGGGCCGCTGATATTCTTGGTCGATACCTCGAGCTTGAGCATACGATAAAACATCTCAAGCGTAAGCACGGACATGGTCCAGGTCTGGCCTACCGCTACCTGCACTGCCTTCAGCGGGCCGTGTCTGACTGATGCACGCATCTCGTCCGGCAACTGTGGTAACTGCGGGCGCACCCCGATCAGGCCGATGGTCTTTCCGTTTACCTGTTCCGGTCTCGGCACCACGGTGATCACCAGGCTCTCCCCGTTTCGATTCACCGTCAATGTTGTGGATTGATCCGGGCGTTCACGTATGGTCAGCGCAAATTCCTGCCAGTTGCTGACGCGCTTGCCGTTTACCGACTTGATTTGATCCCCTGCACGCAAGCCAGCCGCCTGGGCCGGACCTGGTTCAATTTTTCCCATGATCGCAGGAATCTCGGGCATATAGGCAAACAGGCCGATGCCACGTGAAACCAGGCCCGCGTCAATTTCTGCGATGGGTATCTTTCCAAGATCGATCGTTCGGGTGACAACCTCACCGCTCTCGCTGCGTACCGTGAAAACAACTTTGGCACGGTCCAGTGCCCGCCGGAACAGGTACATCCGGTGTTCGCTCCAGGTCTGCACGGTCTTGCCATCAAGCGTGAGGAGCTCATCGCCTCGCTGGAAGCCAGCCTGCGCGGCAAGCGACGCGGGCGCCACCCCGCCGACCACCGGCTTCATCCCCTCCATGCCAATCAGGAATACCAGCCAAAACGCAAAGACGGCAAAAATCAGATTGAACACGGGACCGGCAACAACGATCGCCATACGCCTACCAACGGTTTTCTGATTAAACGCCAGGTGCGCCTCTTCCTTTCTGTAATCATCGTCGTGCTCACCCAGCATGCGGACATAGCCCCCAAGCGGAATGGCCGCGACAACAAACTCGGTTTGATCCTTGCCCCAGCGTCGAGTCAGCATCGGTTTACCAAATCCGACCGAGAATCGCAGCACCTTGACGCCCATGCGACGTGCTACCCAGAAGTGACCAAACTCGTGCACCACAATCAGCAACCCGAGCGCGACAACAAAGGCAACCAGCATATAGATGCCGTTTATCATTGGTGCCCTCCCCTGACCAACGCCGAAGGCCGCTGCACCATCGATGCGGCGATGTCGCGGGCACGCAAATCGTCACTAAGTATGGTTTCGAGATCACTGGCATCGTTCGGCTTACATCTTTCCATTACCGCCGCGATGACTTCGGCTATCTGGGTGAAGCGGATATCTCCATCAAGGAAGGCTTGAACCGCTACCTCGTTGGCAGCATTTAGAATCGCCGGTGCCGTGCCACCGGCAAGCACAGCCTCGGAAGCCAGGCGCAGGCATGGAAATCGTTCGACATCGGGCGACTCGAACTCGAGCCTGGCCACGTCAAACAGGTTAAGCGAGGCAACGCCGGAATCAATACGTTCTGGCCATGCAAGGGCGTGGGCAATAGGGGTACGCATATCCGGATTTCCCAATTGTGCCAGCACCGATGCATCGAGATATTCCACCATGGAATGAATGACACTTTGTGGATGGATCACTATCTCAACCTTGTCAGGTTCGATACCAAACAGCCAGCATGCCTCGATCAGTTCGAGACCCTTATTCATTAGCGTCGCAGAATCGACAGAGATCTTCCGGCCCATATTCCAGTTGGGATGGGCGCAGGCTTCGTCCGGCGTGACGTCGGATAACTCGGATGTTGCCCGCAAACGAAACGGGCCACCCGAACAGGTAAGCAATACCCGGCGAATACCGGCTGGGGTATTGCCGGTACGGAAATCTGACGGCAGGCACTGAAACACGGCATTGTGTTCGCTATCTATTGGCAACAGCAGCGCTCCGGATCGCCTGGCTTCAGCAATAAAGATGTCACCCGCCATTACCAATGGTTCCTTGTTTGCGATCAGTACCCGCTTGCCCGCTTTCACCGCAGCCAAGGTCGGCTTCAAACCTGCAGCGCCGACGATAGCCGCCATGACAACATTAATGTCATCGGAGGAGACTGTTGTGCACAAGGCATCCATTCCAGCCGACACTGTTGTTTCCAGCCCCGACTCCTCGAGCATTAATTTCAGTGACCTCGCACTGCTCTCGTCCGCCATCACTGCAATCGCAGGCCTGAACTGCTTACACTGTTCAAACAAGCGCTCCACCTGGGTATTGGCGGTAAGTGCCTCTATCCGGAAGCGATCAGGGTGACGGGCGATGACATCGAGTGTGCTGACACCAATGCTGCCAGTGGATCCGAGTACCGCGACTTTCTGGACTGAACCTGGACTCATCCGGAAGCCTTTAGCAAGGTCATCCAGCCGAGGGCAAATACCGGGATCGCCGCCGTCAATGCATCAATCCGATCAAACATGCCGCCATGGCCCGGTAACAATTGTCCACTATCTTTTACTCCCGCGCGCCGTTTGAAAATACTCTCGATCAGGTCGCCTGTAACCGAGACCGCCCCGGTAACCAGCGAAACCGCTAACCATAATATAAGCGCCTGACCAGCCAGGCCCCAGAGATAGTACCCTCCCAGCAAAGAGACAAGCGCCACGCCCGACAGCCCACCAATCACACCTTCGACCGATTTCCCGGGGCTAACTGCCGGTGCCAGCTTATGTTTTCCCCATGCACGACCAGAAAAATAGGCGAACGAATCGGCAATCCAGACCAGAACAAGCACATACAACAATAATTGCGGCGCGGAATCATCCGCAACAAACAGAAACAGAAATGCTAACCAGGTCGGTAGCATAACCAACGCACCGGCGATCATACGACCCGGCATGCTTCCAAATACCCCGCCATAGCTTCCGTCTTCACGAAAAATATGAACGATGGCATAAAGCCACCAGGCCAACGCGATAACAAGTATCGGCACAATATCACCACCTCGCAGTACCCATAGTGATCCGCTGACGCCAACGACCCCGATACAGATGCTATAGATCAGCCGCTGCCAACTTTGCGTAAACCCGATTAGCGCCGTCATTTCCCATGTCGCCAGCATCACCGCTACCGTGATCACCACAGCAATACCTGTTGCCGGCAGTTTGAATAAAGCCAGCAACAATAGTGGTAACAGTACGATTGCCGTCACAACGCGCTTCCACAACATGGTTAGTTCGCCTCCAGCTGTTCGCCGGTACGGCCAAAGCGTCGCTGCCGACCGGAGAATGACGTGAGTGCAAGCTCGAGCTCAGCCTCGTCAAAATCCGGCCATAACACGTCGGTAAAATAAAGTTCGGTGTAGGCCAGTTGCCACATCAGAAAATTACTGATGCGATGCTCGCCACCGGTACGAATAAACAGATCCGGTTCTGGCATACCTGCAGTACTCAAGCCCGATTCAATATCGTCAATCTGGATCGAACTGGCGGCAAGGGTTCCTTCAGATACCCGCCCGGCAATACTCCGACATGCCTGCAGGAGATCCCACTTGCCCCCATAATTGATTGCAACATTGAGCTGAAGACCGTCATTGTCCTTAGTGAGCAACTCGCCGTTCCCAATCTTTTGGACAATTTTTTCGTCCAGACCTGAGCGATCACCAATCACCCGGAAACGTACATTATTCGAGTGCAGTTCCTTGACGTCCTTATCAAGCGCGGAAACAAACAGTTCCATCAGCCGCTGAACCTCGGGCTTCGGTCGTTTCCAGTTTTCACTACTAAAAGCAAATAAAGTCAGATAGGCGATATTGCGTTTGGCACAGGCACGTATCAATGTACGTACCGCGTCGGCACCTTTGCGATGCCCGGCAACACGAGGCATTCCACGTTGCCGCGCCCAGCGGCCATTACCGTCCATGATCACAGCGACATGGACAGGTAGCCCGGGATCAATACCGGAGGCGGGAGTTTTGCTGGCGGCGCTCGGTTTATTCATAATGATTTCGGCAAGAAATCTAGCGTAAGCTTCCCGACAACCTTAAGCGTGTGAAGAAGAACAGGGCAATGGGCAGATAGCGCTATATCTCCATCAGGTCCTTTTCTTTAAGTTCGACCATTTTATCCACTTCGGTGACAAACTTGTCCGTCAGTTTCTGAATGATTGCCTCGCCCTGCTTCTCCTCATCCTCCGATATCTCCTTGTCCTTTACCAGATTCTTCAGATGCTGATTGCCGTCTCGGCGGATATTGCGGATTGCAATCTTGGCATTTTCGCCTTCGCTGCGCGCGACCTTGGTCAATTCCTTGCGTCGCTCCTCGGTCAACGGTGGAATCGGAAGGCGAATTGTGTCGCCGGCTGTGGCGGGGTTAAGACCAAGACCCGATTCATTAATTGCCTTTTCGACAGCCTGCACCATGGTCTTGTCCCAAAGCTTGATGGTAAGGGTTCGCGCGTCAGAAACACTGATATTGCCGACCTGGCTTAACGGACTGGGATTGCCATAGAAGTCCACTTTCACGTGATCGAGCAACCCGACCGTGGCACGTCCGGTTCGAATCTTGCTGAGATCCGCCTTGAGCGACTCCACTGACTTCTGCATGCGCGAGTCTGCATCTTTTGTAATTTTGGTTGCACTTTCGTTCATGATTGCTCTCCGGATTGTACCAGTGTGCCCTCATCCTCACCGAGGACGACGCGCAGCAGGCTGCCAGACCTATTAATACTGAACACACGCAGTGGCATGGCCTGGTCGCGGCAGAGCGCGATGGCGGCTGCATCCATGACACCCAGTTGCTTCTCTAGCACCTCATTGTAGGTAAGCACATCATAGCGCTCCGCGTCTTTGTGCTTTACCGGGTCCTTGGTGTAAACACCGTCCACCTTGGTGGCCTTGAATACCGCATCGGCATCAATCTCTAGCCCACGTAGACTGGCAGCGGTATCAGTCGTAAAGAAAGGATTACCGGTTCCCCCGCCAAAAATCACGACAGTTCCTGATTCAAGGTGTCGGATGGCTGATTTGCGGTCGTACGAATCGACCACCGGTTCCATGCGAATCGCTGACTGCACTACCGCAGGCGTACCGCTGGAGACCAGCGCATCCTGTAATGCCATGGCATTCATCACCGTGGCCAGCATGCCCATGTAGTCTGCTGTTGCCCGGTCCATGCCTTCGGCAGACCCGGATACGCCGCGGAAGATATTCCCGGCACCGATCACGATGGCCAGTTGTGTTCCGACAGCCAGCACATCGCCGATCTCGCCAACAATTCGGCTGACAACGTCACGATTGATGCCGTAGGCATCATCGCCCATCAATGCCTCGCCACTAAGCTTGAGCAGAACGCGGCGATAGACTGGCTTGCTGCCGGTAGACAAGGACTACTCCCCTTTAACCTGGGCCATTACCTCGGCAGCAAAGTCTTCCTGTTTCTTCTCGATGCCCTCGCCAACTTCGTAGCGGACAAACTGCACGACGCTGGCGCCGGCGGAACCAAGCAGCTTCTCGATCGTGGTGTCGGGGTCTTTCACGAATGGCTGTCCGGTGAGACAAATCTCTGCCAGGAACTTGTTCAGACGACCTTCGACCATTTTCTCGATAATATTGTCTGGCTTGCCGCTCTCTTTGGCCTGGGCAACAAATATTTCACGCTCTTTCGCCTTCACGTCATCCGGCACCTCGTCAGGCGTCACGAACTGTGGACGTGCGGCTGCGATATGCATGGCCAGGTCCTTTGCCAGGTCGTCGGATCCGCCTTTCACTTCGACGATGACGCCGATCTTGCTGCCATGAACGTAGCTGCCCACGGTATTGTCAGAAGTGATGATGGCAAAACGACGAACATCCATCTTTTCGCCCAGCTTCTGTACCAATGCCTCCAGCGCCTTACTGATACTCTGGTCGCTTCCGTCTTTGAGCGGCATCGCCTTCAATGCCTCGATATCAGCTGGCTTGTCCGCCGCGACACGCGCAGCAATATTACCAGCGAAATCCTTGAACTCGTCACCTTTAGCAACGAAATCCGTCTCGGTGTTGACTTCAACGATTGCGGTAGCCTTGTTGCCACTATTAGTTGCGATACTGATCACACCGTCAGCAGCCGTTCGACCCGCCTTTTTCTCAACCTTTGCGCCCGCTTTCTTGCGCAGCAATTCAATCGCGGCGTCTTTGTCGCCGTCCGTTTCGGTCAGCGCCTGTTTGCATTCCATCATGCCGAGACCGGTCATCTCGCGCAGTTCTTTCACCTGTGCAGCAGTGATAGCCATGTTGAACCTCTAGAGTCTTGAATACTTGTGTCTGTTGTTCAGAAAATACTCAACAAGGAGATATCGTTTACAACGATATAAATACTTTCTGGTTACGAACAAGGGGGCCAGGCCCCCTTGTATTGTGTTTACTCTGCTTCGCCTTCTGAGGCCGCGGTATCCGCTTCGGGAGCGGCAACCGTCTCAGGTTCTTCAGGTTTGGCGACTTTCTTCTTCGCCTTTACCTTGACCTTTGATTGCTCCTCGTCGACCTCGACATACTCGTCTTCGCCCTCAGGCAGTGCAACCTGCGCGGACTTTCGTCCATCAATAATGGCATCGGCAACAAGTTTGGAATACAGACGAATCGCACGAATCGCATCGTCGTTACCTGGAATAACATAATCGACACCATCAGGCTTGCAATTGGTGTCAACCACGGCCACTACCGGAATACCCAGCTTGTTGGCTTCCTTGATGGCGATATATTCCATGCCGACATCAATCACGAAAAGTGCGTCCGGCAGACCGCCCATGTCCTTGATCCCTGCGAGCGTACCATCAAGCTTCTCACGCTCACGACTAAGCATCAGCAGCTCTTTCTTGTTCAGTTTCGGACTGGCACCCTCATCGAGAATCGCTTCCAGCTCCTTGAGACGGCTAATCGAGCGCTTTACTGTCTGGAAGTTGGTCAGCATGCCGCCCAACCAGCGCTTGTGCACATATGGTGAACCGGAACGAATGGCTTCGTCACGAATCGTGTCCGCTGCCTGGCGCTTGGTGCCTACAAAAAGAATTTTGCCGCGCTTGGCAGCCAGACTGCCAACAAAATTGAGCGCGTCCTCCAGCAGAGGAACGGTCTTTTCGAGATTTATAATATGGATCTTGTTGCGTTCCCCAAAGATATAGGGACGCATTTTGGGGTGCCAGAAGCGGGTTTGGTGGCCGAAATGCACACCAGCTGCGAGCATGTCTCGCATACTTACTTTACTCATCATATTCTCCTTCGGGTTTTAGGCTTCCATGGACCCCATGCACCGACCTCCTCCCAGACAACGCTGAAACGAGGCACCCGGACGCATGTGACGGACCATGTGCGTTTTAGGTAAAAATCAGGCGCGGAATATACAGCATCCCCTTTTTTTCGACAATATTTTCAATGATTTCTGCGCTAAACCACAATTGCCCCGGGGCTAAATACAGCGAATAGCCGGAATCGTGTTATAAATGGCCGCAATTTTCGCCTAACCAGCCATATTTGGCCTCAAAATTATGTCGATACACGTTAAAACGCCGGAAGAAATAGAGAAAATGCGCGTTGCCGGGCGCCTGGCCGGTGAGGTGCTGCAGATGATACGCCCGCACGTCCAGGCTGGCATTACGACGGACGAACTCGACCGGCTGTGTCACGACTATATCGTCAACGAGCAGGGCGCGATCCCGGCACCGTTGAATTACAAGGGTTTTCCGAAATCCATCTGCACCTCCATTAACCACCAGGTATGCCACGGCATCCCTTCCGAAAAAAAGCTGAAAAAGGGCGATATCGTCAACATTGACATCACGGTAATCAAGGACGGTTTTCACGGCGACACCAGCAAGATGTTCTATGTCGGCGAGCCATCGGTCCTGGCCAGGCGTATTTGTGAAATCAGCCACGAATGCATGCTCATCGGCATTGAACAGGTTAAACCGGGAGCACGGCTGGGAGACATTGGCCATGCCATCCAGGTACACGCCGAGTCCAACAATTACTCCGTGGTGCGTGAGTACTGCGGACACGGTATTGGCCGCCAGTTTCACGAAGAGCCGCAGGTCCTGCATTATGGAACGGCCGGCACCGGTGTTGAACTTGTACCCGGTATGACCTTTACCATCGAGCCCATGATCAATGCCGGTCGAAAGGACGTTAAGCTGCTCAAGGACAACTGGACCGTGGTCACCTCCGACCATGCACTGTCAGCGCAATGGGAACACACCATCCTGGTGACAGATACTGATCACGAGATCCTGACGATGGTCCCGGGCGACCAGCCCTGATCGCGCACTTCGGTTGTTGCCACGGCCGATTTCCATCAACATCCCTCCATGGCCATTAAAAAAAGCGATCTTTTTGACGCAAAGCGCTTTGCGAAATCACTGGAGAACAGTGATAACGTTTTGCCGCTATTCCGTAACACGCTGCGTGACGGCCGCGAGCAGCTGAAGCAGGAATACCTCGCTGGTGCCAAAGCTGAAGATATCGTCACCAGCAACGCATGGCTGGTGGACCAATTGATCGTGCGGGCGTTCAAACATCATCTGCACCTGCTTCCCGAGAACAACCAGGTTTCACTCATTGCTGTTGGTGGCTACGGTCGCGGCGAGCTCCATCCCGCTTCCGACATTGATTTGATGCTGCTGCTGCATCGAAACCTGGGCGAGTCGATCAATCTTTTCGTCGAAACCTTCTTCCGATTCCTCTGGGATATTGGACTGGAAGTCGGACATAGCGTTCGCACTTTGAAGGACTGCGTGCAGGAAGCAAAAAAAGATATCACCGTAGTAACCAACCTGATGGAAACCAGGTTGCTGCACGGTGACCCTGTAATGCTTGAAAAAATGCAGCAGGCAACTGGTCCAGCCAAGCTATGGCCCAGTCGCAAGTTTTTTGCGGCAAAATGGGAAGAACAAATACAGCGTCATCACCGGTTTGATGATACCGGCTACAACCTCGAACCCAACATCAAGGAAGGCCCGGGTGGTTTGCGTGATATCCAGATGATTTCCTGGGTAACCCAGCGCGAATTTGGTACTGCGTCGCTGGATGAATTGATCGAGCATGGATTCCTGACACAGAATGAGTACCGAACCCTGATCAAGGGCCGCAACTATCTTTGGCATATTCGGAATGGTCTGCATTTTCTTTCGGGCAGACGCGAAGACCGGCTCCTGTTTGACCACCAGCGCGCACTGGCATCGGCTGCGGGTTTCCATGACAAGCCTGGCAGTCTCGCTGTAGAGCAGTTCATGAAAATCTACTACCGAACGATCAAGGACCTGTCTTTGCTCAACGAAATCCTGTTGCAACATTTTCAGGAAGCCATCCTCGCACGGGGCAAGCCGCGCATCCGCCCCCTCAATCGCCGCTTTCAGGCCCATGGCGATTTTCTCGAGACCGTGAATGACAAGGTATTCGAACGCTCGCCCTGGGCGATGCTCGAGCTGTTCCTGATATTGCAGCAACACCCGAAATTGAAAGGTGTGCGTGCGCAAACCATTCGCCTGGTGCGGGAGAACCTTCATCGCATCGACAAGAGCTTCCGCCAGGATTTGCGCTGCCGCAGCCTGTTCATGGAAATCATGCGCCAGCCCCACGGCATCACCCAGGAATTGAGACGCATGAATGCCTACGGCGTTCTGGGTGCCTACCTGCCGGTCTTCGGCCGCATCGTCGGTCAAATGCAGCATGACCTGTTCCATGTTTATACTGTCGACGAACACATCCTGTTCGTCTTGCGCAACGTCCGCCGATTTACCGTCCCCGAGCACACCGATGAATTCCCGTTAGCTTCCTCGATCATCAGGAAGCTGGTTAAACCAGAACGTCTTTATCTTGGTGCCTTGTTTCACGATATCGCCAAAGGTCGCGGTGGTGATCATTCCGATCTCGGGGAAAAAGATGCTCGCAAATTTTGTGAGCAGCACGGGCTAAGTGAATACGATACACGCTTCGTCTGCTGGCTGGTGCGAAATCACCTGATCATGTCGATGGTGGCACAGCGCCAGGACATCCAGGATCCTGATGTCATTCTCGAATTTGCCCGGCAGATGGGGGATAAGGAACACCTGGACAATCTTTATCTGCTAACCATTGCTGACATGCGCGGCACCAGTCCAAAAGTCTGGAACGAATGGAAGCGCGGACTGTTAACGCAGCTATACCATGAAACAGCCCGAATGATCCGGCGCGGATTCGGCAATCCGATTGATGTTGACGAGCACGTCCGTGAACTGAAACAGGAAGCCATGGATATACTGGCTACCAGCCAAATGGTTCCAGAATCGCGAGTACTGAATTTCTGGCGTCAAATGGATAACGAATATTTTCTGCGTCACAACGCCCGTAGTCTCGCCTGGCATGCTCGGGAAATTGCCACCTCGGTGATCGCGGATTTACCGCTGGTCGCAGTCACACTCGACCCTGATGTCGGCGGTACGGAAATCATGGTCTATACCATCGATCGCCCCGGACAGTTCAGTTTGATTACCGGTGCGATCGACCAGTGCGGGCTTTCGGTAGTTGATGCACGGGTTCACCCGACGCGACACGGTTATACCATCGTCACCTTCATCGTGCTCGACACGAACGGTAATGCGATATCGGGCCGGCGCGAAATCGAGGATTTACAGAAAGCGTTGCAAAGGGAACTCTCCGAAGAGCGAGAGGTTGCACCACGCATTGAGAAGCGGCTGTCACGTCAACAGAAACATTTTCCCGTGGAGACACGGATCAATTTTTCTCCCTCTGCCAATGGCCTGCAAACCATTGTTGAGGTATCGGCCCAGGATCGGCCTGGCCTGTTGCACCACATTGCACTGGCGCTGGCTGCCTGCCAATTGCAGATCGTCACTGCCCGAATTGCGACCTACGGCGAACGCGCCGAGGACATCTTCTTCGTCACCGATCGCAATGGCGAAACGGTTGACGATACAGTGGCCCAGCACGAAATCGAAAAACAGATTCGGCAACGACTCGACGGTTAACCTTTCCCGACCTGGATAACGCCAATTGCATTGAGGAAAACGACGACCACCGCGACTGGCGTGATATAACGAACGAAGAAGCGCCACAATTGATAAAATAGCGGGTTCTCTATTGCAAGCTCGTCTTCAGTGGATTCGCGCGACATGATCCAGGCAGCAAAGATGGCAATGGCGAGACCGCCCAATGGCAGCATGACGTTGGTTGTGAGTTTGTCGACAAAATCGAGAATGCCCCACTTGATGATCTTGAAGTCCTGCCACAGATTCAGTGATAACAAACTTCCCAGGCCAAGTGCCCAGGTAATACCCCCCGCCCATACTGTTGCCTTGATCCGGCTTAACCCCCGGTTTTCCACCAGCCAGGCGACAATCGGTTCGATCAATGAAATCGCCGATGTCCACGCGGCAAAGCTCAACAAGATAAAAAATAAAAATCCGAAGAAAGCACCGCCCCACATTTGACCAAAGGCGATGGGTAACGTCTGGAAGATCAGGCCAGGGCCGGCACCCGGTGTCAGACCGTGACTGAACACCAGCGGGAAAATCGCCAGGCCGGCGAGAAGTGCCACCAGTGTATCGGCACCGGCGATAATAATAGTGGTCTTGGCAATGGAGGCGTGGCTTGGCAAATACGATCCGTAAACCATGATCGCACCCATGCCCAGGCTCAGGGTAAAAAAGGCGTGGCCCATTGCCACCAGCACACCTTCCCACGACAGCTTGCTGAAATCCGGTGCAAAAAGAAATCGAACACCACTGGCAAAATCGGCGGCACTCAATGAATAGCCCACCAGAATGACCAGAAGCAGAAACAGTGCAGGCATCAGGATACGCACTGCCTGCTCGAGGCCGCTGCGCACACCTCGCGAGACAACAATCATGGTGAGACCCATAAACAGGGTGTGCCATGCGAGCAAGCGCTCCGGATCACCAATCAGGTCACCGAATATCGATGCAACTTTTTCCGGCGATGTTCCGGTAAACATGCCGCTGGCAACTCGCGGCACATAGGCCATGGCCCAGCCGGCAACCACGCTGTAAAAAGAGAGAATTAAAAACCCGGAGAGAACACCGGCCCAACCAAGGTACTGCCAGAGTGGATTATGCCCCTCTTCCGTGGCCAGGGTGCGCATCGTATTCACCGGGCTCTGGCGCCCGCGTCGACCAATCATCACTTCGGCCATCATGATCGGGATGCCGATCACAGCGATACAGGCTAGATACACCAGCACAAAAGCGCCACCGCCATACTCGCCGGTAATATAGGGAAACTTCCAGATATTACCGAGACCAACGGCCGAGCCGGTCGCGGCCAGAATAAATGCCAGGCGTGACGACCACTCGCCATGTATGGACTGACGTCGCTCAGTCATGCCTCCCTACCTCCTTCTTCTTCTCTTGTTCTGGATTGGTTTTGTACTGACTTACAGCCCGGGAATCTGCAGGCTCTCGCCAGCTTGTACACTGGTACCGGAAATATTGTTGGCCACCCGCAAGGCCTGCAGTTTTACACCATAGCGCTGGGCGATACCGGAGAGTGTCTCGCCCCGGCGAACAATGTGCACACGTGTTTCATCATTGTGCCGAACGGTACCGGATGGCACCGCGCGTGGTAATGGTCGCAGGTCTTTGCGTTTTACATAGCGCCTGATGCCGGAAAATATTCCCTGCGCCATCTGCCGCTGAAACCGGTGCGTCCGCAATCGTTTCTCTTCGGAAGGATTTGATATAAAAGCAGTCTCTATCAGTACGGACGGCATAAACGGTGACTTCAATACTGCAAAACCGGCCTGTTCAACATTGGCGCTATGTATGTCACCAACCGGTTTTAACGACGTCAGTATGTCGCGCCCGAGCGCCAGACTGTCGACAATGGTTGATGTCTGGTTCAGGTCAACCAGCACCTTCTGCACAATCGGATCCTTGTTTTCCAGAATGCCGCCGATATAGTCCGATGCGTTTTCCTGGTCTGCCAGACGCTTTGCCAGCCGACTGGTAGCGCCGCGTTGCGACAATGCATAAACCGAAGCACCGCGAGCACGTTTCTTTGGCAGGGAATCCGCGTGTATCGAAATGAAGATATCAGCACGGGCATCCTGTGCCATGTGTACGCGTCTTGCCAATGGCACAAAATAGTCGCCCTTGCGCGTCATGACTGCACGCATATTGGGCTCACGGTCTACCAGGCGTTTTAGTTCCTTGGCGATGCTGAGCACAACATGCTTTTCCCTGGTTCTGTAGCGACGACCAATGGCGCCAGGGTCTTCACCGCCGTGACCGGCATCAATTGCAATGACGATCTCACTGCGTCGTGGTGGCAATACTGGTGTAGATGGCTCGCGTGGGGAAGCTGACTCAATAGCGGCCGGCTTATCCTTTTCAAATTCCGGATCATCGGCATCGGGCGTATGGTCCAGATCGATTACCAGGCGGTAACCGTAGCTCTGAAATGGCTTCAACAGGAACGATTTGGGTTGAGTCACGCGTTTCAGGTCGAGCACGATGCGCAGGTCACCGTTGCCGCGATGGCCGGTGCGGATACTCTTGATAATAGGACCATCGAAGGTCATCACCGGCATCGGCTTGCTCAGACTCGCTGATTCGATATCGATCACGATACGGTCAGGGTTCTTGAGGCGAAATATCTTGTGATTAAGTGGCCCGCTAAGATCGAGTACCAGTCGCGTGTTGTCCGGTGCGCGCCACATGCGCAGGTTCTGTATCGAAACGGAAGCCGCTTGGCCCGGCATGGAAATCAGGCCAAGGAATGAAAAAACTACCAGGACCAGGGTGGTCCTCACCGGCTTTGCACCTCTTGCTTCACTTTCAAACAATGCATCAATTCATCGGCATACGCTTTCGCACGATCGCTTACCAGCGCAAACCTTACCATTCGACCGCTATTCACTTTATTTATAGTAACGTTTACATCAGGTTCTGGCAAAAACCCCGCCCCCTTCTCCGGCCACTCGACCAGACACAAACCACCATCCTGCAAATACTCACGCGCGCCCAGGAATTCAAATTCTTCGGGATCATCCAATCGATACAGATCAAAATGGTATATCGACTGTTGCGCAAGTTCATAGGGTTCTACCAGTGTAAATGTCGGACTTTTTACCGCGCCATGGTAGTCCCGGCCCCGCAATATACCGCGCACCAACGTAGTCTTGCCCGCACCCAGGTCACCGGTGAAAGTGACCAGATGAATTTTTCTCAACCAGCCTGAAAGCGATTGCCCCAGTGTGATCATGTCGTCCTCACCGGCAACTTCCACCTCAAAGGCATCAGTTTTCATCAGCCGCTTTCTCCAGTCCATGAAGCGCGTCGCGCATAAACGGTAGCAATTCGCTGGCAAGCCAGCCGCGTTCGCCCCGGTGCGCGATCATGTCTGCTGCGTGGCCATGCAACCAGACAGCCGCGACAGCGGCGTCGACCAGGGACAGACCTTGTGCAATAAACGAGGCCACCGCCCCGGTGAGCAGATCACCGCTACCGGCGATTGCCAGGGCCGGGTTACCGCTGGCGCAGACGCGACGGATCTTGTTCGCGGCGACGATACTTCCATTACCTTTTAATATACATACGCCGCCAAATTGCTTAATAATCGAATCTGCCTGTCGAAACCGATCGGCCTGAATTTCAGCAGCACATGTACCGAGAAGCGCTCCCGCTTCCCCCGGATGTGGCGTTAACACCCGTTTATCATCGTATACGGGATCCATCGCCAGCAATCGTAGCGCGTCCGCATCCAGCACTTTCGGCAACCCGCTCTCAAGCACCACCGACATCAATGACGTCGCCCAATCCGATTGACCGAGTCCCGGTCCCAGCGCGACCACGTCTGCCTGTTGCATCAACTCGCGCAACTGACGACCATCACTGACGCTGTGGACAATCAGCTCCGGTCTTGCCGTATTCAGTGTATAAGCGTGTTCGGGGTGCGTCGCGACCCGCACCAGGCCCGCCCCGCAGTACAGGGCCGCTTCACCGGCAAGGCGAGCTGCCCCCGCCATTCCTGGCCCACCACCAATAATCAGGACACGCCCAAAATCTCCCTTATGACTATTGCGCCGGCGACGTGGAAACAACGCGCGCAGTTGCGAGCGCGCAATGCGAGTCGCATAGGGCTCAATCTGCCGAAAAGTGGTGTCTGGAATACCCAGCGAATCAAATCGCAGGTGGCCACAATAGTCTGGGCCGTCGGCGGTCAACATACCGGCCTTGATGCCGATAAAGCAGATGGTTTCATTGGCCTTCACCGCGATACCCAGAACAATGCCTCGGTCGGCATCAAGACCTGACGGAATATCAAGCGCCAACACCGGGATCCGGGATCCATTGATGGCTGCTATCGCCTCAGCAAAGTCGCCGGTAATTTCACGCTCAAGGCCGGTTCCAAAAATGGAATCGACAATCAGATCACAGTCACCGAGCGTTGCAGGATCAAAGGGACTGACAACGCCACCGGATTGTTCAAACAGCTTGCGCGCCGCCAAGGCGTCGTCATGCTGACGCAGCAGATCTCCCGGCGACAGCAGTCGAACCATTAGGCCTTCTGCCATTGCCAAGCGTGCCAGCACATAGCCATCCCCGCCGTTATTTCCCGGCCCGCAGATCACCGCCAGACGGCGGGCGCGGGGCCAATGGTGGCGCAGCAAGCCATAAGCGGCAGCCCCCGCTCGCTCCATCAACTGGCCGTCGCTCAAACTTAATTGCTGGATCGCCAGGCGATCGAGCTCCCGGGCTTGTTCCGCAAGATAAAGACTGACAGGTAAAGGCATGATTATTCAAGTTGCGACGATGTCGTGTCGCTATATGATAGGGTGATATGTGCTCCGAGCGAAACTATTCTGTCGACTTCAGCGAGCTGAGTGTTCGCCTCAGGCGCTGGGGCAAATCACTTGGTTTTCAACAGGTAGGCATAAGCGACGTAAATCTCGATGCTGCCGAGGCACGTTTGCTGCAATGGCTGGGCAACCGCTACCACGGCGACATGGACTACATGGAGGCACATGGTACTCGCCGTAGCAGGCCGGCAGATCTTGTACCCGGCACCATCCGGGTAATCTCGGCAAGAATGGACTATCTGCCACCCGATGCAGCCGATAGCGATAAAGTGATGCGTGATCCGTCGCTAGCAATGATTTCGCGTTATGCGCTTGGCCGTGACTACCACAAGATCGTGCGCAAACGATTGCAAAAACTGGCCGACCATATTCAACAGGAGGTCGGTGAATTTGGATACCGCGTATTCAGTGATAGCGCACCCGTGCTGGAAAAAGCACTGGCAGAAAATTCGGGGCTAGGCTGGATCGGTAAACACACCAACCTGATTGCGCGCGATGCCGGATCATGGTTTTTTCTTGGCGAGATTTACACGGATCTGCCGTTACCGGTTGATTCACCTGCAGACAATCACTGCGGTACCTGCCACGCTTGCATAGACATCTGCCCTACCGCCGCTATCGTGGCACCCTATGAACTGGATGCCCGTCGGTGCATCTCTTATCTGACGATTGAATTGAAAGGCTCTATCCCTATTCCGTTACGGCCGTTAATCGGCAATCGTATCTATGGTTGCGATGACTGCCAGCTGGTCTGCCCATGGAATCGTTTTTCGCACTTGAGCGCAGAAAAGGATTTTCGTGTGCGCCACGGACTGGACCGACCCGAGCTTTTGGAGTTGTTTGACTGGTCCGAACAGACCTTCCTGGAGAAAACCGAGGGTTCGGCCATTCGACGAATTGGTTATGAACAGTGGCTGCGCAATATTGCAGTGGCGCTTGGTAACGCGCCGTCAAATCCAGAGATTATTAAAAGCCTGCGTCGCCGTGAGCAGCATCATTCTGATCTTGTCCGGGAACACGTAGCCTGGGCTCTTGCTCAACAATTGAACTAGCGAACCGCAAACCTGATAACGGTATCGCGCAGCTGTCGATCCAAAAGCGCATCAGCTTTGGTCGCGATGCGCTGTTCAGCATCGGCATTGCTTTGACCGGACGCCTTGATCGCCCAACTCACACTGCCTCTTTCCTTGCCACTGGCGCGCTCGCTTAATTTGACGGTTAGCACCCCGCGCGACCAGTACCACTTGTCCTTGTACCCCAGATTTTCAAATTTCAACCCGGCATTCAGGATAAATTCTGCGGTCGCACTATCACTCAACTGAAATCCGGATTTTGACAATGCAGCGCTGGTCGATGTGCCCAGGCTACCAGTAGTGTCATCCGCCACTTGCGGCACAACACGCACGCGAAAAAGAAGTCTTTCGAGATCACTCCTCAATCCCGCGATTTCCCACTGCGACGGAGCAACAGCTTCGCTGTCGTTGACGCGACGCAAGGTACGCTCATAACCGAGACGCGCAACCTGGGCGTCAAGCGCAATGCTCGCGGCTCTCACTTTTTTCAGAATGTCGCCCTCACTTTTCGATCGGCGCACGTAGCCACCGGTCGCCCTGTCAAGTCGGGATATTTCCTGCTTGAGATTGTTTGCCGCCTGCAATCTTGGCAGCACCGCCAACGCGTAGTGTGCTTTGGTCTCTGGACCCTGCCAGGTCTCGCCGATCCGAGCGCCGGTCAACACCTGCTTTGTTCGGTTAGTAATGAGTTGATTCACCCGGGCCTCGTTCACATAAGTCAGAACAGGGGAACCGCTTTTCCCGGTCTCGCGGGAAACCGCTTCCTTCACGTCCTCGATATTTATCGCAACTGTTTTGGCGAGGCTGGCGCGTGCGCGTACTTTGGCCGTATCGAGCTCCGACGCAGTGCCCATACCGGTCAGATATCGATCTGCCGGAAAGTTCTTGCTTCTGCCGCCATCAGTCCAGTCCGGACGTCCACCGGAAGCACAACCGGCCAGAAACACCGATACTATTAACAAGACTGGAAACAACCTGTTCATTACGATCTCCTGCAATCAATACGGGTGCCACAAACCGCGCCGGCTACGTGGCCATCACCGGTTTCTAGTCGTTCTTTACAATAAAGTGGTCCCGGTAATACTTCAGTTCTTCAATGGATTCCTGGATGTCGTCCAGTGCTTTGTGCGTATTTTTCTTTGTGAAGCCGGGGAGGATATCGGGTTTCCAGCGGACCGCCAGTTCCTTCAGGCTGCTCACATCAAGATTTCGATAATGAAAGTAGGCCTCGAGCGCCGGCATGGTGCGGGCGAGAAAGCGACGGTCCTGGCAGATACTGTTTCCACACATCGGCGACCGGTTCTTGGAAACATATTGCTCAAGGAATGCAATGGTCTGGCGCTCTGCTTCGGCTTCATCGAGCCTCGAGGCACGAACCCGCTCGGTCAACCCGGTTTTGCCGTGGGTCTTGGTGTTCCATTCATCCATACCGTTAAGTATTTCATCGCTCTGGTGCACGGCAAGCACCGGGCCCTCGGCAACAATATTGAGATCGGCATCGGTAATAATCGTTGCGACCTCGATAATGCGATCGTTATCGGTATCCAGCCCTGTCATTTCAAGGTCAATCCATATCAGGGCATTGGGGTCTTGCGGCATGATGTGCTCCGAAATTATCTGTTTTTCTCTAGGGGATCCGCAGCTGCGGAATATCTTGGTTAAATGATAACATTGGCTCACTATGAATACTTTCTCTATTGTCTTTATCGCGTTCCTTGGCACTACCCTGGCCGCCCAGCTTTGGCTGGCGCGACGCCAGATCCGACATGTTCTCGCCCATCGCAACACTGTCCCCGGGAGCTTCGCTGGTAAAATCTCCCAGTCTGCTCACGAGAAAGCGGCGGATTACACCGTGAGCAGAAACCGCCTGACGATGGTCGATGAGGTCTATGGTGCAATACTGTTATTGATTTGGACACTTGGTGGCGGCCTGCAACTGCTTGACAGCAGCTGGACAGCGGCCAATCTCGGTCCCATCTGGCACGGGACTGCTGTATTGATGAGCCTGTTCCTGATCGGCGGCCTGCTGGAGCTGCCGTTCTCTATTTACAGCACGTTTGTCGTCGAGGAACGATTCGGTTTTAACAAGACCGATGCCAGAACCTTTGCGACTGACTTGATAAAAAATACCGGCTTGATGCTGCTGATCGGAGGACCGTTGCTGTTTGCCGTACTCTGGATCATGAACCAGATGGGCGGCCTCTGGTGGCTATATGTCTGGCTACTAATCAGTGGCTTCAATATGCTTGCCATCTGGGCCTATCCAACGTGGATCGCCCCCCTGTTTAACAAGTTCAAACCGCTGGAAGAAGGCAGTGTACGCGACCGGGTACAATCACTGCTGGAGCGCACCGGATTCAGAAGCAAGGGAATATATGTGATGGATGGCTCCAAGCGTTCTGCGCATGGCAACGCCTACTTCACGGGTTTCGGTCGCAACAAACGCATTGTATTCTTCGACACCCTGTTGGACAGTCTCGATGACTCTGAAGTCGAGGCAGTATTGGCTCATGAGCTGGGTCACTTCAAGCTGAAACATATTACCAAACGAATTGTCGTGATGTTTGCGCTGAGTCTCGCCGGTCTCGCCCTGCTCGGCTGGCTGGCGACCCAGGCATGGTTCTATCAGGGCCTTGGCATTGCTAACGCCCCGAGCCATATTAACCATCTTGGTCTGGCCCTGTTCCTCTTGGCAATGCCGGTATTTACCTTCTTCCTGAGCCCGCTGATGTCCTGGAGTTCGCGCAAACATGAATTCGAGGCAGATGCCTTTGCCAGTCAGCAGGCGAATGCCAGCGACCTGATCAGCGCTCTGGTAAAAATGTACGAAGAAAATGCCAAAACATTGACGCCGGACCCGCTACACTCCATTTTTTATGATTCGCACCCGCCGGCACCGGTTCGCATCGCCCACTTGCAGGAGCACCAGGTATGAAAACTCTACTACTGACAACGTCGCTACTATTAACTGCCTCCGTTGCCCATTCAGCAGAACTGGTACTGGGTGATGCCGCGAAGGGCAAACAACTTCACAACCGGGATTGTGTTGCCTGTCACGACAGTAGTGTGTATACGCGCCCGAATCGGATCAAGTCACTTAGCGGCCTGGAAAAGCGCGTGCAGATGTGTAGCGGCATGCTCAACAAGGGCTACACCGAGGACGACCAGGCAAATATCGTCAAGTTCCTGAACGATACCTACTACAAATTCTGAGCAGGAGTCGATCGTGACGTCCGATCTGAAAAGCATGAAATGCGAGGCCTGTGAGGGCGGAGTCGATCCGCTATCACTGGATGACGCCAATGTGTTTCTTAAGCAAACGCCGGGCTGGGAAATTGATGGTAAGAAAATGGAGATTCGCCGGACATACACCTTCACCAATTTCTACGAAACCATGGCCTTTGTGAATGCCCTTGCCTGGGTGGCTCACGTTGAGGATCATCATCCGGACTTTGAGGTGGGTTACAAGACCTGCAGCGTGCGCTATTCCACTCACGCCATCGGTGGACTATCGATAAACGATTTTATCTGTGCGGCGAAGGTTAACGGGCTGATCGGTCAATAGCGCCAGACCGGGCGCCTGCCCTACTTACCAAATATCCGCAACAAGCGGACACCAAGTGCCTGCCACCATGGCGCCGTATACCTCGCCTTTGGCGTCCGCGCCTCAACTGCCTTGACGATTTGACGGGCGATATTGTCGGTGCGTTTTCCCTGTAGCTTCAGATTGCCATTTTCAAAAAACTTGATGAAGCGCATATGGTCCCGATAGACCGAATCTTCATTCAGCCATTCATACTTTTTGGCATGCATGGCTTCGTTGAATCCGGTTGCGTAGGCGCCTGGCTCGATAATACAAACGTTCACCTTGAATGGTCGCAGTTCCATCCGCATCGCATCTACCGCAGCCTCCAGTGCAAACTTGGTCATGACGTAAGGCCCCATAAACGGCATCGACAAACGCCCGCCAAGAGACCCGACAATTATTACCCTGCCGTGCTTCTTTTTAATCATCTGATGAATAACCGCCTGGCTTAAGGCGAGCGTGGCCACCACGTTGGTCTCATGAATTCCGACCAGGCGGTCGATAGGAATTTCGATTAGCGGACCGGTTTCGCCGACCGCGGCGTTATTAATCAATACGTCGACATCATGTGCCACGGCGCGTTGCCGGTCGTTCGGATCGAGAATATCCAGTTTTTCGACAACCAGGTTCACACCAGCGGTATCGGCCGCCGTCCTTACGACACTGATACTTTCGGATCGATGCACCGTGGCAATGACGTGGTGTCCCCGGGCTGCCAGTTTCAATGCCGCATTCAGACCAATGCCGCCCCGGCAACCGGTAATCAGTATCTTCTTTGCGGGTTTTGTCATGCGCCTCGTCAACGTCTCGCAGTTTTACCGGTTCAGCCCCGGATCAGCGTGATCTCCGCCTCTGCGGTAACTCGATGGATGCTAATCGCTACCTCACAATACTCAACGGTTACATCAAGCGGTGACGGATCATCTGCACAATTGCAGCCAGCAACGATACCTTGATAAAAAATCCCGGCCCGGGCGTGAATCCACCCCTCTACTGCCGATGCACCAAGGACCATCACCTGTCGTCTGTCATAGGTAGCGTAACTTGCGCCCGACAGTGCCTCTTGCAGTGGTAACTCATCTCCCTCTAGCTGCTCGAGTTCTGCCTGCAAGGTCTGCCTAAAATCCGGCTGCCCCCAGCGCTTGAGTGTATCGGCTAATCGCGGCATGAAATTACTTTTGTGAGCAGAATAACGGAATCAGATTATATCCGTTTTGGGAAGTTTAAATAGTTAGTGCCTGTATTGCGCCAGGGGTTAACTTCTCTCCTTCTTCGGGGGTCGCTGGTAACCCATGACGATGATAGAAGATCAGAAAAATAGTTCGGCAGACAAAAAAACCGCGCCCCATGATGGGACGCGGTTTGTTACATGTCTTGCCACTACTTATCTTTCTTGAACGGATTGTAGTCTTTCAAGCCCTTCTTGGGAGGTGCTTTCTTGGCGGCCGCTTTGGCGAATGCCGCCTGAGCGCCGGCCATCTTCTTCTTTACCTTGGCGCAACCTTTTATACGATGGCGACTGGCCAGGTACGAGGGATCATTGTAGCTGACATGAACCCTGCCCCTGCTATCTTCCCAGACGAGCATCTTCATTGGTAAATCGATGCCAGCCGTCTGACCACATTGCATTAGTAGCGTTCCGACTTGCGGGTTGCCGAAAATCACCACCGTGGTTGGACGCAATTTCAACCCGACTTCTTCAGCACCCTTGGCATGATCGACCGTCTTGAAGATGGTCATGCCCTTATCCTTCAGCACTTTTTTGAGCTGCTTGACCGTGGTCTTGACATCGTTGGCACTGGTAACTGTCACCATGCCGCCTGAACCGGCCATCGCCGGCACGGTAAACGACATGAATACAACTGCAATGAGTAGTCTGCGCATTTTCTCCTCCATGTGATGTTATTGATTTTTTGAAGCCTGAATTCAGGCAACATTATTACTATGGAAGATAGGACCAGCGCGAGCGCTTATCGTTCCGCAAACGGCAGGTGGCAGGTGCAGACCGACGAAAGGTGTCGGCCTGCCCGCGAAAGAGAATTACTTGTGGGCGATGGGTTTGTCGGTAAACAGAAAGTCCCGCAATTCATGCTCGAAAGTTTTGTCCTTGCGACGAATCCATTCGAGAACCATTGCAGCGTGTTCTTTTTCTTCGTCCCGATTGTGCGCAAGAATGGCACGCAGTTCATCATCATGACAGGCATCCACACGCTGGTTGTACCAGTCTACTGCTTCCAGTTCTTCCATTAACGAGCGAAGCGCCCGGTGCATGTCCTGCGTTTCCTTACTCAACACTTTCAGATCTTCATGATAACCGTCTGCCATCTGGTCTTCCTCACTTGTCAGTTAGTCTCAACTCGTTGCCTGCCGGATACTCCAGCATCCTCTCCCTATCTTTTAATCCTGCCAAGGTGCTGGCTAGTGCCCCATGTCCTCTTCCGGACTAGTGCCGATTTTGTGTATCGCCAGGTCCGCGCCCATAAACTCCTGCTCCTGGGTCAGCCGAATACCAACGATCTTCTTTATGGTTCCATAGACGATATAGCCACTGATCAATGCCACCGCGATACCGCCAACGGTGCCAATCATTTGCGCCCAGAACGAGACGCCACCCTGACCACCAAGCGCCGTCGATCCGAAAATACCTGCCGCGATACCACCCCAGGCGCCACAAAGACCGTGTAACGGCCAGACTCCAAGGACATCATCAATTTTCCATCGGTGCTGGCAAAGATTGAAAGTAAAGACAAACAGTCCACCTGCAACCGCACCCACAATCAAACTACCGCCCGGGTGCATTATGTCAGAGCCAGCGCAGACAGCCACCAGACCCGCCAGGGCACCGTTATGCATAAAACCGGGATCATTGCGGCCAACAAAAAGTGCACTCAGCACACCACCGACCATGGCCATCAGTGAATTTACTGCCACCAGGCCACTAACGTCAGCCAGCTTTTGCGCGCTCATTACGTTGAACCCGAACCAACCAATTGCCAGCGTCCAGGAACCCAGTGCCAGGAACGGGATGCTCGACGGCGGAATCGCATGAACGCGTCCGTCACGGCCGTAACGACCCAGACGAGGACCCAGCTGCATCACTGCCGCCAACGCGATCCAGCCGCCGACAGAATGAACGACGATGGAACCGGCAAAATCATGAAACTCTTCACCGAAGCTTGAGCCGATCAGCTGTTGTATACCGAAGTTGCCATTCCATACGATACCTTCATAGAACGGGTAGACCAGGCCAACCAGCACCGCGGTAGCGACCAGTTGCGGAAAGAAACGCGCTCGCTCGGCAATACCGCCGGAAATAATCGCAGGCACTGCTGCGGCAAACGTCATCAGAAAGAAAAATCTTACGAGTTCGTAGCCGTTAGCCTTGGTCAACAATTCATGATCTGTTGCGAGACTGGTGCCATAAGCAACGATATAACCGACAAAGAAATAGACAACCGTAGAAACTGAAAAATCGGCCAGAATCTTCATCAAGGCATTGACCTGATTCTTTTTCCTCACCGTCCCGACTTCAAGAAACGCAAAGCCGGCATGCATGGCAAGCACCATAACTGCGCCGATAAGCAAGAATAGGACGTCTGCTCCTGAATTTGATTCCACCGGGAATTCTCCTTAACTACTACTATTTATTGTTGTCGGTCTACGAACTGTAAAAGAATGATTAAACGAATGTTAGCGGATAGCACGCGACAGGTGAACTGCCACCGGTTTATACATCCCGTCGGCCGGTAAATGCACGGGCAAGCGTACCGCCGTCGACATACTCGAGTTCCCCTCCTACCGGTACCCCGTAGGCAATGCGAGTGGAACGTATGCCTCGCTGGCGCGCAAGCTCACCGACAAAATGAGCCGTGGCTTCACCTTCCACGGTGAGGTTGGTTGCCAACACCACTTCCTTTACCTCACCTTCATCGAGCAATGCCTCCAGCCTGGAGATTCCGAGTTCCTCCGGGCCGATGCCATCCAGTGGAGAGAGATGACCCATCAACACAAAATAAGTGCCGTTATAGGCCCCTGATTGCTCCAGCGATATCAGGTCAGCCGGAGATTCGACAACACACAACATTGCCCGATCACGTCGGGGGGACTGGCAAATATTGCAAAGCGTTTCTTCCGTCAGATTATTGCATCGCTGACAGTGGGTAACGCGTTCCAGGGCCACGGTAAGCGCAGAAGCAATTCGTTCCGCGCCTTTGCGATCACGCTCAAGCAAATGCAGCGCCATGCGCTGGGCACTCTTGGGGCCAACGCCAGGCAGCCGTTGCAGTGCCTGCTTTAGCTCTTCGATCGCCGGGCTATCTGACATTGCGATACTGTTCAGAACGGCAGGTTCAGGCCGGGAATATTCAGGCCGCCGGTCAGACCTGACATCTTGTTCTTGGTTTCTTCCTCGACCTTTCGCACCGCGTCATTCACCGCGGCAGCCAGAAGATCTTCCAGCACTTCCTTGTCATCGCTCATCAGCTCCGGATCAATGGTGACTTTGCGCACGTCGTGACGACAGGTCATCTGTACGGTCACCATTCCACCCCCTGCATTGCCGGTTACCTCGATACTGGCCAGCTCCTCCTGGGCCTTTTTCATATTTTCCTGCATGGCTTGCGCCTGCTTCATGAGGTTACCTAATCCACCTTTCATCTAGTCACTCCCCGTCTCGACATTGGGACGAATCGAATCCGGTTTCACCCGGGCGTTGAACTGTTCCTGAATCGTCGCGATATTTGGATCGTTCTCAATTGCGGCAACAGCGGCTTGCTGTTTTTCGTCAAGCTGGCGCCGATGTTCCGCGGCTGGTGTTTCTGCTACTGGCTTGCCAACGCGCAATTCCAGCCTGATTGTTTTTCCATAGTATTCATTGAGCGCCGCCTTGAGCGCAGCTTCACGCTCTCGATTGTGCAAATTGGCAAAAGTCTCATCGAGCATCAGCACCATCTGCGCGCCGTCAAACGACTCCTGCACGGTGTTGTTGGCCAGTTGCTGGTTTATTCCCGAAAGCGGTAACTGCTTGACGACCTCTGACCACTCACTGGCAGGCGTCGTGGTAGTCGGAGCGATCGGTGCCGCTACCGACTTCGTGGCTGCCGTTTTTTTACTGGCCGGTGGCTTTGATGATTCGGTGTTCTTTTTCACGGGAGCCGCAGCGGGCGGCGTGCCGACTGCGTCGGTCGAGGCCGGGCGGAATGCGAGCATGCGCAGCAGCACCATTTCCAGACCACTGCGCGGATTGGGCGCCAATGGCAGATCCCGTCTCCCGGTGATACCAATTTGATAGAAAAGTTGCGCATCTTCAGGTGAAATCTTTGCTGCGGCCGACTCAATGTGTGACTTCTCGTCTGCAGCCAACGAAACCACCAATGCAACATCAACTTGCGCCATCGCAACGCGATGCAGTGCGATTAACAATTCTTCCAGCACCGAACGGTAATCCATACCGCGCTCGGCTACGTCACCAACCACTCTCATCAGCGACTGGGCGTCATTTGCCGCCAGCGCTGCGAGCATGCGCCAGACAGTATCGCGATCGATGGTGCCCAACATTTCACGGATGGCGTCTTCCCGCACTTCGCCACCACCGTAGGCAATGGCCTGATCCATTAGACTCAACCCGTCTCGCATACTGCCTTCCGCGGAACGGGCGAGCAGCGCCAGCGCCGGCTCATCGTACGCGATGCCCTCTGCCTCCAGGATCTTCTTCAACTGGGCTTCGATCAACTCCGGCTGCAGGTGCATGAGATTGAACTGCAGGCAACGGGAGAGCACGGTCACCGGCAATTTCTGCGGGTCCGTGGTCGCCAGCAGGAACTTTACATGAGGCGGTGGCTCTTCCAGGGTTTTGAGCAGCGCGTTAAAACTGTGCGCCGACAACATGTGCACCTCATCGATCAGGTAAACCTTGTAGCGGCCTCGCGTGGGCGCATATTGCACGTTGTCCAGCAGTTCGCGGGTTTCGTCCACCTTGGTGCGAGACGCGGCATCGACCTCGATTAAATCAACAAAGCGTCCTTCATCCACTTCGATGCAGGAGCGGCACTTACCGCAGGGTTTCGAACTGACACCCTCTTCGCAATTGAGTGACTTGGCAAGAATACGGGCAATGGTGGTTTTGCCCACGCCGCGAGTGCCAGTAAAAAGAAAGGCATGATGCAGGCGATCGTTGTCGAGCGCATTAACCAGCGCCTTGACCACGTGTTGCTGCCCCACCAGTTCTTCAAAGGTGTGGGGCCGCCATTTGCGGGCCAGAACCTGATAACTCATTTATGCCTGCTCATTGATGGACTTGTTTGCGCGGGTGGCACTGCATCATTTGTCATATGTAAGGGTGGCGGATCCAGTCAGCCTGACCTAAGCACCCGAACTGGTTGCTGCGGCTGCTTCCTTCCGGACCTGACCGGGTTCACAACCTGTCGTCACCTAGGGGACCGGCCTTCACCGCCATAAATCGAAAGCGAGAGTCTAGCATGGCCGTCTGTACCGGTAGTAATCCGACCTCGACCCAGAATAGGCAATAAAAAACGGGGCTTGAAAGCCCCGTTTTATTGCCTGGCGGAGAGGGAGGGATTCGAACCCTCGATACGTTGCCGTATACACACTTTCCAGGCGTGCGCCTTCGACCGCTCGGCCACCTCTCCTGTTTGATTGAATCCAACACCGAAAATTGACCGGTTTTGGAGGGCGCGAAGGGTAAACCACTACCCCGCTGCTGGCAATGGCAGTCAGGAATTGCCGCCCACTTCCGAGGCCGTTTGCAGCCCTGAGAGCCCCCCTTTCAGGGCGTAGGTATCAAAGCCACGCTGGTTCAGCATAAACGTCGCAATTGCACTGCGGCTGCCGGTCTGACAATAAACAACATATTTTTTGTCAGGCTCCAGCTCCGGGACCACCTTGCGAATCTGATACAGCGGCACATTCCGCGCACTGCGAATTGCCCCGCGAGCAAATTCCTCGCTGGTGCGAACATCCAGTAGCCCGGCTCCCCGTGCCAGCATCGCCTCGGCCTGTTTCTGCTCAATCCAGTCGATCAGTGGCACCTTCAATAACTGAAGAAAATCCTTTTTGGCCAGGCGCATCAACACGCCGTCCGTGGTCATCATAATGGTGGCATTGCGCGGTGCATCGGACAGAAGCGCCTCTTCGCCAAACTGATCGCCCGGACCCAGCTGGTTCACAATCCCGACCTTGCCCGCGGCGTCTTTCTGGGACACGGCACACTTGCCCTCTCGAATCAGGTAATAATAGTCGCCGGTATCGCCCTGACGAACGACGACGTCATGCGCTTTCACCGAAACCGTTTCCATGCGGGAGAACATCTCGTTCGCATTCACTGCAGGCAGTTTTTCGAACGTGGGGCTGCGCAGCACTGTCAGCATCCAGTCGGTATCTTCGTCTCCATCCATTTCCACCACTTCAATGCCGCTGACCTGGTCCCAGGTAAGCAGACGATCCAGCAAATCGCTGTCAACGCGTGCGACCACACTGTCTTTTGTGGCAGTGCCAGTTACTTGCCGTGGCTTAAGCTGGGCCAGCGCATAACGTGCATCGTCACTGTCACCCTGCAAGGTCCGGACTATTTCAGTGTGTGTGGATGCCAGTCGAACCTCACCCTCCAGCAGATATACAGATTGATGGTCGGTGTCCCCTTCTTTAAATAATACAGTGCCAGCTGGGACGCCTTGCACCAAAGCAGATGCAGCGAGTTCGTTAAAATTGTCCTCTGCCAGCGAATTTACCGGTATCAGATTGCGTAATCGGTCCGCGTGACTCATTGTCATTAGTGGTCCATGTTTGTCATGGCCGGACGGCCGGTTTTTTCCTATTCTATATGAGGTAGGGTACAGGTACCCAGAGAATTCAAATTCTAATGATAATGTCAGCCAGCAAACTGATCCGGCAAAAAGTCTTTCGCACAGTGCAAGCTGTCGTGAAACGAACACGCGGTGTGAAGATGGCGGAGAGGCAGGGATTCGAACCCTGGGACCCCCGAAAGGGTCAACGGATTTCGAATCCGTCCCGTTCAACCGCTCCGGCACCTCTCCAAGGGGCGCATAGCTTACGTCCTGCGAGTGGCGACGACAAGTCAACCCGCAGCCATCGAATAATCCTGGTGACACTGTTTTTTGTAACAGGTCTGGCTACTTCTTCATGCAGTGAAACGGGGCTGACCAAGCTCGAAGCAGTCAAGCGTGCCGGGGAACTGGTGGTGCTGACCCGAAAAAGCCCGACGACTTATTATGAGGGTGCCGATGGTTACGCCGGCATTGAATACGACATGGCCCGCGCCTTCGCTGAACACCTTGGGGTCAAACTAAAAATGGTCGTGCCGGAACACTTCGAGGATATTCTGCTGATGCTGCAGGAGGGTAAGGCCGATATGGCGGCGGCAGGACTGACCGTCACCCGCGATCGAAGTGAAGTCATACAGTTCGCCCCGCCCTACCAGCGGATCAACCAGCAACTGGTCTACCGACAGGGAACGACAAAGCCGAAATCTGTCGCAGATATTGTCGGAGAGGACATCATGGTTACGGCTGGCACTACCTATGCACAACGCCTGACGGAGCTAAAAAAGCGATATAAGAACCTGGAATGGAATGAAAGTCGGGAGCTGGACACCGAAGAGTTGATTCAGCGTGTTGCCGAAGGAACACTGACATTCACCATTGCTGATTCCAATATTGTCGCGACTAACCGGCCGTTGTTTCCTGATCTTCGAGTCGCTTTTGACATTCAACGGAAGGAACCACTGGCCTGGGCATTCCGGAAAGACCAGGATGACAGCCTGTTCAACGAGGCAGTGAATTTCCAGAAGCATCTGAAACATACCGGGGAGATCAAGGTGCTACTGGAGCGTTACTACGGTGCGACCGACAGCGATTACTTTAATATGACGTTGTATCAGTTGCGCATACAGAATGTTCTTCCCAGCCATCGTCACCTGTTTGAAGAAGCCGGCCAGAAATATGGTATTGACTGGCGCCTGCTTGCCGCCATCGCCTACCAGGAGTCTTACTGGAATCCTCGCGCTACTTCGCCCACCGGCGTGCGCGGGCTAATGATGCTGACCGAGGCGACGGCAGAACACCTGGGAGTTACCGACCGTCTGGATCCGAAGCAGAGCGTCGATGGTGGTGCGCTTTATATACGGCAGATGATTGATCGTATTCCCGAATCAACAACAGAGCCAGATCGCACCTGGATGGCACTTGCGGCTTACAACGTCGGCTATTTTCATCTGATGGACGCACGAGAGATCACACGTCGGCGCAACGGCGATCCCGACAAGTGGAATGATGTGAAAGCAAATCTGCCACTACTGGCCAGCCCGGCGGTATACAAAAACCTGAAATATGGTTACGCGCGCGGAAATGAACCGGTCAACTATGTCAGTCGTATACGCCGCTACTATGACGTGTTGGTAAAACTGGATCAAAAGGTGCAGGAAAAAATAAGAAACGAGGCAATCGGTCTGACAGCGCCGGCGATCTAGCTTAGCGCCTGGCCTTGAAGAACCCTTTAAGCACTTCAGCGCATTCCGCTTCCAGCACACCGCTGACAACTTCCGCCCGGTGATTGAGTTTGTCGCAATCGAGCAGATTGAACACAGAGCCACCGGCACCGGTACGGGGATCAGGAGCACCGAACACAACCCGGGATAACCGTGCATGCACCAGGGCGCCGGCACACATGGGGCAAGGCTCAAGGGTCACATATAAGCTGATACCGGGTGGCAAACGATAATTGCCGAGACGCAATGTAGCGGCCCGTAATGCAACAATCTCGGCATGAGCAGTCGGATCATGATGCGAAATCGGCTGGTTCCAGCCCTCAGCCACCATTTCGTCTTCATTCACAAGTACAGCGCCAACCGGTACCTCGCCCTCTTTCCTTGCGCGTTCCGCCAAAGACAGCGCGTGGCGCATCCAGCGCTGGTCGCGGGAAACATCTGATACGTTATTCATGGACAATACGCGTTCAGGGTTGCTGCCTAAATAGCAGGCCGGTTATTCCCACTCGATGGTCGCAGGGGGTTTGCCCGAGATATCGTAGGCAACGCGACTGATACCGCGCACTTCATTGATGATGCGCCGCGAAATGATATCGAGCACGTCGTATGGCAAGCGCGCCCAGGTCGCAGTCATAAAATCGATGGTCTCGACCGCGCGCAGGGTGACCACATATTCGTAAGCACGGTTGTCGCCGACCACACCCACCGACTTTACCGGCAGGAATACCGTGAACGCCTGGCTCACCTTGTCGTAGAGATCATGGCGATACAATTCTTCCAGGTAGATTGCATCGGCCTGGCGCAGGATGTCGGCGTATTCCTTCTTCACCTCGCCGAGGATGCGTACACCCAGGCCGGGGCCGGGGAAAGGATGGCGATAGATCATCCGGTGTGGCAGCCCCAGTTCTTCGCCGATTTTTCGCACCTCATCCTTGAACAGTTCACGCAGCGGCTCAACCAGTTCAAGCTTCATGTCCTCCGGCAACCCGCCGACATTGTGATGCGACTTGATTACCTTGGCCTTACCGCTCTTGGTACCTGCGGATTCGATTACGTCCGGATAGATTGTGCCCTGCGCCAACCAGCGCGCATTCTTGAACCTGGCGGCCTCTTCTTCAAAAATCTCGATAAACATGTTGCCGATGATTTTCCGTTTCTCTTCGGGATCATTCACCCCTATAAGCTTGTCGAGGAAGCGATCCTCTGCATCGACTCGATCAACGCGCACACCCATGTGCTCGCCAAAGGTAGCCATGACTTCATCGCCTTCGTGCAGTCGCAGCAAGCCATTGTCAACAAAGATACACGTGAGTTGTGTCCCGATTGCACGGTGCAACAGTGCCGCCACCACCGAGGAATCAACGCCGCCGGACAGGCCCAGGATCACTTCATCCTCGCCAACCTGCTCGCGTACATTGCGAACCAGGTCGTCAATAATATTCCCCGGCGTCCACAGGCTTTGGCACTCACAGATGTCATGCACAAATCGACGAATAATGTCTTGCCCCAATCTGGTATGGGTCACTTCCGGGTGGAACTGCAGGCCGTAGAAGCCGCGAGATTCATCGGCGATACCGGCAAGCGGTGCATTATCAGTGTGGGCGATCGAGGCAAATCCCTCGGGTAGTGCGGTTACCTTGTCGCCATGACTCATCCAGACATCGAGAAAAGTCTCGCCGCTGTCGTCAAGGCGATCATGGATATCATTCAGTAACGTGGATTCAGTTGTTTGCACTTCAGCGTAACCGAATTCCCTAGCCGCTGACATATCGACCTTGCCACCGAGCTGCGCCGCCATGGTCTGCATGCCGTAACAGATACCGAGTACCGGTACACCTAGCTCAAAAACAATATCCGGCGCGCGAGGCGTCTCGTGCTCGGTAACGGATTCCGGACCACCGGAGAGGATGATGCCGCGAGGGGCGAATGCCCGAATTGCCTCGGCATCCATGTCGTACGCATGCAGTTCGCTGTAGACACCGGCCTCGCGCACGCGACGTGCGATCAGCTGTGTGTACTGCGACCCGAAGTCGAGAATCAGGATTCGTTGTGAATGCGGGTCCATAGCCTGAATGGACAGTTAGCGCTGATAGTTTGGCGCTTCTTTGGTAATACTCACGTCGTGGACATGACTCTCGGTAATACCCGAATTGGTAATGCGCACGAATTCAGTCTTTGTACGCATCTCTGCCAGTGTCGCGCACCCAGTATAACCCATGCTGGAACGGACGCCGCCCATCAACTGATGAATGATGTTAACCATGGTGCCTTTGTAAGGAACGCGACCTTCCACGCCTTCCGGCACAAGTTTCTCAACCTTCTTGGTATCTTCCTGGAAGTAGCGGTCACTCGAACCCTGCGCCATGGCACCCAGTGAGCCCATGCCCCGGTAGGTCTTGTACGACCGGCCCTGATACAACTCGACTTCGCCCGGTGACTCGTCAGTACCGGCCAACAGGCTGCCCACCATAATGCTGTGCGCGCCGGCGGCAATCGCCTTGGCAATATCGCCCGAGTAACGAATACCACCGTCAGCAATCAGTGGTACATCGGTCTTTGCCAGCGCTTCCGCCACATTGGCGACGGCGCTTATCTGCGGTACACCGACACCGGCCACCATTCTCGTGGTGCAAATGGATCCGGGGCCAATGCCTACCTTGACTGCATCGGCGCCTGCCTTTGCCAGTGCCTTCGCCGCCTCGGCGGTCGCAATATTGCCGCCAATCACCGAGACGTCAGGAAAGTGATGTTTTATCCATGCGACGCGATCAATGACGCCCTGGGAGTGTCCATGGGCCGTATCGACAACGACGACGTCGACACCGGCGTGAACCAGCTGCTCAACACGTTCATCCGTACCTTCGCCGACACCGACAGCGGCACCAGCACGCAGACGTCCGTCGCTGTCTTTGGCGGCATTGGGGTGCTCGGTAGATTTTTGAATATCTTTAACCGTAATCATGCCCTGTAGCTTGAAGTTGTCATCGACCACCAGCACCTTCTCGATGCGATACTGATGCAACAGCTTGAGGACTTCGTCATTGGGCGTGCCCGGCTTGACGGTAACCAGCTTGTCCTGCGGTGTCATGATCTTCGATACCGGTTCACTGAAGCGGGTTTCAAAACGCAGATCGCGATGGGTAACGATACCGACCAGATTATCCCCGTCCACCACCGGCACGCCGGAGATATTGTGCTTGCGTGTCAGCGCCAGCACATCGCCAATAGTGGCGTCCGGCGTGACTGTAATCGGGTTGGTGATGACGCCGCTCTCGAATTTCTTTACCCGCCGAACTTCCTTCGCCTGATCTGCGGGGCTCATGTTCTTGTGGATAATTCCCAGACCCCCCTCCTGGGCCATGCAAATGGCCGCGCGCGATTCGGTGACAGTGTCCATGGCGGCCGAAATCAGCGGTATTTTCAGCTCGATTGACCGTGTCAACGGCGTAGTCAGGTCGACATCACGAGGTAAAACAGTGGAATGGGCGGGGACGAGCAGGACGTCGTCAAAAGTAAGGGCTTCTTGGATGATTCGCATGCCGCATTATACGGAGAGTGTTCTGGTCGGTAAATGGCGCGGGCACGATTTTTGCCATTTTGTGGGCCCGGGCTACTGACTGCGCCAATTTTTCCGGCGGCTTGACCTGAAAGGCCCGGTGCTTTAGGGTTTCGCGACTAGTTTAGAAAAAGACAAAAGCCCCTGGAGGAGAAGATTCCAATGAAAAAAATTATTATTTCCGGCGCTATCGCTCTTTTTGCCGGCAGCTTGATTGGTTGTGAAAGCGGCCCGTCCTATGACGATCTGGTTGCACAGGCCAATCAAGAGATAGCTGTCGCCAAGAAGATGCACTACGAGTGGCGCGATACCGGCAAGATCATGAAGCAAGCCAAGAAAGCCAAAGAAGACGGCGACAGTGCCAAAGCCAAGAAGCTGGTACAGAAAGCTATCGACCAGGCCAAGTTGGCGCAACAACAGGCAAAGGCCGAAGCGAACCCGCATCCGACCTATTTCTAAGTTCAACTGTTTAGCACCATCAGAAAAGCCGGGCATTGCCCGGCTTTTTTTGGCACCCATTACCAGCGATTGACAGGTAATATAGTGCAATGACCGACCTGCTATCACCTCCGCCTAAAAGTGACCGTGACGTTTATACGGTTTCCAGGCTCAATCGTGAAGCCAAGGCTATTCTCGAAGGCGGCCTCGGCTTGCTCTGGCTGGAAGGCGAAATATCCAACCTGGCGCGCCCCGCGTCCGGCCACATGTATTTTTCGTTAAAGGACGACCAGGCACAGGTACGCTGCGCCTTCTTCCGCGGCGCTCAACGCGGTCTTGGATTTCAGCCGGAGGACGGGATGCAGGTACTGATCCGGGCCCGGGTGAGCCTTTACGAGGCCCGCGGGGAGTTCCAGCTAATCGTGGATTCTATGGAACCGGCGGGTGAAGGCGCCTTGCGGCGCAAATTCGAGCTGCTTAAAACCCAACTGTTGCAGGAAGGTCTGTTTGCCCCGGATCGGAAAAGAGCAGTTCCTACCCTGCCCAGGCGCATCGGCATCATCACCTCCCCCTCCGGTGCGGTACTACACGATATTCTGACGACACTGGCACGGCGATTCCCGTCGATCCCGGTGCTGGTATATCCTGTACCGGTTCAGGGAGAAGGGGCTGCCAACAAGATCGCAGCGATGATTGCACTGGCGGATCAGCGAGCCGAATGTGATGCACTGATTCTCGCACGCGGTGGTGGCTCGCTGGAGGACCTGTGGTCGTTCAACGAAGAAGTCGTAGCCCGTGCGATTTACCAATGCTCAATCCCGTTGGTATGCGGCGTCGGGCACGAAACCGATATTACGATTGCCGACATGGCGGCCGACGCGCGGGCGCCAACACCGACCGCTGCTGCCGAAATGTTAAGCCCGGATCAACGCCAGTGGATGACACAATTCACGCTGCGTACTCAACGCCTGATCCGGTTGATGCAGGATCACCTCAATGATTCACGGCAGGGCCTGGATTGGGCCAGTTCGCGCCTGATTCACCCGCGGGATCGAATCCGCCAACTCCGTGATCGACTCAGCTACCTGTCGCAGAAGATGTTGTATGCTCAACGTCACCACCTTCACACCAGACGGACAAAACTGGTCTCGATAAACAGCCGGTTACGGCGATCGGCGCCCCCGGGCCGCGTGCAGGCACTGTTATTAAATGCGCGTCACCTGGATCAACGGCTCAAAGGCGCGATGCACCTTCAACTGCAGCGGCGGCAACAGATGCTTTCCGCGCTCGGTGGTCGACTGAATGCGCTCAGTCCATTGGCAACGCTGGACCGGGGCTATGCCATTCTGACTAATACCGCCGGCGCGATTGTGCGCGACGCCAGAAAGATAAAAACGGGCGACCGACTGCATGCAAAAATTTCACGGGGTGAGCTAGAATGTGTTGTAGAGGATGTTCATGAAGAAAATTAGTGTATTCGTATTACTGTTTCTGTTCGCCGCCAGCGCTGGTGCGATTGAGCTGCCTGAATCCAATAGTGTGCCGGGCGGAGTCGTTGTCGTACCGCTATACCTGGATGGCCAGGCAATGCCACGTGCGGAATTCCAGAACCGCCAGGTAATGGTTATCCGTGACGGTAGTCGCTGGCTTGCCATTGCCGGCATCCCGTTAAAATTGAAGCCAGGTGAATACAAACTAACCACCATAGCCGATGGTAAAAAGAACAATTATCCGATCAAGATTGTCGACAAAAAATATCCGGTACAGCGGCTTACCATCAAAAACAAACGCAAAGTCTATCCGAACAAGAACGACTTGAAACGCATCACAGCCGAGCGCGAGAAAATCGGCAAGGCATTCGTGGTGTGGTCATACAACCCAGAGCCGCCACTCAAATTCGATTTACCAACGCAGGGTAGATTCAGCAGCCAGTTCGGCTTGCAACGTTTCTATAATGACAGCCCCCGGCCCCGCCGCCACAGCGCGCTCGACATTGCAGCGCCAACAGGAACACCGGTGTACGCCCCGGCTGCGGGTACGGTCATTAATATTGGCGATTATTACTTCACCGGAAACACGATATTTCTCGATCATGGTCAGGGCCTGATTACCCAGTATATTCACCTGAGCAAAGTTGATGTGCCGATGGGTATGCGCGTAGAGCGCGGTCAAAAAATTGGGGAAGTGGGCGCCACCGGTCGAGTCACCGGCCCGCATTTGCATTGGGGCGTGATATTGAACCAGACGATGATTGATCCGATGCCGTTTATTCGTGCCGATTCACTGGAACGCAACCAGGCCTATCTGGATAGCATCTCTAACAACGCCGATCAAAAGGTCGGCGGCTCCTAGAAACAACCGTTGCCACCTTTATCGCTTGAGAATCTTCTCAAGCCTGGCAGTATAAGGTTTGATTAGCTGGTTTGTCTTATTGAGTGCCTGGGTAACCAGGGACGGTTTGAAATAATAGTATCCGCTACCGATACCACCAGCGATCAACAGCACCAATATCCAGCGTCCCATTCGGCTTTCCCGATTCTGCTTGGCGCGCGATTTCGCCTTCGACAGATCGATGTATGGCTTGGGCACGGCCGCCCTGGGGATTCCCCTGCCCATTAGACCATCTTGCAGCTGGCGCGCAGATTGTGGACGGTCTTTCGCATAGATCTGCAATGCCCAGTCGATACATTCCAGAATATATTTCGAGTACTTTCCCTCGCCTGCCTTGATAGCGGGCGTTAGCGGATCGGCATGGTGCTTGAGAAATGTCTGATAACGGTTGATCGATATTTCCGGCCGCCTGGCACAGATCGCATAATACATGCTTGCGCCCATCGCATAGATATCGGTCCATGGGCCGGGCTGACCCTTGTCCGGGTACTGTTCAATCGGCGCAAAGCCGTGGGTCAGGGTAACCCGTTGCGCATGATCCACACCGGTAATCGCCTGTCGTGCGGAGCCGAAGTCAATGAGCATCGGCGTGTGATCCTCTCGTAGATAAATATTGTCCGGCTTGATATCCAGGTGGAGAATTTTTGCATCGTGGACAGCAGCAAGACCGTTAAGGATCGGCAGGAAGATTCGTAGCAATTCCTGTTCCTCCAACCGGCGACCCGGCAGATTTTTCAGGTAATGGCTGAGGCTCTGTCCCTTCTCATACTCCATGACCATGTAGGCCGTACCATTGGCCTCCATGAAACGGAGCACGCGCACGATGTTCGGGTGCTTGAATTGCACCAGATGACGAGCTTCTTTCACAAATTCTTTCAGACCCCAGTGGTAGTCCTGGATCGCGTTCGGGGCATCCGGATTCGGTAGAACGCGCGTTGCTTCAATGCGATTGGAGATATCCTGCGGCAGGTATTCCTTGATTGCTACCTTGGAACCAAGCTGTTCATCATGGGCCAGGTAGGTGACGCCAAAACCACCTACCCCGAGCACCGAGTCGATGACATAGTCTGCCAGATGATGTCCACGCGGCAGCGCATCTTTGTGGTACCCCCCCATTCAATCGCCTTTAGCAGGATTTTCCCGAAGTCATGATTATTGTTTTAGTAACCAGTGATACTTTGTACTTTAAGTCTAGCGCATCTCGCGCAACTGTCAGGCGCGCGCTAACGATGGCGGCGATGCTCACGCGTTTTTTTTCCTTTCTGGTAACGCCCTGTTTTGCTTGGTGTTTTTGCCAGATATGGATTGGCGCCCTCGCGACACTCGATACGCACCGGCGTCCCTTCCAGCCGGAATGCCTTGCGAAAAGCATTGGCCAGATAGCGCCGATAGGTCTCAGGCATCTGATTCACCTGGTTGCCGTGGATCACCACCAGTGGAGGATTCTTGCCCCCCTGATGGGCAAACTTGGGTTTGATCCGGCGGCCATGAAACATAGGCGGCTGGGTTGCCTGCACTGCCTGTTGCAGAACCCGGTTCAACAATGATGTGCCAAGCGTTTTGCAGGCAGACGCAAAGGCGCGGTCAATGGATTTGAACAGGCCAGCAATTCCAGTGCCATGCAACGCTGAAATGTAATGCGGCCGCACGAACGTAATGAATGCGAAGCGTCGTGCGAGCTCGCGCTCTATCCACTGGCGTCGCTCAAGATCGACCTTGTCGCACTTGTTTACTGCCACCACCAACGCCCGACCTTTTTCCAAAATGTAGCCAGCCAGGCTGGCATCCTGTTCGCTGAGCCCCTGGTCGGCATCAAGCACCAGGATAACGACGTTAGCTTCTTCAATCGCTTGCAGCGTCTTGATAATGGAAAACTTTTCAATAGTTTCGTGCACGCGACCCTTGCGACGCACACCCGCCGTATCGATAAAGATGTAGGACTTCTTGTTGCGCTCCAGTGGAATTCGAATACTGTCGCGCGTGGTGCCAGGCTCATCGAATACGACGACTCGCTCCTCGCCAAGTAATGAATTGATCAGTGTCGACTTACCGACGTTCGGTCGCCCGGCGACAGCCACGCGCGGCACATCAATTTCAATTTCGGTTTCCTCACTTTCCGGAAACCCGGCGAGGGCATCGTTTACGAGATCACTGATGCCGTCCCCACGCTTGGCTGAGATTGAAACCAGTTGCGGCAATCCCAGACGGTGAAACTCAGCCGTCACTACGTCCGGCTCCAAGCCTTCGGTTTTGTTAACCGCGACGATAACCGGCTTATTGGTACGGCGAAGATAGTTGGCCAGTTCCTGATCTGCCGGTGTCACACCCTCGCGACCATCCACCAGAAAAATAATTGCATCACCTTCTTCGACTGCCTGACGGGTCTGTTCCTTCATCATGGCATCCATCGACATACGCTTGTCCTGAACGCTGCGGTCAAGGTCTTCGGTTACACCGCCAGTATCCACCACCAGGTACGGCCGGTTACCGCGCTTGCCTTCACCGTATTGCCGATCACGCGTTAATCCCGGAACATCGGCCACCAACGCATCTCGCCCCCGCGTCAGGCGATTGAATAATGTCGATTTTCCGACGTTGGGACGACCAACGAGTACAAGGACTGGTTTCATTTAACTGCTATCAGGAATAGTGCTGGCGACAATCGCCGTGGCGTAAATATCGTGCGGTCTATTTTGGCTGAACCTGCATTGCCACCAGTCGACCCGACTGGTTGCTGACGTAAAGGCGATTGCCCCGACTCACGGGGCGACTGACAATGGCACTGCCATCGATATCTGTTCGGGCAACGAATTCACCGCTGTCGCGCGATAAAAGGTGCAGCACACCATTGTAATCGCCTGCAGCCAGGTAACCATTGATGATGGCTGGCGCCGAAACAAAGCGCGCGCGCAAGCCGGTCTGGCGCCAGCGCTCGGCACCCGTGGCCTGATCCAGCGCCACCACAACACCATCGGCGTCGACTAAATAGACATTGCTACGGTCGACTGCCATCGGTACATAAGTTGAGGCCTTTCTTCCCCAAAGCAAGCGGCCGTTACGTAGATCCAGTGCGATCAATCTGCCCTGGTAGCTGGCGGCGAACATCCGATAACCGGCGATTACCGGTGTGCCGTCGACGTCGACCAGCCGCTCGAGCTCAGTACGGCCGGATGGGCGAGCCACAGCGGCATCCCAGCGCACCTTGCCGGAATTGAGATCCAGACCCACTATTGTGCCGTCGGCAAACCCGGTCACCACCATTCCACTCTGGATGCTGGGCCCACTGGTACCGCGCAACGAAAGCGCGGGCACCGTACGCTGGAATTGCCACAAACGCTTGCCATCCTGAGCCGACAATCCATAGACGAAACCATCAATGGTCTGTACGACAACCACACCAGATGTAGCAACAGGTGGTGCCAGTACCTCGCTGCTGACGCGAGTGCGCCAGACCAGCTTGCCGCTATCGGAATTCAACGCCAGCACTTCACCTTCGCGGGTGCCCAGCAGAGCCAGGTTATTGCCATAACCCATGGCGCCACTTACGGGAACCGCGAGCTCTTGTCGCCACAAGGTTTTACCGGTATCGGCGTTGAAGGCCGTAACATCGCCCTTCCCACTGGCGGCATAAACCGTATCGCCAGCGAGCCGGGGTGCCAGGCGGTTGTACTGGTCACCTGCATCGCCAATGTCTGCCGACCACAGTCGCTGGATTTGCGCAGTGGCTTTGAAATCCTTCAGCGGTGTCGGCGGCTCCAGATTACTTTTCCCGAGTCCACCGCAACCCGCCAGCGCCAATACCAACGTCGCCGACAGTATCAGGCGGTAAAAATTCATTGCACCGATTCCTTTTGACCGAGGTCAGCGATCTTCATCTGAAGAATGGCGGCGTACTCCCTTGTATTGTTTCCGGCTAACGCCGAGGCATAGGCGGCACGCGCTTCTTCCTGCTTGCCCTGACTGGCTAGCAGGTCGCCCTGCAATTCACTGTACTCGCTCTCGAAACCGCCACGGTCAGTCACCGCGATCAATGCCAGTGCGGCATCCGTTTCACCGGCTTCACCCATAAGACGCGCCAGTCGGATCCTGGCAGCGTGACGGGTTGCGTCAACCTCGGCATTTTCCATGGCCCAGGTTAACTGGCGACGCGCGTTGGCCACGTCACCGCTGTCATAGCTGATTTTTGCCAACAGCAAAGCCGCCATACCGGCGTAGGGCGTAGAATCGTAGCCATCCATGATTTGACCGCCAATAGCAGCAGCCTGATCTGCATTGTTCTGTTTCATCTGGTATACCACCTGGTCGTACAGTGCCGATGCCTTGGCCGCCTGATCAAACTGGTACTGATTCCAGTAACGGTATCCAAACAGCGCCGTCGTTCCCAGCGCAACGCCGATCACCAGTGCGCTACCGTAATTCTTCCACCACGACTTTAGCCGTTCGATATCATCATTTTCTTGAAATTCGTTTTCCAACTTTATTGCACCTGTGTTGTAATCAGTCTTTGGTCAGGATATCGGCCAGCGCATCAAACATTACCTGTTGCTGCTCACCTGTTTCGCGTAGAAATTTAACTCCGGCTTCACCCGCCTGAATCTCGTCATCACCGAGGATCACCGCATAGCGCGCCCCGCTCTTGTCAGCCTTTTTCATCTGGCTCTTCACGCTACCACCTCCGCAGTGGCAGATAATATTTACGCCCTGGCTTCGTAATTGCTCTGACAGCTTGATACCAAGTGATTGCGCCGCGTCGCCAAGGCAAACCAGATAGGCATCGATTGGCGACTCTACCGCATCGGGATTCTGTGCCTGCACCAGCTCGACCAGTCGCTCCATACCAAGGGCGAACCCGGCCGCCGGTGTCGATTTTCCGCCAAGCTGTTCCACCAGCCCGTCGTAGCGTCCGCCGGCGCAGATGGTACCCTGGGCACCGAGCTCAGACGTAATCCATTCGAATACCGTACGACTGTAATAATCCAGGCCCCGGACCAGGCACGGGTTTACCTCATACTCGATACCGGCATCATCGAGATACGCCTGCAACCGCTCGAAATGATCACGCGATTCATCACTCAGGTGATCCAGCAGGCTCGGTGCTGAAGCGACAATCTTCTGCACGTCCGGGTTTTTACTGTCGAGGATACGTAACGGATTCTGTTCCAGTCGGCGCTTGCTGTCGTCGTCGAGCGCATCATAGTGGTCCCGCAGGTACGTCACCAGTTCCTTGCGGTGGGCATTGCGGGTCTCGACCGTGCCGAGTGAATTGATCTCCAGCCGAACGTCATCGATGCCGAGCTCGTGCCACAGCCGTGCTGTCAGCAGGATTAGCTCGGCGTCAACATCGGGGCCTTCCATGCCAAAGGTTTCCGCACCGATCTGGTGGAACTGGCGATAACGGCCCTTCTGCGGACGTTCATGCCGAAACATGGGGCCGGCATACCACAAACGATGCACCTGGTTGTGCAGCATGCCGTTTTCAATGGCGGCGCGGACGCAACTGGCAGTGCCTTCCGGACGGAGCGTCAGGCTGTCGCCATTGCGGTCATCAAAGGTATACATTTCCTTCTCGACGATGTCGGTCACTTCGCCGATAGAGCGCTTGAACAGATCGGTTTTTTCCAGCAACGGCAACCGCAGTTCGCGATAGCCATAAGAATCCATGACATCGCGAGCGACATCTTCCACCCATTGCCAGTATGCAACGGTCTCAGGCAGCAGGTCATTCATGCCGCGAATGGCCTGAACGGAATTGCTCAACGTAGCACCCTCAACCGGTTTGAATTTTAGGGGAAGCGTTTTTGTTGTCTGCTTCCTGTCGATCACTGATGAATTGGCGGATGGTGCGTTCCAGCTCATCTACTAACTCTTCGTCGCTGACTTTATGATCCGGGACACCATTCACATAAAGCAGATTGGGTTCGCCGCCGGTCAAACCGATGTCGGCCTGCTTTGCCTCGCCCGGCCCGTTCACAACGCAGCCGATGACAGCTACGTCCAGCGTTTCCTGAAT
>JAJDNE010000067.1 GCA_022340825.1 Acidiferrobacterales bacterium | reverse complement strand
AATGCGCAACTGGGGCCTGGTGTTTGTCGGCAACTTCGCCGGTGCATTAACAGTCGCTTTCATGATGTCGTATATCCTGACTTATGGTTACAACGTAGACGGCGGTGCCATCGCCGCGAAGGTCGGGCATATCGGCGAAGCGCGCACCCTGGGGTACAAGTCACACGGTATGGAAGGCTGGATAACCATCTTTATCCGCGGCATGCTGTGCAACTGGATGGTATCCATGGGTGTGGTTGGCGCTATGATCTCCACCTCTGCCAGCGGCAAAATGATGGCCATGTGGATGCCGGTCATGCTCTTCTTCTTCATGGGCTTCGAGCATTCTATCGTGAACATGTTCCTGTTCCCGTTCTCCATGATCATGGGTGGTGGGTTCACTATTGCTGATTACTTTATCTGGAATGAAATTCCGACCGCGCTGGGCAACCTGGTGGGCGGATTTGTGCTGGTGGGACTACCGTTGTACTACACGCATGTTCGAACAAGCGCTGAGCGCAAATTGAAAACGGCTGAGCTGAAGAAAGCCGCCTAGTTTTCACAATGAAGCTTCCCGGCCCCCGGTTCACGGGGGCCGGGACATTTGTGATTATGACGACACCACTACGCATCGCCATTGGTCAATACTCTGATAAGGGGCGCAAGCCAATTAATCAGGACTATCATGGCGCAACGATTCCGGAAGAACCGTTACTGAGTTCCAAGGGTATCGGGGTGGCGCTTGCCGACGGTATTAGTAGTAGTGATGTTAGCCAGTTTGCCAGCCAGACCGCAGTCAAGGGGTTCTTCGAGGATTACTATTGCACGCCCGAATCGTGGTCGGTGAAAACCTCGGTACAGCGTGTGTTGCTGGCGACCAACTCCTGGCTGTATTCGCAGACCCGAAACGGTCCTTACCGGTATGACATCAACCGGGGGTATGTCTGCACCTTTAGTGCACTGGTATTCAAGTCGACCACCGCACACATTTTCAACGCTGGCGATGCACGGATCTACCGACTCATCGACAGCCATCTTGAGCAATTGACCGAGGACCACCGACTGTGGGTCTCTCGCGAACAAAGTTATCTTAGCCGCGCCCTGGGTATGCACGAACGGCTGGAGATCGATTACAACTCGTTTGCTTCCGAAGTCGGTGACACGTTCGTGTTGGCAACGGACGGTGTATATGAATTTGTCCCGGAAACGTTCGTGGCGGACGCGATCAGAGAACACCACGACGATCTAAACAGCGCCGCCAGAGCCATTGTGGACGAGGCACTCCAGCAGGGCAGTACGGATAACCTGACAATCCAGATTGCCCGCATCGAGCAACTGCCGGATCCGACCATCAATGAACTGCAGCAGCAGGTTTCAACCTTGCCGTTTCCGCCAGAACTTCGACCGCGGATGGTATTTGACGGCTATGAGATTGCGCGCGATGTGCACGGCAGTAGCCGTAGCCACGTATACCTGGCGACAGATACGGACACCGGCAACCAGGTCATCCTCAAGGTGCCCTCCGTCGATTTACGCGACGACGAAGCCTACCTGGAACGATTCCTGATGGAAGAGTGGATTGCCCGGCGGATTGACAACGCGCATGTGCTCAAACCATGCGAACAGACACGCAAGCGTAACTACCTCTACATCGTAACCGAATACATCGACGGACAGACCTTGACGCAATGGATGCGTGATAATCCGCAACCGGATATCCAGACAGTCAGGAATATCGTTGAGCAAATTGCTATGGGTGTGCAGGCGCTACACCGCCAGGAAATGCTGCACCAGGACTTGCGCCCGAACAACATCATGATTGACAAGTCAGGAACTGTGAAAATCATCGACTTCGGCTCGGTACGGGTCGCCGGGGTTGCAGAAATCGCGACCGAGAAGGAGCAGCAACATATTCTGGGTACCGCGCAGTATACAGCGCCGGAATATTTTCTTGGCGAACCCGGAACATCACGTTCGGACCTCTTTTCACTCGGTGTGATTGCTTACCAGATGCTATCGGGTCGCCAGCCTTACGGGGCAGCGGTAGCGAGAGCGACAACGCGTGCCGCGCAACGCAAGTTGGTTTATCGGTCGGTGCTGGATGATAAACGCACGATACCCGCTTGGATCGATGGTGCAATTCGTAAGGCTGTAAATCCCGATCCGTTAAAACGATATGACGAAATATCAGAGTTTATTTATGACCTGCGTCATCCTAACCAGACATTTGTACGTCAAGAGCGCCCACCATTGCTGGAGAGGAACCCGGTGATGTTCTGGCAAGGTGTATCGCTTGGTCTTGCTGTGATTATTGCTTATCTGCTGAGTACCTAGATAAATCAACGATGACAAGTACTTTCAACCAACCTCAAACTTCATTTATGCGATAGGAGTATTACCATGAAAAAGTTAGAAATGACCGAAACCATCATGACAGCCAAGAGCCAGACCGGCCTGGGCTGGGAGGAAATCTCTGCCAAGGTTGGCCTGGCACCGGTATTTCTTACCTCCGCTTGCCTGGGCATGAACAGCCTGAAGGCAGAGCATGCCGACGAGCTGTGCAAGGCACTAGGGCTTCCAACCGAGGTTTCCGCGGCGCTGCAAGAGTTTCCTCACAAGAGCTGGGAGAAGACGATCCCTACCGATCCGGTTATTTACCGCTGGTACGAAATTGTCGGGGTTTATGGCGAGACCATCAAGGAACTGATTCATGAAAAATTCGGAGATGGCATTATGAGTGCCATTGATTTCTCAATGCACATCGACAAGGAGGAGAACCCGGCCGGCGATCGTGTACTCGTTACGATGAGCGGCAAATTCCTGCCCTATAAGAGTTGGTAACATGCTGCCGTGGTTTGCCGGGTTCTGTTGCCAGTTGTGAGCGCCCTGGTCAACTGATACTCGGCGGGCTGCGGGTATGTTTCTGTTGTGCTGGGTAAGAAAGAGAAGGGTTATCAAGCCTCGGATCGGATTAATTTCGAAATGTGCGACTCGTTAGTATCAAGAAAGTTCGCTTAAAGACAGTACCGATTCGGCGACGTCAACCAAACGACGATTCTGTTGCATTGACGTTGTTCTCATCTTTTTATAGGCCTCATCTTCAGAGAGACTGTAACGTGCCATCAGAATTCCTTTCGCCCGCTCAATCGTCTTTCGTTCGTTGAGTGCGCGCCTTGCGGAGACCAGTTCATCTTCCATATTGGCCAGACGTTGGGACTGCGCCTGAAGCAGGTCTATCAGGGAGTGCGCCTGATGTTGTCCCTCGACAGCGGGCGGAATAAAGCTCAGCGCCTGTTCTACAGGCAAATCCGGATCAAAAAAGCGGTCCACCAGTCCGGCCCTGGCCGGGGGGTTCTCCCGCAAGCCTTCAATCAATCCTTCGGAATCCATCAGCCCACGTTCGGCGTCGGATATTAGCGTAGCGCATCGCTCCTGCAGCGATTCGACCAAATCACACTGAAGCGCCCACAAACCGGATATGCGTTCGCTGCAGCACTGGAACCATGCGTCGCTCAGGTTGGAATCCAGCGTTGCGCCGGGGGTAGTGGTAGACAATATTCGACGAAGACGCTCCAGTTCAGCCACGTATGGCTTGTTTTGCATGTCCTGCCACCTGGCGACTATTGGCGCTTCTGCAAAATTCGAAAATATTTTGAAATTATGTTCTTGAGCATCAATTAAATGGGCGATTCTCTCCCGAAGAGGCTCACTACATATTCCGGATGCAATCGTCAACGCGCCGACTGCGCGTTCCTGACCCGCGAATTCCTTTCCCTGAATCAGATTCAGCAGTGCAACCAACAGTTGCGAAATATCAGGATTGATCGCCGCATCGGCAACCTCGAAAATCAGTGAAATCAAACCCGCAATTAACCGACTGAAAGCTGCGATGGAATCACTGCCTGTGAGCTCCTGGTTGTCTATCTGCTTTCGAAGATCGCTTAATGCATCGAGGCCAAGCAGAACCCAGGCAAAGAGAGAGATTATCTTGGCGTTGGCGAAGGAGGAATTTTCCAGCTCAGCTGCAATTTGCTTTCTTAACAGCTTTTCAACCGTCTTTGCCTCATTGACGAGTTCCCGGCGAGTATCCGCAAATCGTTTGCCCGACGAGGCGAGGAAAATACTGGAGGCACCACGCTCGCTCTGCAGAACATGAATCATATGACCGGTGATGCCGACCAGCAGCGCAGTCGACATCACGCGCCTTAATTCTTCGATTTCGCGTTGTTTGGCGATCAGGACAATTTGAGATACGGATAATGGCATGCGGGTCGCGAGCGATGAAAAAGCACTTCATATATAGCAGTGGCGTGGCCTTTTTAATAGGGAAAAATGTCCAGTCTGCTGATGCCGAAGGTACTAGTTCACTGCAGCATGCATAGTTATGGTGCAAACTACATCGCACAGCCATCTATGCACTGTACTGGAGCAGGCTGTTCCCAATCCCGTGTCAGCAGCTC
>JAJDNE010000045.1 GCA_022340825.1 Acidiferrobacterales bacterium | reverse complement strand
CGTCGGAATTCCCGGCAAGCTCTGATACCGCCAGCAACGCGCCGTAAAACGGTGTATCTTCCGGTGCCAGCCGTTCCATCAGGGCGGCAGAGCCCCAGTCATAGCGGGCGCCCGGGCGATGACTGAGGCCCACATCAATTATCAGTCGATTCATCTGATTCAGGTTTTCTCGTTATCCATTTGGCTATATGCTGCCAATTCTACTTTATTATTATAGAAGCAATTCCAGTAAACCATTCTGCATGCGTATTCCCCGAATACTTTTACCGCTGAGCATGATGTTGGCGCTTTTCCTGGGTCCGGTCACGTATTCTTTTTGTTTCGACGAAACGGGGGTGGGCGGCAGCGTCCAGGCGGCAGAGGCAGCCCCGAAGGAATCGGTTGATCCCGCGGAAATGTACGCTAAAACAGATATCGCCAACGAAGATCCATACGAACGACTGAATAAAAAGGTATTTTCCTTCAACGACGGCCTGGACCGCTACTTTTTTGAGCCAGTTGCACGCGGTTATGATTTTGTGATGCCGAACTTTGCCATTCGGGGCGTGACCAATTTCTTCAACAACCTGGAAGAGCCCCGCATAGTAATGAATGGTCTGCTTCAGGGAAAATTCAAGCAAGCGGCAAGCGATACGTTTCGTTTTCTGATCAATACCACCGTCGGTATTGGCGGGTTGTTCGATGTCGCCAAGCATACCGGGATGCCACGCCACGAAGATGATTTCGGCCAGACGCTGGCGGTCTGGGGCGCAAAAAAGAGCTCCTATTTTGTTATTCCGCTACTCGGGCCAAGCAGCCTGCGTGACGCGACCGGTCAGGTAGTGGACTTCTTCACCTATCCCCTGACTTATTACCCCGATGCCACGGTGAAATGGGCGATGTATGGCCTGCTGTTAATCAATCGACGAGCAAATCTGCTCACGGCAACGGATGTGTTGTCCGAAGCGGCGGGTGAAGATCGGTATGAATTCATGCGCGAGTCTTATTTCCAGAATCGCGAAAACCAGATCTACGACGGTAATCCGCCACTCGACCTGCCGTACATGATTGATAACCCCCCGGCAGCGCCGCTACCGGAAGGCGGCGCGCACTAGTGCGTTGGCTGGCCCTGGTACTGTTTTCACTGGCCCCGGCTGTGCTGGCGGCGACCCCATGGCCAAAAGCGCTTGTCGAGCATGGGATTGCCGTTCGGGTTCGGCCCAATACACCGCTGCAAATGGCCGCGTTCTATGAAGCGCGCGGATTCCCTGCTACCGCACTGAAAGAAGTGAAATCTGCCTGTTTCATGACCGTGGGTGTCACCAATGAGCGCACGCAAATCCTGTGGCTGGAGCCAAAGCGATGGTCCCTCACTGATGCAGACGGCAAAAAGGTGGAACTGATCGACATCGAGCACTGGAATCGGCTATGGCAGCAGTACCAGGTCAAACCCGCCGCCCGCACGGCGTTTCGCTGGACCCAGTTGCCGGAATCGCGGGATTTGCATCCCCATGAGCCGGTTGGCGGTAATATCTCGTTCAAGCCCGGCAAGGGCCCATATACCCTGAACATGCGATTCCACCTGGGTCAGAACCGGGCTGGTGGAGACGTAAAGGTCCGCATTTCCGGCCTTGCCTGTTCCGGCCAATCGGACTGATTTTTTTGCCTTTTTCCCTTCCAACAGCGTGAATTCAGCGTTACAATCCGCCGCCGCTCCGGTCTGTTTGGCCGGATAAAGAATTTCGTTAAGGAGCAATTTGATGGTAACCATTCGTCTGGCCCGTGGAGGCGCCAAAAAACGGCCGTACTACCGCCTGGTGGTGTCCGATCGTCGTCGCACTCCGCGCGCACGTGCCCTCGAGTACGTCGGGTTTTTTAACCCCAGAGCAACCGAAGGGGAAGAGCGTCTGCGCCTGGATCGTGAGCGTATTGACTACTGGCTGTCACAAGGTGCACAGCCCTCTGACCGTGTTGCCAGCCTGCTGAAGCAAGGCTAGCGCGCATGTCCGAACCGGCATTGCCGGCGGACTGGGTAGTACTGGGAGAGATAGTGGGCGTCCACGGCGTCCGCGGGTGGGTCAAGGTCAAATCCCATACCCGTCCCAGAGAAGCAATATTTGAATACGGTTCCTGGCAAGTTGGAACCAGAGACGGCTGGAGAAACGTAAGCGTGATTTCCGGTCGGCCCCAGGGCCCCGGCCTGGTTGCTCACCTCGATGGCATTGCGGATCGTGATCAGGCGCGGTTGCTGGTCGGTGCAACGATAGCAATCTCGCGAGACCAGATGCCAGCTGCCAAAGCGGGCGAGGTTTACTGGCTGGATCTCGAAGGCTGTGAAGTCATCAACCGTGACGGTGACAGCCTGGGCGTGGTGAGTCATTTGCTCGAAACCGGCGCCAACGATGTGCTGGTGGTGCAAAACGGTGGCGAAGAACGCCTGATTCCCTATGTAGGGGATTTTATTGATGAGGTTGATCTGGAGCACAAAGTGATCCGGGTTGATTGGGACAAGGATTTTTAATGCATTCGTTTTGAATGCAACTAGCAAAAATGGAGTGAGACGTGATGACTGACATCATTCGTCAATTGGAAGCAGAACAAATTCAGGATCAGTCGGTACCGGACTTTGCACCGGGCGATACGATTGTGGTTCAGGTTAAAGTGCGTGAAGGTGATCGCGAGCGCTTGCAGTCCTTTGAAGGCCTGGTAATCGCACGTCGTAATCGCGGCGCCAATTCCTCGTTTACGGTTCGCAAGATCTCGTACGGCGAAGGTGTTGAGCGTGTATTCCCGCTTTACAGCCCGAACATTGCCAGTGTTGAAGTGAAGCGCCGTGGTCGTGTTCGCCGCGCGAAGCTCTACTATCTGCGCGACCGTACCGGCAAGGCAGCGCGTATCCGCGAAAAGATCTAGTCCAGATTGCATTTTGCATTGTCTGGAATTCAAAGGGCGCCGATGGCGCCCTTTTTGTTTGGTTCTTTCAACCATCATGGCATCTGGTTCTGCTCGGTGTGTATTGGTCTTGTTCGCGGAATCCGGTTATGTTCAATTACGATCTTGATGTCCGACACAGCACCTAACCCAACCCTTATACGTAGCGGCATGTCACGTCATTCCCAGCTTGTTCGCATATTCTTGCTTGCTTTCGCAACACTTCCGCCAACCGTGGCCGCGATCGAACCTGCGCCGGCGTCTGATTCGTTTCCCATCGTCGAGTCGCTGGTGGTGGGAGGCGCCCGAAGCCTGGCGCTGCAATATATCGACCGACACCAGGGGCAGGAGCAGGGCCTGGAACGTTGGGAGCAGTGGGAGCGTCTGCGTATCCGGTTGTACCAGGACAAAAAGGAATGGGCAGCCGTCAGTGCGCGCGTGGCAAAATTGCCCGACGGCGCTTCGGAATCGCTGAAACAATGGCTGGTGACCGAGGCCGCCGTGGCGGAGCTTAACCTTGGCAATGCAGCGGCTTCTCGCCAGTATCTACGCCAACTGATATGGAAAACAAAATCCACCGATAAGCAGCTGGCAAAATGGCGCCGCCTGGTGATCCGCAGTTATTTACTGGAGAATCGCATCGACGACGCGCAGACGGCAATACTGCGATACAAGACTGACTATCGCGCAACCAGTGATGCCTGGCAGATTCTGCATGCACGCGTCTTGCTGCGGGCACGGAAATACCCGCAAGCCATGCGCCTGCTGGCCGATGTCCAGACAACAGAAGCGCAGCTACTAAGTCTTTACGCGGCACTGCAAGGCGATATCTACAAACCCGAGGTCGTTGACAAGCGTTGTCGGCGGCTGGCGGCGAAACCACGTTTATCCTCCGAGCAGCAGCAACAGATCTGGGTGCTCGCTGCGGCCGCGGCAGATCGCAGCAACGATGGGCGCAAGGTGGCCGCGTTTCTGGAACTGGCACTGAATGCCGATTACCGGGACACTCCCTCCGACCCGTTTTTTGCCCTGACCCCCGACCAGTTGTGGCTGGCCTATGTGAAACTCGCAGACACGGTCGGCAACAAGGAGCGTCTGCTGGTGGGGGACGATGCGCCATGGTTGGAAAAGGCAAATTCACTCGCTAAAACGGATCTTGTCACCAGCCGGGCGATTTATGCCTTTCTTGGCACACGGGCAGCAGCGGAAGAAATCCGCAGCATTGCCCACGAGCGTTTAAACACCTCGCTGTTAACTGACAACAAGGCCGCGGTTGCCCTGGCACTTTATTCACGCTCGAAAGACTATATTGCGGAGAAAGACATTCCGGATGCTGTGCGTTACCAACTTGCCAATGAGGCACTTAAGGATCGCGACATTGGACTGGCGGCGCGCTGGATGAGGGATTTACGGCAACCGCCGGTTGGTGAAGATAAGGGTGAGTGGATGCTGAGGCGTGCCCGAACTCTCATTTACGCCGGCGAAACCGGATCCGCTATCGACTTGCTTGAAGACATGTTGGGCGGACAGGACCAGCTCGACGCGCCGGCAGCGAAACGGATAATTCAGGTGTTATTCGATCTACAAGCCGTACGGGAACACACGGCAGCCCTGGCACTAATGGACATGGTCTACCAGAAAACTGCAGTAGAGAGTGTTCGCCGCGAGTTACTTTACTGGATGGCGGAATCCAGGGATGCGTTGGGAGACCATGCACAGGCAGCGGAATTGTATTTGCGATCGGCGACCCTGGGACAGCCCAAAGGTGCCGACATGTGGGGGCAAAGTGCCCGGTTTCAGGCGGCAGAGTCACTCGGAAAAGCCGGTTTTGTGGCCGACGCACGGAACATATTTGAGCATCTGTTGCGGTATACCGACGACGCCAAGCGCCGCGCACTAATTGAGCGTAAACTGCAACAACTATGGTTAGTCGAAAACCGCGCTACAACGCAGTAGTTGAATTACCGTTCGGACGAGTTGCGATTGCGGCCGATTCCGATGGTTTGTCTTCGATAATGCTGGTGTCGCACAATACTGAATTACAGCCACCCGACAATGGTGTCGCCCGCAAAATTTATCAGGCCCTGCAGCGATATGTGCGTGATCCTCTGACTCGTTTTGATCTGCCGTTAAACGTCGTCGGCACAGATTTTCAGAAGAGGGTCTGGCGCGCACTGGAAAAGATTCCACCCGGCAAGCCAATAACCTATGGCGCACTTGCCAAGCGATTGAAGACGTCGGCGCGCGCCATAGGCGGCGCTTGTCGCGAAAACCCGGTTCCAATCATCGTGCCCTGCCATCGTGTCACTGGCGCGGCTGACCGCGGCGGGTATATGGGCCAGACGCGAGGTCCTGCTGTCCAGATGAAGCACTGGCTGTTGTCCCATGAAGAGCGCGACTGATCCGCTGATAGAGCAATTTCTCGATGCGTTGTGGACCGAGCAGGGCCTGAGTCGCAACACCCTTGATGCCTATGGCCGAGATCTTGATCAGTTCGCCATATGGCTCAGGCAATCACACCACGAATTGATGTCGGTTTCGCGTGCGTATATACAGCGCTATTTGTCTGAATGCGCTGCCAACGGGAATATGCCGCGGACGACGGCTCGGCAGTTGTCTTCGCTGCGTCGCTTCTATCGCTATCTCTTGCGTGAAGCAAAAATCGAGCAAGACCCCACTGCCGAAATTGAATCCCCCCGACTTGGCCGACCGCTACCGAAAAGCCTCAATGAAGAAGAGGTCGACAGGTTGCTGGCGGCACCGGCGCTGGAAAGTGCCATGGGGCTGCGTGACCGGGCCATGCTTGAAACGTTATACGCGACCGGGCTGCGTGTTACCGAACTGGTCGGACTCGCGTTATTCCAGCTGAATCTGGATCAGGGTGTGGTCAAGATCATCGGCAAGGGGAGCAAGGAACGCCTGGTACCTTTAGGCGAAGAGGCCGTGTTCTGGTTGAACCGATATTTGCAGGAAGGAAGGCCGGCGTTGACCCGGGGTAAAAGCACCGACGCTGTGTTTCCGAGCAATCGCGGACAGGCCATGTCGCGTCAGACATTCTGGCATAGCATCAAGCGCTATGCCCAGGTTGCCGGTATCAACAAATCCATTTCCCCGCATACTCTGCGCCACGCCTTTGCCACGCACCTGGTAAATCATGGCGCGGATTTGCGCGTTGTTCAGATGCTACTCGGGCATGCGGATTTATCCACTACGCAAATCTATACGCAAGTTGCGCGCGAGCGTCTCAAGCAATTGCATGCGGCGCATCATCCGCGCGGGTAGCGACTACGACCCGCCGGGATTGTGAGCCGAAACGCGCGCCGGGCTGAGTATGCGCGAGATTTCCTTAAACACCTGTTCGACGGTAATCGCCTTCAGGCAGACATTGTCTTCGCAGGCGGTCTTTCGATGATTTGCGGCGCTGACACACGGGGAGCACGCGAGTCCGGCGTAGATCGGTGTGAAGTTGCCCAGCGAACCATAAAGACTGGGTGTTTCCGGGCCAAACAGGACAAATGTTGGCATGTCCGTGATCGAGGAAAAATGACCTGGCCCCGAATCGTTGGTCACCATCAGCGTGGCAATCGAGTACAGCGCCGGCAATTCGGTCAGCTTGAGCTTACCGGCGAAATTGATACAGCGATCGCGTTCGATCGCGCGGCTCATACCTTCCGCCTCATCACGTTCGCTCGGCGCCCCGGTCAGCAGGACTATCACATCAGAGTAGGCATCAAGTACTTCCTGGACCAGTTGCACGTAGCGTTCCGGCATCCAGCGTCGCTGTACCAGCAGTTCGCTGGCGTTAGGATTGATCAGGACGATACGATGCTTGTCTGATTCGTAATCCGGATAACACTCCCTGACCCGGGCGTGCATACCGCGCAGGGTCGCATCATCAATCTCCGCCTTGCGTAGCTTGATGTCGTCGTCAGTAATCAGCGTCTTGGAGTAGGGTATCTCCTCATGATCGCTGGTGAGGGCGTTGGTCAGGGCAACAAAATTCTTGGCGATATGAATATGCGGATTGTAGGCCACGCGGTGAGTCAGCATCTCGCCTCGATAAAGTCCCTCGTTGTGGAAGCCGTAGTATCCGACCCGATTGGTCGCACCGGAGAATCCGGTAAGCAGCGCAGTAAAGCGCGAAAACAGTTCCAGATCGATGACGCTATCGATGCGTTGTTCACGCGTCCACCAGAAGAATCGCAGGGTATCGAATGCAAGCAGAAACAGGTTGTTTGCCCTGATGGTAAATATGTTTTCCTCGGGGATCGTGCCCAGCAGTTTCAGGCTGGCCTTGTTCGACTCGAAAATGGTAAAGAACAATTCGGCGCCGGCTTCATGCTTGATCTTTTGCATTGCCGGATCGACCAGGATTGCGCTGCCCATTTCTGACAGCTCGATAAACAACACCCGTTTCGGTATGGCACGGGTGGGCTGACTCAGTCGATCCATCAGCTTGACGATGCCGGTGGCGATGAACGTCAGCGGTACGCCGGCGTAGTAGTCAATCTTGCGCATCAGGTCGACGTTCATTCTGAATTCCCGGTTTTTTGTTGACGGCCCAGTAGGAAGAAATACATACCTGGCATCGAGGCTGCGACCAGCATCAGGCCGTAGATCAGCGACATGGACAGCACCTCAGCCTTCTCCGCGCCGATCAGCAGAAACAGTCCAACCATACCGGTTTCGCGAACGCCCCAGCCCGCCAGTGATATCGGTACAATAGTAA
>JAJDNE010000040.1 GCA_022340825.1 Acidiferrobacterales bacterium | reverse complement strand
GTCGCAGATGTTGGTGGTGCCCTCGCACTATTATCACGGATCGTCAGTAAACGCCATCAACACCTGACATTTAGCAGCTTTGATTTGCCTGAAGTGGCATCACTAGCGCAAAAGCATGTTGATGCAGCAGATATGACGAGCCGAATAAAGGTGGTAAAAGGTGATTTCTTCAAGGACGACCTGCCCAAGGCAGATGTAATCACCATGGGAAACATTTTGCATGACTGGAATCTTGATAAGAAAAAGATGCTGATAAAGAAAACCTATGATGCGCTTCCTGAAGGAGGAGCTTTTATTGCCATTGAAAATCTCATAGACGACGCTCGACGGGAAAATGCATTTGGCCTGTTAATGTCACTCAATATGCTGATTGAATTCGGAGATGCTTTTGATTATACGGGAGCAAATTTCCGCGAGTGGTGCGGCGAGGTGGGTTTTCAGCGTTTTGAAATCATAAACCTCGCCGGACCCACTAGTGCAGCGATTGCTTACAAGTAACAGATTAATCAGCTAAACAATCGTTTCATAAAGAAAGCACTCACGTGTGTCATTTAAGCGACATGCTGAATGGACTTTTATGGCCTAAAGTAGTCATTAAGTGTTTTAGGTTGATTTTCCAATCTTAATGTCCGTTAAAGACCCAAAGCGGATATTCATCCAGGGTTATGTGAAATCGATAATTCACGCATTTGTCACCAAACGGCAAGATAAAAAAAGCGGCGACGACCGAGAACAAACATGGCTCCCGATCGTCACCGCTTTTGTCTCAGGTACAGACGATTATGCGGCTTTCACACCCAATTTTTCGCGCCAGCCGGGGAACAGCGTATCGGCATCACCCGGGAACGATTCGAAGGCGCGTGCAAATTCACGGTGTTCCTTCGCATACTCGATCGGGTCGGCGCCTGCCTTCCAGCACTCGTAAGCCTGGCGCAGTGACTTGGCACCGTCCGCCGGGGAATCGATGTGGCCGTAGGAACCACCGCCCGCGGTATTGATGACGTTGCCGTGGCCCAGGTTCTCGAAGAAGCCCGGCAGACGCAGCGCGTTCATGCCACCGGAGATGATCGGCGTAGTCGGTTTCATGCCATACCACTTCTGGTAATAGATCGGGCCCTGGCAATCGTCGCGCTCGATCATGTAAGCGATCACCTTGTCGTCGGCCTCACCTTCCATCTTGCCGTAGCCCATGGTGCCAACGTGGATACCGGAAGCACCCTGCAGGCGTGACATCTTGGCCAGAACAAAAGCGGTATAGCCGCGCTTTGAACTCGGCGATGTAATCGCACCGTGACCCGCACGATGATAATGCAGATATTGACCCGGATATTGGCGTCTGGCTGTGGTAACCATACCGGGGCCACCCACGTAACCATCAACCAGGAACGCCAGCTTGTCGGCGTCGGGACCAAAGGTCTCCAGTGCGAAGTCAGCACGGGCGCACATCTCGAAGTGGTCGTCCGCGGTGATGTTCATGGAGAACAGCTTGGCCTCGCCGGTTTCGTCCTGCGCGCGCTTCATCGCGTCGTAGACCAGTGGCAGGGTCTTTTTAGTCGGTGAGAATACCTGGTTACCTTGCGGTTCGTCATTCTTGATGAAGTCACCGCCCAGCCAGAATTCATAGGCAGCCTGGGCAAACGGTTCCGGACGCAGACCCAGCTTCGGCTTGATGATGGTGCCGGAAATGTAGCCGCCGTCCTTGACCGGGCGACCGAGGATGCGCCACAGATCGGAAATGTCCTTGGCCGGCCCGTCGAACATCTGGATCGCGCGTTCCGGTACGTAGAAGTCGATCATCTTGCCATATTCCACATCACCCATGCCCTGGTTGTTACCAATGGTCAGGGTCAGGAATGAGACCATCATGAAGCGGCCGTCAGTGACGTTGCGATCGAACAGTTCCAGTGGATAGGCGATGCGCATGTCCTCGTTGGCGGGATCGATATGGTACACCAGCGCGTCCACGCCCTTGGTGAAATCGTCGGTGGTGCTTACTTCGACGTTGGTACCGGTCGACGACTCGGCAGCGAAGTGAGCAGCGGTAGCGAGGTAGTCGTAACCCGCCTTGGGCTTCATCTTGTACGCCACCAGGATGTGTTTTCCGCCGGCAATCAGGTCCTCTTCCTTCAGGTCGAGGTTCGCGTAACGACTGGATTGATCGTGAGCCATAGGTTCCTCCGAAAAATAACTTGGTTAATACCTTTTGAGGGGAAGGACTATAGATCATGTGGTTTATAAGGTATATTCAGATATATTGAGATTAAATCAAACTTTTACTTATGCTTAGGTTGACACTACGCCAACTGGAGATTCTCGACGCCGTGGCCCGATGCGGCAGCTTTTCCGCCGCCAGCGCCGAGCTGCACCTGTCCCAGCCCGCCGTTTCGATGCAAATCAAGCAACTGGAAGGGATCCTGGGCCTGCCGTTGTTCGAACACATGGGAAAGCAGATTCACCTCACCGAGGCGGGACGGGACACACTGCAGGCCGGCCGCAGCATTGCCCACGAGCTGGCTAACCTGGAGCAGACCCTGGTGGAAAAGCAGGGCCTGAAGGGTGGAACGCTAACGGTCTCGGCGGCGAGTACGGCCAGCGTGTTCGCAGCGCGAATGATGGCGCTGTTTCGTGACCTGCACCCGGACGTGCGCATCAGCCTGAACGTCGTCAACCGTGAAACACTGTTGCGACACCTGACCGAAAACAGTATCGACCTCGCGCTGATGGGTAAGCCACCTGAAGGCTACGACCTTACAGCCCAGCCCTTCCTTGATAACCCGTTAGTGGTCATCGCTGCCACCAGTCACCCGCTGGCGAACGCGAAGCACATCCCGTTGGCGCAGCTGGTTGAACAGCCCTTGATCGGGCGCGAATCGGGATCCGGCACACGCAGCACGCTGGAGAATTTTCTCGCGGAACATGACTATGTCTATAAAGCGGCCATGGAGATGAACAAGAACGAGGCGATCAAACAGGCGGTGGAAGCGGGGCTGGGCCTCGGTGTGGTGTCACTGCATACAGTCCAGGCGGAACTGGCATCAGGCCAACTATGCGTGCTGGATGTC
>JAJDNE010000034.1 GCA_022340825.1 Acidiferrobacterales bacterium | reverse complement strand
TGGATGGCGCCTGTTACCTTATTCGCCACTATAGATCGAACCCCGTTATATTTAGCTGAACGAACCTTCTGTTCTGTAAATACGACATTGGGCCCAACGATTTTAGGACGTTGAAAAGAATTATAGGCTTGGGTGTCTCGTTCATACAGGCCACTGTTTATCCATAATATGGAACCATCCAGTGCATTCAATTTTGCAACAAATCCTAATCCCCCAACATATATAGAATTTTTTTCGACTAGTAGCTTGGAGGAATTAAAGGAAGGCGTCCGTTGTTGCCAAAGAGCGGTTCCATCTTTGAGAGACAATCTTGCAACCAAGGAGCTTCCGTAATCACCATCACTAATATCAAAGTTAAAGACTATTGAATCTTCTAAAAGAACGCCGTCTCGAACACTGTCGATATCAAATCCAGCTGGTAACCGAACGTGTGTATTGATAGGAGAGGAACTGTTCGAGAAGGTTATGTTCCCATTTGCGAGAATAGTAAATTGCTTGTCCTCTACCTTGTATTTACAAGGCTCCTTGCTTCCTTCCATCATCATACATGGATCAAGAACCCAGCTAGCGTCTGCAAGCCCTGAAAAACTGAAGCTGAAAACTATCGCGAAAATAGGAAAATAGTTGTTTTTCATTGTTTTCGCTAACCTAGTCTGCGATGTCCGCTTTGGGTCGTTAGCGGAAAGTTTAGACCGAGAAGCCTAGATTTGACCATCGGTGACGGCTATCGGCCATTAGCGGACACCACTAACCCATTCTTTTGACGGACAATAGGTGACGACAACTCCCGATCCACTGTGAACATCCGCATAGGTGTATGCATCGCCTGATATAGCGGAACCTGACCAGCCAGGATAATTGGACCGTGGATCCTTACCTACGCAGGGTGGCAAAGATAGTTTGCCGCCACCTTCCTCAATCCAGATGTACGCTATGTAGTCAGATCCACTTTGGACTATATGAATATTCGTTTTCTTTGGGAGCTGTGAAACCCGACCAATATACTTATACCCCTTTAGTTCTTGGCGACCATCGCTCAATTGCACACCTGCAAGGATTTTATTTTCATCCTCTTTCTTCAATGACTGCAGGTACCCAATCACACGTGGCTCGTTTATAGCCAACCATTCGCCAAGATTCTCCGCCGAGGCAGAGAAACTGAAACCGAATACAACAAGAGCGGTTACTACTACCTTTTTAGATGACATTCGACAATAAAACGATAATTAAGGTTAATGTCCGCTTGGGGTCGTAAGCGGACATTCGGCATTCAACCTTGGCTCTAGCATGAAGTAACTTAGATGATGCTACTTTTTGATTAGCTTTAATAATCCCAACAAGACTATCGCGCCGATCAACGCTGTGATAACTGCACCGACCATGCCGGCACCTAACCTGATTCCAAGTACATCGAAAAGCCAGCCGCCAAATACTGCGCCGACAACGCCAACCACCAGGTCAACCACCAGGCCCTGGCCCTTGCCTTTCACAACCATGCCAGCAAGCCAACCTGCTACCAAACCGACAACGAGAAACACGATCAGATTTTCAATATCCATTTCAATCTCCCTGAATCTATCTACTTAATTCGATAAATACCCGCTGCGACACAAATGGCACCTACGATGTAAAGCATCATTGGCGTGTCGCCCGGAGAGCCTGTGAATGCTGATGATACTTTGCCACCAAAGGTACCCGCCATATTCAGACCCCAAATAATTAAACCTGCACCTACAACCAATAACGCAATACCTTGTTGTTTTTTATTCATGCTCAACGCCTCCTGTTATTGTGACTAAACGCTGCGGGAAAATATGATTCCCGCTAATTTATTTGGTTACTACTATCAACGCATGTATGACTGCGGGTATATAAAACAAAAAACATAGGACAATATTGATTAGTAAATCTTTACCCACCCCTTTTTTCAGGTATACAGCCACTGGTGCCAGAAAAATCGCAAGTATAATTAGTAGAATTTTGTTGTTCATGCTCTTCACCTCATTTTATTTATCAGCTTCGAATTCGCCAGCATCGGGTTATCTGGTCTTCCTGAAGACCCCCCTTACAAATCGAATCTGGCCCTCCTTGACGCTACGGATGGCATTGTCCGCCTTCTGCCCGAGATCGTCGACGTACGCCGACAAGCTCAGCTGTACCTTCGGCGGCGGCTCAGGCGTTCCACTCGGCTGTGGATTGCTGGCATCCTCAAAAAACTCGCTGACAAAACCGCACTCACCGAGGAGCGATTGCATTTCTTCAATCGGAATCAGGAAATTGTCTGAAGGAAGAGTGGCCCACGGGAGGGGGTAATACGATGCAACCGTATCTCCCCCCGCCATCTCCTGAAAGGCGAATCGGCCACCTGGCTTGAGCACCCGGTAGACCTCTTCGTAAAGCTTTTGCTTGTTCTCGATATTCATACCGACGTTTTGCATCCAGGCCGCGTCGAATGAATTGTCTTCAAAGGGTTGATCTAGCGCACTGCCCTCGTACACGTTAACGCGATCCTCTAAACCGGTTAGCCGGTTCAGCAGCTTCGCGCCAGCACAGTAGTCCGGCGATAACTCGATGCAATCAACATCACAGCCCGGCTCAACTGCGAGCATTCGCGCGGGCCCGGCGAGACCTGCGCCGATATCGAGTACGCGATCTCCTGCGCGGATCTTCGATAACTCCAGCAACCTTAGCGAGGCGCGGTATCCACCCGTATGGAAATGATCAAGCGCACCCAGCTCCTCCGGCGTCAAGCGTTTCTCCGGGTCCAGCCCCGCCTCTCGCAGTGCGGTCAGAATTCTCGCCTCGATGTCCTGAGCCGAATAGTGCGCTTCAATATTTGCCATGATGGGTATGAATTCCGTGTTTACCTGTTGCCAGGCATCTGCATTAACTCGGACACCTCGAGCGAACCTCCCACGTCGAGAAACGGACAAGCCTTTGCCGTTGATAACGCGTTGTCCATGGAATCTGCCCTTATTACGGTGTAACCGGACATGGTCGTCGTGCCGCCCTCGGTAACCGAACCATCCGGGTGTACTGTATTGGTGTTTTTGAGTGGATTGGCGGGGCTAACAGCAGAGTCGCCCAGGGAAGACAACCACTCCATGTACTTCGCCATATGCTGCTTGCCTTCTTCCGGGGTGGATGGTGGGTTTCCGCCCAGATAAACGAGAACGTATTGAGGCATACCCTTCTCCTTGTGTCAGTGAGTCACATTAGAACGGAAATACGCGTCTTGTCGAAAAATAAAAAAGAGCTCCAACAGGAGCTCTTTTTCTAATTCATGCCAGCGTTTCGATATATATCCACGACGACCCTGGTTCCGGTTTTTATTAAAAGAATATCCGAACCTACCACTACCCGTTTGTATCCATCGGGCAATTTGCTCAAGTGAGTTTCCAGCGCAGCCGGGAGGCTCTGGTTTTTTACATTCGCAGGAAGGACATCCCGCTTTGCAAGACCGGAAGATCGTGTATTGCTATTCGATTGACCGTAGTACTTTTCTATTTGCTCGCGATCGCGACTGGTAATGCTGACACCTGCCTGTGTTTCATCGTCCTCAATGACGACGCCACCGGATGTCATCACGCTGGTGGCACAGCCTCCCAGCAGGAACGTGATGACAAGAAGACTGGAAAAAAGAGTTTTCATCAATTGGAGAAACTACTTGGGATAGTGACGAAGCGTCGGCCCGACGTATAACTGGCGTGGGCGATCGATGCCATGCGGCTCTGCCGTTAACTCGAGCCAGTGACTGACCCAGCCGACAGTGCGTGCCAACGCAAAGATGGCAGTAAACATATTGGTCGGTACACCCATAGCGCGCAGAACGATGCCTGAATAGAAATCGACATTGGGGTAAAGCTTGCGCTCTATGAAGTATTCATCCTCCAGCGCGATCTCTTCCAGGCGCATGGCAATTTCCAGTAGCGGGTCATCGAGACCAAGGTGGTTTAGCACTTCCTTGGCAGATTGCTGAATTACTGTCGCACGCGGATCAAAATTCTTGTAGACGCGATGACCGAAACCCATCAAGCGGAACGGATCCTTCTTGTCCTTGGCACGGGCCACGGCATCGGGAATATTTTCCACGCGACCAATGTCGGTCAACATGTCGAGCACCGCTTCATTGGCGCCGCCATGCGCCGGTCCCCAGAGACTGGCGATACCCGCGGCCATGCACGCAAACGGATTGGCGCCACTGGATGCGGTGAGACGCACCGTTGACGTAGACGCATTCTGCTCGTGGTCTGCATGCAGTATCAGGATGCGGTCAAGCGCCCGCACCAGGATCGGGTCAATCTCGTATTCGACATGAGGCTTGCCGAACATCATCTGCACAAAGTTCTCGGCATATCCCAGCACCTTTCTTGGGTAACGAATCGGGCGGCCAATGTGATAGGTGTGACTTGCTGCCGCGATCATCGGCATCTTGCCGACCAGTCGATAGGCGGCGAGTTCCCGTTGCTCGGGATCGCTCATGTCCATGCGGTCGTGATAGAACGCTGACAAGGCACCCACCACACCCACCATGATGGCCATCGGGTGCGCATCGCGACGGAAACCGCGGTAGAAACTAAGCACCTGGTCGTGCAACAAGCTAAGGTCACCAAGCGTATCGGTAAATTGCGCATACTCGGTTTCGCTTGGCAGTTCTCCATACATCAAGAGATAGGCGACCTCTTCGAACGTACTCTTCTCCGCCAGTTCCTCGATCGGGTAGCCGCGATACAGCAGCACGCCCTCGTCACCGTCGACATAGGTGATTGCACTCTTGCAGGAAGCGGTCGAACGGAAACCGGGGTCAAACGCCAGCATGTCCTCGTTCGTGTACAACGTCTGGATATCGACGGCAGACGGGCCCATGGTCCCGTCCAGCACCGGCAGACTGTGCTCGGTTTCCTTGTCGGTAATTTTTGTGTCGATGTATTTCGTCATAAATTCGACCTTCTAATAATATGCCCCGGAAGTGATTTAACTGCCTGAACAGGCAAGCCTACAAAAAAGCCCCTGCCGCGTACAGCGAGAAAACCGGTGATCCGGGGGAGACAAGATGGAAAACAACGCCTTGTGACGAAGAAAAACCGTGCTGACGACCCTGTTTACGTGGCCTGTCTAGCCACTCTGACGCCACCAATCGGAAATAGCCCGGCCGACGTTGCGATTGACCAGGTAGCCGTAGGAGCGATGGACGTTAAGCCCATACTCGTTGCGAAAGTAGTTATACACGTCTTTGTATTCATCGTGGATGGATTCAACCAGCCCCGCCTTGATCATGCCAGCGAAGTCGTCGGTTACACCTCTGTCCAGGGCGGTTAAATCACCGACACTGGAAATGTTCAGCCAGCGGCGAATATTGCCGGTATAACGGTGCGCCTCGTCGGCCTTGGCGCCGAGCAGTCGATGCCGCACGAACTCCATTGCCAACGGGCTCCCCAGGGTCAGAAACAGATCCACCCTGCCCAGGTTCTCTTCGCCATTCCATAGCTCCCACAGACTGTCCCAGGCAATCACCGAACCCATACTGTGACCAATCAAGAGAATTTCATCGCCACTGTCGAACATCTCGCGCAACGGCTGCTTGAGCAATTCACGGACCTGATCGGCTATTTCATCCTCGTTGTGAAAGTAGCGTTCAGTTTCCTTGATCGCGGCCTTGACCGACGGATCCGGAAGCAGGTCGATAAGAATCGGGAAATGGTCGGCAAGCTTATAAAGGAGGCGTGAAGTCCGGAGGCGCCAGTGACCAGCCTCGTCCATATCTTCCTGTGTGGGCCCGGGCTTTGCGAGCAGCGCATCAATCGCCGGCAGATCGGCTTCAATTGATTTGTATTGCTGGTAGTAAAGATGATTCCAGGCGATCAGCTGGAAACAATCCTCATCTTTCGACAGCAATGCGGCCGTCGTTTCGTCAACACGGCGTACACCTTCGACAAGGCAGCGCCAAAGCTGCCGCTTGTGCTCGGGGGGATGCGGTTTGGGGTTCTTGCCCGGAACAAAGACAATTTTTTTCATTCGTTCACAATCAATTACCGTCAGTCGTTTGGCAATGAACCATGTTGCGGTATCCTTCACGCTGTACAACAGATACCTTATCGCTATTGCCGGGAGGGTCCAAGCAAGATGAACAAAAAACACGTACTGGTAATCGGTTATGGCGAGATGGGTCACGCCCTGTCGCATCTTCTCGAGAAGCAGCACGATGTCACGATCTGGCAGCGACACCCGGCAGACGGCAGCGAACCGGTCCCGCTGGAGGAGGCAGTAAAAAACAAGGATGCTGTGTTTTTCTGCGTACCCACCCAGCCTATTTTCAACATCGCCAAGCAAATCGAAGACACCCTGTCGGAACACACTATCTGCGTCAGCATCGGCAAAGGGCTCGACAACGACGGCCGCCCGGCGTTCAAGGCGCTATCCGATGCTCTCGGTACCAAGCGACCGCACGTGGTGATCTACGGACCCATGATCGCCGAGGAGCTAAGTGCTGATCGTCCCGGTTTTGCCCAGGTGGGTAGCAGCAACCCGGATTGGTCGGAAACGATAGAGGGCTTGTTTCGCGGCACACGGTTATACCTTTCGACTAGCGGTGACACCACTGGTCTTTCCTGGTGCGCGGTGCTGAAGAACGTTTATGCCATCGCCTTTGGTATGGCCGATGGGCTGGAACTAGGGGACAACGTTAGGGGTTACCTGGCCGCGGCATCGCTTGCGGAGCTGGCTGATATCGCTGTTGCCATGGGTGGTAGTCGGGATGCGCCGTATGGCCTTGCCGGCCTGGGGGACCTGATGACCACTGCCACCAGCCCTGATTCACACCACCACGGTCTCGGCATGATGCTGGCACGAGATGACCGCAGCCAGTTAACGGGTGAAGGCATCCATACCATACAGATGGTGAGACAAAGCGGTGTGATCGACATTTCGCACTACCCCTTGTTTGGACTGGTAGCCGAAATCGTTGAAACCGAAATGGATATTCGCGCGCGCTGGCAGAAATATTTCGAAACCCGATTTGCCTCATAGGGCACCTGAAAAGTCAATTCTACTATCCAACCTGAAGCCGGGTTAGAATCCGGCTCGCCTGAATCACCCTGAAGAAGTTTACCGGCAGTTGAAGAAGTTAAATCCCCGCCAATTGGAAGCCGTGCACACCATCAATGGACATGTGCTGGTACTTGCCGGTGCCGGAAGCGGCAAAACATCGGTGATTACTCACAAGATTGCACACCTGATCAACGAGCACGGTGTGTCACCAAGACATATTGCGGCCGTGACGTTTACCAACAAGGCCGCGCGCGAAATGAAGTCACGCGTGGCATCGATCGTCAGCCGCGAACATACCAAGGCACTCACCATCTCCACCTTCCACACGCTTGGTCTTTCCATCATTCGCAAAGAACGTGAGGCGCTCGGTTTCAAGCCGGGGTTCTCCATATTCGATGCTGAAGACAGCCTTGGCCTGATCCGTGAACTCATGCGATCTGAACTCAGCTCCGACAAGAAGCTTGCGGAGCAGGTGCAATGGCAGATATCGCGATGGAAAAACGACCTGACCGAACCGGATACGATCTCGACGGACGATGATGCAATTGCCAAAGTGGCAGCACGCGTCTACCCGGAATACCTGCGTCACTTGAGGGCCTACAACGCGGTCGACTTCGATGACCTGATTCGCCTGCCGGTATTGCTGTTCCGTGAAGACAAGCAAATATTGCAGCGCTGGCGCGACCGCTATCGTTACCTGCTGGTAGATGAATACCAGGACACCAATAGCAGCCAGTACGAGCTGGTACGACAGCTTGTTGGCAGCGAGGGCGCCATGACCGTGGTTGGCGATGACGACCAGTCGATCTATACCTGGCGCGGTGCACAACCGGAGAATCTGAGCTTTCTTCAGCGCGACTTCCCGAGCCTGCGCGTGGTCAAGCTTGAACAGAACTATCGCTCGACCGGTCGCATCCTCCACGTCGCCAACACACTCATTGCCAACAATGACCATGTTTTCGAAAAACGATTGTGGAGTGATTTTGGTTACGGTGATCCGGTAACCGTGTTGCAGACCAATAATGAAAACCATGAAGTGGAAAAGATCATCGGCGCGTTACAGCATCACAAGTTCCGCTTCCGTACTCATTACCGCGATTACGCCATCCTGTTTCGCAGCAACCACCAGGCGCGCATGTTTGAGCGTACCCTGCGCGAGCATCGCATCCCCTACTTTCTTAGCGGCAGCATGTCGTTCTTCGACCGAACCGAGATCAAGGACATCCTGGCTTACCTGCGATTGATCACCAACGCGGATGATGACAACGCGTTTTTGCGAATCGTCAACACGCCACGTCGCGAGATTGGTCCGGCAACGCTGGAAAAACTTGGCAGCTATGCCACCAGCCGTGGTATCAGTCTGCTGAAGGCGTCGTTTGAACTGGGTCTTGAGCAAAACATGGGTACGCGCCAACTGACTGTGTTGCGCGCATTCACCCATTGGGTGCAGGAAATGGCGGCGCGCGCGCAAGACGACGAACCACTAGAGCTGGTTCGAAACCTGATTTCGGAGATTCATTACGCCGACTGGTTGCAGGAGACCTGCAATGACAGCGTCATCGCAGAAAAGCGTATGGAAAATGTTCTCGACCTGCTCGACTGGCTAAAGCGCATGGCGGAGCGAGATGACGAACGACTCACGCTGTCCGAGCTGGTTGCAAAGATTTGCTTGATAGGGATGCTCGAAACCGATGGCGAAGAAGAGGCAACTGACCATGTCTTTTTGATGACGCTGCACGCTGCCAAGGGTCTTGAGTTTCCCCATGTCTATATTGCCGGTTTCGAAGAAGGCATTTTGCCGCATCATGCCTCGCTGGATGAAGACCGGCTTAGTGAAGAACGCCGCCTGGCTTATGTTGGCATCACCCGGGCGATGAAGACACTGACACTTTCGTTTGCCAGTCGACGCAAGCGCCAGGGTGAGCTGGTTGACTGCGAGCCGAGCCGCTTCCTGTCGGAATTGCCGGAAGACGATCTTGCCTGGGAAGGCAAGGACCATGCCCTGCCGATCGAGGAAAAACAGGAACGTGGTCGGGCTTATCTCGACAGTATTCGTGAATTGCTGGAAAACCAGGGCTAGCAAAGCGCACACTGGAATCAGTCTTAGTCAGCAGCTATTATTATGACTAACAACTATAAAAAAACCGGCGTAGTCTGGATCGTTAGTAGCATGGAGGGAGTGCTTGTGGGTGCATCGCGCGGCTACTAGATAGGTCAAGATGGAAACAATTACACATTACACACTAACACCGGCTCATTTTCCGAAATTCTATCGACTGCTTTCGGGGCTGCGATTTCCTATCAGGGTTGCAGATGTGCTCGAATTGCGGGCAGTACTCAACGAGGCGGTCGACAAGTACGAAGAGCCTGATGACTCACCATCATATCGTGAGTTTGTTGAAGCACTTGAAACCGCCATTCACTCGTTCGGCGTGGAAAGTCGGCGCCACGCGGATCGCCTGATCAAGCTACTTACCCTGCTACGCGATATTCACTATCAGCACAGCATCGACTCGCGGGACAAGGAAGTCGAATTCAGAACCCGTCTGGAAGACACGCAACTGGCCAGGAAGCGCTCAACCCGCTATGGACTGGTTGCGATGCTGGCAGCAATTGGTACCGCAATTTCCTGGGCAGCAATGCCCAAGGAGAGCTGGATGATCAAGGGTCTGACCCTGGTATCCAGTTACCTCGCCTGGGATTTTTTCCACTCCCTGCCGACACTGGATCGTGAGCAAAAAACGATCAACAAGGAACTGAACGACCTGCTGCGAGAACGTATTTCAAATGTCGACTGGAAAATGTTGATTCACAAGTTGTCGTTACTGATGGGCTACAAGAAAGTCAGCGGTGTTGAGGTCTTCAACATGGACGAAGATTTTGAACCTGGCAATTCCACCTCGCACCTGCACTAGCAACCAGA
>JAJDNE010000014.1 GCA_022340825.1 Acidiferrobacterales bacterium | reverse complement strand
GTGCGCGAGGGTCCGGTAGCGCCGGTGTTGATCGTGGACGATGACCAGGATCAGCGAGAACTGCTTCGGCGAACACTGGAAGGCGAAGGCTGGGAGGTGATCGCGGCGCACAATGGCCAAGCGGCGATGGAGTCGGTTCGTGCGCGACGACCCGCGTGCATCATACTGGACCTGCTGATGCCCAAGATGGATGGTATGCAGTTTGTTAGTGAGTTGAGGGCGGATCCTTCTTTCAGGGATATACCGGTGGCGGTTCTGACATCCCGAGATTTGTCGGACGCGGACCATGACATGCTGCGGGGTCAGGTGCAGCGCATCATGCAGAAGGGTGCCGGTCGCGACGAACTGCTGAAGTTGGTCAAGGAGATTGTTTCCCTTAACGCCTAGGATAAACTGAGCCGGTCAGGGTTGAAATAGCGTAGTGCTAAGCTTGCCGGCGGAATCAAGAAGAGCTGACAGCATTCAATAAAATCGGGTGGGGTGTGAGCCAGGTATCCAGATTTTTTCTGATAAAAGAAAGCGAGCGACGACTGTTGCTCTATTTCTTTACCTTGTTTGTTCTTCTTGGAGTCGGCCTGGCGCTTGGCCGCGGTTCCGCTGATGCGATGTTCTTCAAACGCTATGGCATAGAAAACCTGCCGGTCATCTACGCATTGTTAAGCGGTGTGCTTGCCATCGCCAGCCTGGTTTATGCCTCCTATGCAGACCGGGTGCCCTCTGAAAAATTCTTCTACGTTCTTTTCGCCGGACTCATACTGCTGGTCACCGTTGCCTGGTACCTGGTCAATCTTGAAACGACTGAATACGTATTCCCTGTTTACTTTCTCATCTTCGAAGTTGGATCCGAGCTATTGCCGTTACACGCGATGCTCTATATCGGCCAGAATTTCGAGACCCTGCAAGCGAAGCGATTGACCCCGATAATTTTTGCTGGTGCGCAGGTTGGCAGAATGGTGGGTGGTGCCCTGCTGGCTCTCGCGGTACCTGTTGTCGGAGTGCCGAACTTGCTTCTTGTCTGGGTAGCGATCGCGATTATATCGATGATTCTGCTGTGGTCGCATCATCAACGCTCCGGGGTGTCGCCGTATTACCGCCGTGTGCGGCGGGGTAGAAGTCTGGTCAAACAGTCGATAGAGCAGGTTATGCAGGGCATTCGTTTCTCGCGTCAATCGGGACTGATCAGGGCTTCTTTTTACTCACTCTTTTTCCTGGTGCTGTCGTTTTATATTCTGTCCTATGGTGTCAATCGAATTTACACAAGCCACTTCTCGTCAGAAGAGTCCCTGGGCCGGTTTTTCGGCTTGCTAACCATTGCAACTGGTACGCTGGCACTGCTAATTCAGCTTTTTATTACCAGTCGCCTGCTCGATCGATTCGGCGTCAAGAAAGTCAATCTGGTATACCCGGTAACAAGCGTCGCGGCGTACATAGGATTACTTGTCAGCTTCGCGCTGCCGGCCGCCATAATTGCCAGCATCAACAAAGATGCACTGATGCCCGCCGTACGGAATCCTACGCGCAGCCTCTTTTTCAATGTGTTGCCGGACTATATGCAGGGACGAGCACGGGCGCTATCGCTAGTGTTGGTCATGCCGGCGGCGCTGGCGATCGCCGGCGTTATGCTGATAGTGATGCAGAGGGTGGCCGCACCCGAAATTTTCCTTTCCGCTGGCCTGATCGCGACCATCTTCTATTGCCTGTCAAATATTAAAATGAACCGGGCCTACGTGGCAGCATTAATGGCGACATTACGCGAACGCGTTTTTGTGCGCGGCCACGCATCCAGTAAATCCGTGATAGGTGCTCGGGAAGCACCGTTGCAACATGAGTTGGTAGCGGGTGTGCATCATCCAAATAACAACATGAGTCTAGAGTATGCACGCATGCTGTCGGAGAGTTATCCCGAACTGGCTTCGATGGAAATCATCAAGCGAATCCAGAATTCTGAAAATACCATGCGCGACAAACTGGCCAGGTTACTGGTCAACCAGAATTTACCGGCCCTTAAAAAATATTTCGCCACACTGCCAGATGACGCGGATGACCATTTACGTGCAACCATCCTTACAATTCTTTTCAACGCACGTGATCCCGAAGGAAGGCGCTACGTAGAGGAATGTCTTTCTTCTAGCAACGCACGTCTCGTTGCAACCGGCATCCTCGGCGTTTACCGATACAATATGAACGAAATCCGGGAAGATGTACGAGCGCAGTACCGGGCGATGCTGCTCTCTACTGATACCGCTGAAAACATGGCTGCGCTGGAGTTGCTGAGGCATTGCCCCGATCAGATCTATTATATTGAGTTGCTGAAACTGCTAGGCAGCCACAGCGAGCGAGTACAGCAGGCGGCGCTGCGTGCTTTGGCATTGTGGCCGCCGGGCGACTATCCGGGTTTGGCAGTGACATTGCAGGCGCTATATCGATCGTTCAATCATCAGGTGCGTGCCGGCTGTGTCGACTGCTATCGATTGCTTAACGACGTAGATCGTCATCGGTTAACGTTGAGCGCGCTGGAGGACAGTCATCCGCTGGTTCGGCAAGCTGCACTCTCGGTTTTGCTCTCGGCAGGTGACGATATCAGAGAGGCGGCGATCCCCTGGATACTGGAAAATGCCGGTACACCTCGAGCAGAAGAGATGTTGCTGGATTCCCTGCTACAGACATCATTGCCAAAGGCTATCTTTCAACGCATTGCATTGGAAAAGGCGCGTTACGCCCAGGACCTGTATTATGCCCAATGCGTTCTGAAAAACGCGGCTACCGACCCGGGCGCACCCCATTTCCGCCTAATGCGAATCGTGCTCGGCGAACGTATAGTGCAGGTAGTCAATCTCTGTCTGACTGCCCTGAAAAGCACAGAGAATGCCGAAGCGATCGGCATTATCCAGGCGGGGCTGAACAGTGGCGACAGCCGACAGGTCGCCAATGCGCGTGAGGCACTACATAATTTGCGCCACATACAGATTGTGAAAATGCTGGATGACGTAGTTAGCCGGGAACAAATGTCGGGCCGGCCCCCGGATTCCGGACGATGTGAATTTGTCAGCCTGGGACCCATGCTCGATTGGTGTACAGGATTGCCGGATCCATGGCTAAAAAGGATTGCCGGAAACCTTCAACAGAAAATCGGATTGGCAGCCAATGAGTGACATTCTTGAACGCATATTGATGCTGAAAGACACGCCATTCTTTTCGGCAGTCAACACAGATGATTTGCACGTGGTTGCCCAGGAAATTCAGGAAGAGGCTTACCTTTCGGGTGACCGCGTATTCGACATTTATGACCCCAGTGATCGCGTATATATTATTCGGAGCGGCAAGGTTGGTATCTCGATCGAAGAAGATCCGACCAGGAAAGAATTCATCACGACACTGGGTGAGCGGGAATGTTTTGGTGAAATGGGCGTTCTGGATGATGAGCCGCGTTCAGCAACAGTACACGTCATTGAAGATGCGGTGTTACTGGTGCTGGAAAAAACAAAGTTGCGCGGACTGATCGCCACTTACCCTGAGCTGAGTCTTGGCATTATGCGCAGTCTGACCGCTCGCCTGCGCGAGGCAAATCGCCGCCAGACCTGACAAATACTGATTAACAGGACAGCGCCATGAAAACTGCCTGGTTGTCGACATTGTTAATTGTTGCCGCAAGCATATGGGTTCCTGCTGCGGTGTCTTCCACGAACCATAAAAACGATCCGCACTACCTTCCCGTCGGCTTCTTTGATTTGCATGTATGCAACTGGCCCGACCGCAAGCCCTTCTTTCTTGCCGTATTCTCCAGCTACCAGCACGACAAGGTGAAGCGCGTAAATGTTTTCGCCCCAAACGGTAATAAAGTCGGCGGTATTAACCTGGCCAATTACCGGTTGATCAGGAAAGAAGGTAAACCCCTGAAAAAAGCGTTTCTGACCGAGATGGAACTGACGGAACCATTGCAGAATGGCTGGTATCGGGCCGAAATAGAAATGATTAACGGCGCCAGATACATCGCAAAGGATTTTGTGGAGATTAGATTGCTGCCGCGCGCGCTCAACAGGATACCAGCTGCGGGTGCCACTAATATCGCCGCACCTCGCGAACTGAAATGGGATCCAGTTCCAGAAGCAAAATTTTATCGCGTGGTAATAAAAGATTTGTGGAACGACGAGAAAATGGTTTATTCATCAAAGCTGCTCAAGGAGCCACGTCTTGTTGTCCCCAGTGGTCTATTACAACCTGGTGGTTATTATAGCTGGCTGGTTCATGCCCGGGATGTCAACGAAGACCCGGTGCTGGGAGACTTCAATCGCGGATCACAAACTGATGCGATTGAATTCAGCATAAAACCCTGAGCCCACGCTGCAAGAACTGGGCAGATCAATTATTTTACGTCCGGCATTCTGCTGATATGATTTGTCGCTCAGGGAAATCTCCACAGGGGTTCAAGTAAAAGGAGGCGACAATGAAGAATAAATTGCCAGATTCCTCGGCGCATCGTAACAATCAAAGATACCGGCACCTCACCGCGGTATTGTCGGTATTGGCACTACTGGCAAGTTACTCAGGCACTACTACCGCGTTAGCAGATGACTTCCGTACCTTTGGTGTCGAAGTGACCAATGACGACAACCTGAGTCGCGCGCAAAATGGTCCAGGTAAAAAAGGCAGCGCCGGCATCTCCGGCAGCTATGCATTGGGAAACCGAAAACAACTCAGTGATACCAGCAGTCTTACGCGGCTCTATAATTTTAACGCTGCATACTACTCTTCCTATTCCGGCTACTCCAACGCCTCGGCAGAGGCGCAATACATATACAAGAAAAAAACCGGCCTCGGACCGAAGGCATGGTGGTGGAGCGGCGGTGGAAACCTCGGATACGCGTTGTACAGTGACGGCAATAGATCCAACTTCTATTTTGATGGTGATCTGTCCGCTGGCAGACGCTTTGGTGAGCGCTGGGAATTCAGTGCGGCCTATGTCATGGATGTTGCCTCCGCTAACGAATCGGTCTATAGCGTTTCCGGTCACGGCCCGAAAGTATCTGTTGATTTCATCGCTGGTGATCGCTGGCTGATTTATGCAACATGGAAGAATCGCGGTGGTGATTCCTGGATGGCAGACGTGTCATCTCCGTATCCAGGTAACGAAAAAGCCAGCCTGAACCCGGATGGCACCTTCGGTGGTTGGGCCTACCGCGTGGATACGACGACGACCGAAACTACATTGGGCGCCAACTTCGTGCTGGACGAGCAGTCCTCCATCGATTTCAGTTATTTGAAACGCGATGTTCTGGTGAAAAATACGACCAACTGGTATTACAATAATATTTACTCTGTGAGTTACGTTCGCAATCTGTGATGGGCCAAGAAATAGGGAAGGCAGGGTAATGCGATGGCCTAGATTCAGCTTCGCTGTTGTTGCCGTTTTTCTGGCCGATACTGGCGCTGCCGCAAATGTACAGGTCAAGGTTGTGGATCATAAGGGCGAGCCACTGCAGTATGCGGTAATTGCTCTCAACTATTCTGGCGCTTCTGGCAAAGCAGGCCGTCCCGACAGGCGCGCAATGGATCAGATAGACAAGGAGTTCGTGCCCCACGTGCTGGTCGTAGAAAAAGGTACACCGGTGTATTTCCCGAACAAGGATGACATTCGCCACCACGTCTATTCATTTTCCAAACCCAAAGAGTTTGAGCTGCCACTTTACAAGGGCACACCGGCAAAACCAGTCGTGTTTGACAAGACAGGTGAGGTCAAGCTTGGTTGCAATATTCACGACTGGATGCTCGGCTATATTTACGTTGTCGACACGCCTTACTTTGCGGTAACCGATGCATCCGGAAAGGCGGTCGTCGCTAACGTGCCAGCTGGTACCGCCACGGTGACCCTCTGGCATCCTCGTATGAATGAAAAGTCTGAAAAAACTGACAGAAAGCTTTCGTTGACTGTTGACCAGACTGCATCACTAAATTATCAGATAAAGGTGCGCAAGGAATATCGTGTTCGCCGCGCGCCCCGTGCAGGCGGTCGAAAGTACTAGTCGACCCTGGTCCGGATCGGACTTAGCGGGAATACAGGAAGACGAGATGCCATTACATTTTAAAAGCTTCCGAACTCGTCTGTTGGTCCTATTTCTTGGCCTGCTCGCCATCGTGCAGATCGCAGCTTTTCTGATTGTAAATACGGCCACCACCAACAGTGCGCGCAGACAAATCGACTCCGCGCTGGTAACCACCGCCGAAAGCTTCCGTGAATTGTTGAAGGAGCGAACCGGCAGCCTTTTGGTAGCCGCCCGACTGCTATCGGGGGATTTTGCATTCAAGAAAGCGTATTCCACACACGAGCATGAAACCATTCTTTCTGCATTGAACAATCATCGTCATCGCATCGGCGCGGACATGATGTTCCTGGTCGGCATGGATGAGGTGACGATCGCGGATACCCTGCATCCGGACCAGCATGGAAACGCTTTCCCCTATTCTGACCTGATTACGACAGCGGAAGAGAACGAGTATGGCGAGGCAGCTACGGTGCAGCTAGTGGATGGCAGGCCGGTACAAATGGTTGTCGTGCCGTTGTTAACGCCAACACCGGACGCGTGGATTTGTGTTGGCTTCAATATCGACAATCGCATGGCACAGGGGCTAAAGGAAATCAGCAATTCGGAAATATCTTTCGTCGCACGTACTAATCGAGGTAGGTGGATGAGCGCCGCATCAACTTTGCCGGAGCAAGACATTCCAGATCTTAAAACAGCCCTGGAGCGCAATGTTTGGCAGGCCAATGCCAGCACTATCTTTTCGCAGTCCGGTGAGCATTACGTATCTCTTGTCGTGCCACTGGAGAAGTCCGCCAACCAGGTGCTCGCTGTCCTGCAACGCTCGCTTGATCTTGCCCTGGCGCCAAGTCGCCAACTCAGCCTGGTGCTGGCAGGTTTGTTCGCACTGGGAATTTTCCTGTCTGCCCTTGCCGCCATCGCTATCGCGCGTCGCGTAACGCAGCCGGTGCTGACATTGGTAAAAGGCGCACATCGGGTGAGAGATGGTGATTTTGAACACCCGGTGGCTATCAACCAGCAGGATGAACTCGGTGAGTTGGCCAATTCGTTCAACACCATGATGACCGGCCTGGCGGAGCGCGATCGCGTTCGCGACTTGCTCGGCAAGGTGGTATCGATGGAAATTGCTGATGAACTGCTGAGCAAGGATATTGAGCTGGGCGGCGAGGAGCGTGAAGTCACGATTCTCTTTTCTGATGTGCGAAATTTCACGAAAATGTGCGAGAACCGGTCGCCACAAGAAGTACTGTCGATACTCAATGCCTATCTGACCCGGGTTAGTAGCGTGATTGAGTCTCAGGGTGGTGTAGTCGACAAGTTTATCGGTGACGCCGTCATGTCGTTGTTTGGTGCACCACTCAGTCATGCGGACGACGCATCCCGGGCGTTACGTACTGCCACCGGAATGTGCGCAGCGCTGAAAGCCCTGAACAGGGAGTTTCGTGAACAGGGCAAGCCCGAGCTCTCCATCGGTATTGGAATCAATACTGCAGTGGTGGTGGCGGGCAACATGGGTTCGCAAACGCGGCTAAACTACACCGTCATTGGCGACGGGGTAAACCTGGCTTCTCGTCTTGAGGGGTTGACCAAATATTATGGAGTGCCAGTTGTAGTTTCTGCCGACACACGGAGCGCGGCGCCGGAATTTCTCTATCGCGAACTGGATCTTGTCTGCGTCAAGGGAAAAACAGCGCCGGTTACCATATATCAGCCTGTTGTCTGCGATCCCGGCGAAGAATCTGAAACCATTGCCGAAATCGAGGAGCATCACTTGTGTCTTCGGTTTTACCGGGACCGCAACTGGGATGCCGCCATCGAAGGATTTACAGCGTTGGCAGGAAAACATCCGGAAGATCATTTATACCAGTTGTATTTGAAGCGTCTCGAGCAATTGCGGGCCAGTCCGCCACCGGCGGACTGGGAAGGTGTTTTCACCTTTTCGGAAAAATAGCCACAAATTTCATCATCGATTCTGATGGTGACATTGGCACAGTTACGCATTGCCGGGTGTATTATGGTTCCCAATATGCGCCTCGTTGATTCCCGGTGACAACGGGCTCAACCTGAAACACGTCGCAGTATTTCATCAGGAGGGTCAAATGAGTGGTACTAAAACCGAGTTTTATGTCACCGGTATGAGCTGTAATGGTTGTGTAAAAAAGTGCACCGAAGCGGTTAGCAAGATTCAGGGTTACGAATCCGCAAGCTTCGATCTTGAGCAGGGCACGGGCGTCATCATCGGAGACATCGATCCGCAGGCGGCCACCCAGGCACTGACCGAGGCCGGTTACCCCGCGGTGGTAAAGAGCGCCTGACATCCACGTTTTCGATGAGCACTTCCGAAAAAGATCCTGTCCGT
>JAJDNE010000011.1 GCA_022340825.1 Acidiferrobacterales bacterium | reverse complement strand
TTAGTGGGAGATAACTCGATTTTTGTCAGTTTTTCCGGATAAACGTAAAGGTAGTTTTTTGCGAATGGACAATGTGCAACATCAAAATGGTCTGAAGACCTGTGATTCCGGTGTGAATAAGGCCCCTTTTATCGGCCTCATGATACCGTTCGTCGGGACTAATAGACCACATAAACTACCGTTCGTCGGTAAAAAACTACCGTCTGTTACGAATTGGCATTTTAACCGTGGTTTTACCATGGTCGAGCTGATGATCACGCTGGTGGTGCTGGGCATCTTGTCCGCCATCGCTGCCCCGTCAATCCGAGACGCGGTCCTGAACAACGGTCTCGCAACCGAAACCAACGATATGCTGGCGTCACTAATGTTCGCGCGCAGCGAGGCAGTCAAACGGTCAACCCCGGTGGTCATCTGCAAGTCGCTTGATCCCACCGCTACCCCGCCGGTTTGCGATAGTACAGCCGCCAACCCGTGGACCAACGGCTGGTTTATTTATTCTGACGTGAATTCGAATAACGCCTACGAAGACGGCACTGATGTCATATTGCGTGTTGGCGACGGTTTCAGCGGCGCCAACAAGAAGATCAAGCCATCGGCAAACATCCAGAACGTCATTAAATACGACCGGATCGGCTTTCTTACCGTCAGTGGCGGCGGATCCTTCTCCTTTTGCGATAGCCGGGGCGTCTCCAAGGCAAAGGTTATCGAAATTAGTGTTACTGGCCGGGCTCGAATCGACCGCTCCACTGCCCCGGATTGCTCATGAGACGGAAGACGATGCTTTTATCCCCACACAGTGCAGCAATATCCGGTCGCGCCACGCGTAAACAGTCGGGGCACAAACAGGCGGGTGCGTCGCTAATCGAAGTGATGGTGGCATTCCTGATTCTGTCCATTGGCCTGCTGGGTCTGGCGATGCTGCAGGGAAAGAGCCTGCGGCTGAATACCGATGCCTATCTTCGCAGCCAGGCCACGTTGATCGCGCATGAATTAATGGAAAACATGCGCGCCAATCCAACCGGTACCTACGCCCCGGTCACCTCGAAACCGGGACCCTGTGGTTGCAGCGGGATTGCCAAGGTCACCAACGATGACCTGATCCGCTGGTACGACGCACAGCAAACGCTGCTGCCATTCACCAGTGCGGAGATTTCCAAGTCAGGAACGACGTACACGATCGAAATGAACTGGCAGGAGCGCGGCCAGGCAGTCAAACAAACCTGGATTATGAGCCTATGAACAGTAAGCCATACAAGCAACAGGGCTTCAGCCTGACCGAACTGATGGTGGCCATGGTCATTGGCCTGGTAGTTCTGGCGGGTGTTTCCAGCGTGATGGTGAGCAATAAAAAGACCTACACCGCACAGGATAGCTTGTCGCGATTGCAGGAAAACGCGCGCGCGGCGATGCTGATCATGACGCGCGATTTGCGCAATGTCGGTTACTGGGGTTGTAACCCGGAGCCGGAAAACGTCACTAACCTGTTGAACGGCGCGGCAAGCAACTTTTATTTCAACAATGGTGAATCGCTGGAAGGATCAGAGGCGGCGGGTAACTTCTTCCCATCCAATACCGCCATGGCCCTGACACCAACACCTCGGGCCAATACCGATGTCATCATGATTCGCGGCCTCGATACGGCGAGCCCGGTTGGTATTACCGATCCGATGCCATCGGCATCGCAGAATATAAAAATCGCGGATAACAGCGGTCTGGTTACGGGGGATATTGTAGCGCTCACGGATTGCAACAGTACCGATATTTTTCAAATCACTGGTATTCAGGATGCAGGCGGTGGCAAGGACATGTTGCAACACCGGTCGGGCACTGCCGATAACCCGGGCAATCGCAGCCTGGGTGGTCCTGACAGGATCAGCAAGCCCTACGGCGCTGACGCGACAATCATGCGCTACATGGCCCACAGCTATTTTATTGCGCCCGGCGCCAGTGGCGAACCCTCACTCTATCGACAGACGGTAGTTGCTGGCACGCCCACATCACAGGAGCTGGTCGAAGGCATCGAGAACCTGCAGGTACTTTATGGACTGGATACAAACAACGACAAGATTGCCGACGACTACAAAAAGGCCAGTCTGGTTGGTGCCGCCAGTTGGAACAACGTAGTCAGCGTCCGCTTCGGTATCGTCGCCCGGGCACTGGCCAACCTGGACACGCGAAACGCGCGAACCGCTGCCACTGCATCACAACTGGATACCAAGCCACTGGATGTTGACGGCGATGGCGTCAACGATTTTACCGGTGCCGAAACCGGCACAACGACCGTCGGCGGGGAAACGGTTATGGATCGCCAGTACCAGCGACGCATGTTCCGCACCACGGTCCTGTTGCGAAACAAACAAATTGGAATGTAAGCGATGATCAAGCCCACTCATTTGCAGACCGGAGCACAGAAACAGAAAGGCGTCGCGCTGGCGATGGCCCTGGTGGTCCTGGTGGTCCTGACGATTCTTGGCATTAGCGCCATGAAGTCGAGCACACTCGAGCTGAAAATGGCGGCCGGCATTCAGGACAATACGGTGGCGTTCCAGGCCGCTGAATCAGGCCTGGCGGAGGCATTTCGCACCGTGGTTCTGGACCCGAACCAGCCAGTCACCACCACCTATTCCCCCTTCGCCGGTGTTGTTGCGACGACCGAGACAAGCTTTGAAGGTAACTCAGGGGTCCAGAGCAGCACGAAACCGTCAAGCAAGGTCAGCTACCGACATGCGAACTTTGTCCAGACCTCCACGGCGCAAACGAGCGGCGGCGCCAAAGTCGTTATTCATCAGGGCGTACGACAGCTGGTGAACAATTAATAAGAAGGTGAACCTATGAACGCACGACGTCTTACACTTTCCGTTTTTGTCTCGATTCTGATGGCATTCTCCGGCAGCCAACAGGCACTGGCAGACGACTCGGACATCTATACGCTGCCGCCAAAATTCTCTTCGGACGCCGCGCCCAAGGTGCTGATCATTTTCGATACCTCCGGCAGTATGGACGAAGATGTGCAGTCAATGCCTGACTATGACCCGGCACATGATTACATTACGGACCTGAAAGCAGTCGCTGGCTATGGTTCATCGCCAATCGACGCCAGCCGCATCTACTGGAGGCGACCGAACTTTAGCGGCGGGTATACCACACCGGCCCATGACGCTTACCGATGGTTTAACGTGAGCGCGTTGAAATGCCAGGCGGCAATCGATGCGTTCGCGGCTGGCGACGGGTATTACGGTGATGACGTCAGCACCAACCTTATCGCCCAACACGATAGCGCCAACACTGATTCCAATCTGAGGCTTTGGCAGTCGCTTCGTGACCTTCGCTACGACGGCGCGCACGATACCGATCCGGTTGATTGTAAGGCGGACGAAAATGCCGGCGGCCAACAGACAGACAGCAGCAACTACATGAGTGGCACCAAGGATAACGACGGCTATCAAAACGGCGCGCCCAACAGGTACAGCTGGACCGATGCGCGCAACTATCGCATACGGTTGTACAGTGCCAATTATGTTGCCTACCTGGAGAATCCGAATATTCCCGTCACCCGTGCGCGCTTGCGCGTTGCCAAAACCGCGATGAAGGCTGCCATTGATGCCAACCCGAACGTCCACTTTGGTTTGATGGCATTTAATCGTAACAACAGCTCCACAACCCATGGCGGACGCATTGTGCAGGCCGTTGGCGATCCGGCCGTAGAGGTTACCTATACCCAGGCAACGCTAAATACCGCTGGCAGCAATGGCGATACCGTCATCTACCTCGATGATCCGAGCGGCTTCAGCGTGGGCGAAAAAATAGGTGTCGAGCTAGACGGGGGTACTATCCACTGGACCACGGTGGCTGCCAATGTCCAGACAAAACTGGCAGTAAATTTGTCTTCAGGCGGCACCACGGCGACAGTTACCGATGCCTCCGGCTTTGCCGCGACTGACGCCGTCGGCGTCAAAAGGAAGGATGGTATTATCGACTGGAGCACGGTCAGCTCTATCTCCGGCAATGACCTGACCATCGCAAGCGGGCCCGGCAAAGACGCCTGGGCTGATCAGCCTGTCTATGGCAGAAAAATCACGCTGACCGACGCGTTGCCCAGTGCGGCAAACTCGGGAAATACCATCTACGGCAAGGCGACTCGCGACGAAAAACTGAAAGACAAGGTTGAAGGCCTGATTGCCAACGGTAGTACGCCATTGTCGGAAAGCCTTTACGAAGCCTATCGCTATTTTGCCGGCAAATCGGTTGTCTACGGTAATCCGAGCGGGAGCCCGACCCCGCCCGCAGACATCTGTGCCCAGGACCCGACCAATTGCACCACCACCGGCACCTATTCCTCGCCGCTGACATACGAGTGCGAAAAAGCCTATATCGTGATGATGACTGACGGTGCGCCGACCAGCGACACCAATGAACAACAATACCTGACCACCACCAATTTCCCGGCGGTGGGCGGTGCCGACAAGCAGGCAATCCAGCTGAACTACCTGGATACTGACGGTACAACTGTTATCAACACATCAACCTCGACCAACGGCTCGGGACTGCCGCCACTGGCTCGCTGGATGAACAAGAACGACGTGGTGCCGGGTCTGAACCAGGTCCAGACCGGCAAGTTTTACGCGGTAACCTTTGGTAGCAATATTGATGCCACTGCGAAAAACCTGCTCGATCGAGCCACCCAGTTGGGCACGGGGGATCCAACCAAGACAGCGATCCAGGCGGATAATATCAATCAGCTATCCAACGCGTTTGATACCATCCTGAGCGATATCAAGATTGAAACGGCATCATTTGGTGCGCCAACGCTCTCGGTGAATGCGTTCAATAAACTCTACAACCGGGATGAAGTCTATTTCGCGCTGTTTGAGCCCAGCAACAAGTACAAGTGGAACGGCAACCTGAAAAAATTCCGCCTGTGCGATAGTGCCGACGCAACTAATTATGGTTGCGCGTTTGGCGATGTTATCGACTCCGCCAACGTTGGCGCCATTGACAACACCAACAAACGCATCAAGCCATCGGCCAGAAGTTACTGGAGTACCGCAGATGACGGCGGTACGGTTACCGCGGGAGGTGCCGGTGAGGTAACCAATGGAATGGATCCCGACAGCAATCGACGCCTGTATACCTGGCGCGGCACCTACGGTGGCGCTACCTACCCGCTTACCCTGGAACAGGTAGATGACACCTCGGGCGGGCTGTTTGACGCCGCTGATCCGTCTGCGTCACCGACTGCCGGTGATCCCACAATCCTCGGACTGCCGGGAACGGCTACCACCGCCGATGTCACCAAGCTGCTCGGCTGGATGATGGGCAAGGATACCTTCAATGAAGACGGTGACACGACCACGACGACGCGCTGGAGTATTGCCGATCCGCTGCATAGCCGTCCGGTGGCAATCACCTATGGTGCCCACGGCGGCGACTATAATCTTCCGGTGGTGAAACTGGTCATGGCCGGCAATGACGGCGCCATTCGGATGTTTAACGATAACTCCGGCGAGGAGGAGTGGGCGTTCGTGCCGCAGGAGATGCTTGAGTACCAGTCAAATCTTACTGCTGGCGATGGTGAACACGTCTACGGCGTCGACAACACCATCACCGCCTGGGTCCAGGACTACAACAATAATGGCAAGATCGAACGACCCGATGCGGACGGCAACAATGACAGGGTCATTATCTTTGCCTCGATGCGGCGCGGACCGGCAAACGATCCGACCAACTTCATCTACGCGTTGGATGTGACACCGGCAAGCGAGATTACAGACAGAACGGCCCTCGATTCAATCACGCCAAAACTATTGTGGGTGATCGAGGGCGGTAGTGGCGACTACTCACAGCTTGGCCAGACCTGGTCGGCACCGCAAGTCGCCACTATTCGCGTCAAATCCGGTAGCGGCAGCGTCGAAAAGAAAGTACTGATCTTCGGTGGCGGTTATGACCGGGCCGTGGAAAATCAGAGCACCTACCCGGCTGTCGATAACAAGGTGGTAACCAAGAACAATGCCGGAGCGAAGGGTCACGCCATCTATATCGTAGACGCGCTGGACGGCAGTCGTATCTGGTGGGCCAGTAGCGCCACGGCAACGGATGGCGCTGGCGACACGGCAGATCTGAAACTGCCCGATATGATCTATCCGATACCCTCGGACCTGGCCCTGCTGGACAGCAATGGTGATCAGGCCATCGATCGCGCCTATGTCGGCGACCTGGGTGGCCAGGTCTGGCGCATTGACCTGGACCCGCAGATCGATCCGGGAGGCGCGAATCCGGCAGCCCGCAACGGTACGACCAGCGGCTATGTCTACGCTGACCTCGTTTGCGACCGGGCCGCCACCATGACCGGCACACCGGCGCGCTACGTACGCAACTGCCCGGCAACCGACGACCCGCAGCAGTGGCGTCGCGTGTTCTATGCGCCGGACGTGGCCGGTGTTACCGATACCGTTTACGTCAACGGTGGAGAACCCCAGCGTATCTACGACATGGTGTTCATCGTCACCGGTGACCGTGCCGACCCGCTGGATCGCCTGACCAGCATTGGCCTTGGCGCAGGAAACGAGGAGCAACCGGTTCATAACGCGGTTTATGGTTTGAAAGAGCCAAACTTCGCCTATGGCACGGTTGCCAGTCCGCCAAGGCCTATCACACCGCATGGCGCTACATCTGACGTGCACGACGCCACCGCCAACCTGATTGAGACCGGGACAGTAGGTGTCGGCGGCGAACAGGAGACCGCCTTTAACGAGTTGCGCGATCGCAAGGGCTGGATGGTGTATTTCGAGGAGGCATCGATTCCGAGCTGGACCACCAGTCCATATGATCTCATCTTCGTGAATGAGGGTGCCGGACGCACATTTATCGGTGAAAAATCGCTGGCACGTCCTGTCATCTTCGGTGGCGTTGTCTACGTGACGACGTATACGCCACCTAACCCGGACATGACCAGCGCCTTGTGTGAACCGAATGAAGGCCTTGGCCGCGTGTATGGTCTGAATTACCTCGACGCCAAGGTTGCCATCGATCTGGATGGAGATGGCACCACTGAGCGATCCATTGATCTCGGTGGCGGTATCCCGTCCGAACTGGTTACCGTTATTCGAGACGACGGTACTACCGGCCTGGTCGGTTCCAGTGGTGGCGCCGCCAAGGTTGAGGTGGAAGACGTAGGCGGCCAGCAACGGACTTTCTGGTACCAGGAGTAAATCGACCACTGTGACAGGAACAAAACCCGCCCGACGATCTGTCGGGCGGGTTTTTCTTTGCCAACCATTTTTGCTGGGCTATGATTAATAGCAGAATTTAACAGCTGGAGTTTGAGCCACCAATCTAAGGCAAACACAGCGCAACACGAAATAAAACAGAGGAACTCAGAATATGATAGGGGTCAACAAGCGAATTAGTGAAACAGGTTTTACCTTGATTGAGCTGATGATCGTGGTGGTCATCATCGGCATTCTTTCCGCCATTGCCTACCCGTCATACGTTCAGTATTCACTTAAAGGAAAGCGCACCGAGGCCATCGCGGCATTGGCCGATGTCGCTGGTGCGCAAGAGAAATATTATGCCGAGAACCTGCGCTATGCATCGACGATCAGCTTGCTAGGCTACGCCAATCCATTCGTCACCCAAAGCGGGCGATACAGTATTACTACCACTGGGGGCAACGGCTACACGCTAAGTGCTGCAGCGCAAGGCAGCCAAACCCAGGATACATCCTGTCTTACCATGACACTTACTAGCACCGGTGCAAAAAGCCCGTCTACTTGCTGGTAAAATCCGGGAAGTTATACCGACGTCGAGTTTGATCTTAATTCTTTCGGCAAGGCAAATACCACGTTCTCTTGCTGGCCCTGGACTTCTTCAGGGCCTTCAACTCCCCACTGCTTCAGACGATTGACGACCTGCTGCACCAGAACCTCCGGTGCAGATGCGCCGGCAGTTATGCCGATACGTTTCTTGCCCTTGATCCAGCTACGCTCAATGTCATCCGGGCCGTCGACCATGTAGGCAGGAACACCTTCGCTCTCTGCCACTTCGCGTAAGCGGTTGGAATTAGAGCTGTTCGGTGAACCGACGACCAGTACCACGTCACACTGTTGCGCCAGTGTCTTGACCGCGTCCTGGCGATTTTGGGTGGCGTAACAAATGTCGTTCTTCTTTGGGCTGATGATGTGCGGGAAACGACGGGTCAGGGCCTCGACAACGCGCGCGGTGTCATCGACTGACAGCGTGGTCTGGGTAACGTAGGCAAGCTTATCGGGGTTGCTGATTTTCAGTTTCGCCACGTCATCGGCGGTTTCGACCAGGTAAACGCCATCTTTAACCTGCCCAAGTGTGCCCTCCACCTCCGGGTGTCCGGCGTGACCAATCAGGACCACTTCGTCACCCTTCTTGCGATGATGGATGACCTCCATGTGCACCTTGGTGACCAGCGGACAGGTCGCATCAAATACCTTGAGTCCACGCTGCTCACCCTCTTCCCGCACTGCCTTTGAGACACCATGGGCACTGAAGACAACGGTAGCATCGTCCGGTACCTCGCTGAGTTCATCAACAAAGACCGCGCCCTTTTGCTTCAAGCCATCAACCACGAAGCGATTGTGCACCACCTCGTGACGTACGTAGATCGGCGGTCCGAACTGGCTGAGTGCCTGCTCAACAATGTCGACTGCACGGTCGACACCGGCGCAAAAACCACGGGGATTGGCGAGATAGAGTTTCATTGGCGATATTGTAACCCAGTTGGCGACGGGCAACGTGTCGAACCCGGAATACCCGCGCGTGCAGCAGGCGAATCCGGTTACCCTACTGTGGTGGTAGTACCTCGAGTATCTCGACCTCAAAGATCAGGTCGTGCCCGGCGAGGGGGTGCAAGAAGTTGATGGTGACGATCTCATCGGTGAATCCCATAATCGTACCGGGGATCTCGTCGCCGTCGGGCGTGGTAAATCCAACCACCTGCCCGGGTATTAATTCAATTTCCGGTGGAAAATCACTGACCGGGATATTCTGCAGATTTTCTTCTTCAATCTCGGCCGGTCCGTAGGCATCTTCCGCCGGGATCTCGAATCGACGTACGTCGCCTGCCTTTAATCCCAGCAGTTTTTCCTCCATGGCCGGCAACCAGTCGCCATCACCGACCACGAACGTCATTGGCTCATCACCGTCGGTGGTATCGACCAGGTAATCGTCTTGCACGAGGCGCAGGGAAAAATGCATGGTGACGGTGGAACCGTACTGGATTTCCATGAGGCTAACCCGCCTTTTGACCGGGCGACGGCTTTGGCCCGAACAGGCGGTATCCAAAGACATCCAGCGCCAGCAGGATAGCGCCAATGGTGATCGCGCTGTCCGCAATATTAAACACCGGGAATGACCAGCTCTGGTAATACACATGCAGGAAATCAACGACCTGCCCCAGGCGGATACGATCAAAGACATTGCCCAGCGCCCCACCGAGAATCATCAATAGTGCAACTGCGCTTTGCAATTCATGTTCTTCCAGTTTTCGTACCATCGCCACGATCACGCCCGAGACAACCAGCGCCACGGTGATAAAAAACCAGTTCTGCCAGCCACCGGCATCATCGAGAAAGCCGAAGGCGGCGCCGGTATTGAACGTCAGGGTAAGGTTGAAAACCGGCAGGATATCAATGGGCGATCCGGGCAGGATTTGCAACGCCAGCAGCTTGGTCAGTTGATCCAGCGCGAACACCGCCACCGGTATCCAGAACAGACGAGACATCAGGCAAACTCCCGCGACTCGCCACCATCGACGGTCACGTTCTCAATACAACGGCCGCAGATTTGCGGATGCCCGGTATCACTGCCCACATCCTCGCGATGGTGCCAGCAACGAACACACTTGTTATGAGCCGACGGCGCCACGGCAACATAAAGACCTTCCATCTCGGTGGTGGCCGCTTCATCACCGCGCGGCTCGAGTGGATGCACGCGGGCATAGGAAGTGATAAAGACAAAGCGCAGTTCATCACCCAGCTTGTCCAGCACCGCCTTGATCCCCGGTGCACAGTAGAGATCAACTTCCGCATCCAGCGATGAACCGATGCCGCCGGCAACGCGCAATTGCTCGAGCTCCCGGCTCACCATCTCGCGCACTTCAATCACGGTACGCCACATCTCGCTGTCGACATCAACCTTGTCGGGAAGCGGATACCAGGTTTGAAGAAACACCGATTCGCCGCGCGTGCCAGGCATGTGGCGCCAAATCTCTTCGGCAGTAAAACTCAGGATCGGCGCAAGCCAACGCACCAACGCTTCGAGAATGTAATACATCGCCGTTTGCGCCGAGCGTCGGCCGCGGCTGGTTGCAGGCATCGTGTACAACCGGTCTTTCAGGATATCGAGATAGAAGCTGCCCATCTCGACCACGCAGAACTGATGCAGCTTCTGATAGATCTGATGGAACTGAAAATCTGTATACGCCTTCTTTATTTCTTCTTGTAAATCAATAGCTTCTGATACCGCCCAGCGGTCCAGCGGCAGCATGTCAGCAATCGCCAGCGGTTCGGCCGGATCAAAGCCGTCGAGGTTGCCCAGAAAATACCGTGCAGTATTACGAATTCGGCGATAAGAATCTGTCATGCGCCTGAGGATCTCGTCGGACAGACTCATTTCGGCGCGGTAGTCGGTGGAGGCAATCCACAGGCGCAGGATGTCGGCACCCAGGGTTTTAATGACCTTTTGCGGCTCGATAACATTGCCCTTGGACTTGGACATCTTGATGCCCTGCGCGTCGATGGTGAATCCGTGGGTCAACGCGGTCTTGTAGGGCGCAGCTCCATTCATCGCAACTGAAGTCAGCAACGACGACTGAAACCAGCCGCGATGCTGGTCCGATCCTTCCAGATATAAATCCACGGGTAACGCACCCAGTTCCGCTCGCGCTTCGACCACACAATAATGCGAGACGCCGGAATCAAACCAGACATCCAGCGTATCCGTCGTCATTTCGTAGTCGTTCGCCGTGGTTCCCAACAGGTCGGCGGCATCCATCTCAAACCAGGCATCAACACCTTTCTGTTCGACACGCTTTGCCACCGACTCGATTAACGCAGGTGTATCCGGGTGCAGGTCACCGGTCGTCTTGTGTACGAATAACGTGATGGGCACGCCCCAGGTGCGCTGACGTGAAACACACCAGTCAGGCCGATTCTCGACCATACCGGCGATACGCGCCTCGCCCCAGCCGGGAATCCATCGCGTTTGTTTTATTGCCTCCAGTGCGGGTTCACGGATGGCATCGACATCGATAAACCACTGCGAAGTCGCGCGAAATATGATCGGGGTCTTGTGGCGCCAGCAATGCGGGTAGCTATGCGTCAACGCCTCGGAATGCACCAGTTTGCCCCTGGTCTTGAGCACTTCCAGCACATGATCGTTGGCCTTGAACACGTGTTCGCCGGCGAACAGTTCCGTGCCTTCAACAAACTTGCCGTCACTACCAACCGGATTGTCGACATGAAGTTTATATTTCAGCCCGACAGAAAAATCTTCCAGGCCGTGGCCGGGCGCAGTGTGCACACAACCAGTACCGGCCTCGGTGGTGACATGCTCACCGAGAATAATCGGTACTTCGCGGTCGTAAAACGGATGCTGTAATTTGATACCTTCCAGTTCGGAACCCGTGGCGGTCGCGACGACACGATAGTCGTCGATACCCCAGCGCAACATGGCATCCTTCATCAATGCCTCGGCGATCAGCAGGCGCTCCTGGCCGTAACTACCGGCGCACTGCACCAGCACATATTCCAGTCCGGCGTTAAGTGCTACCGCCTGGTTGGCCGGCAGGGTCCACGGCGTCGTGGTCCAGATGACGACATGCACTGGCCCCTCGCCCTTATGATCACCGGGGGAGTGCTCCATGCGGGCCAGCAACTCTTCGTTGTCCACCACGGTGAAACGCACGTCAATCGCGGGCGAGGTCTTGTCGGCATATTCCACCTCGGCCTCGGCCAGAGCGGAGCCGCAATCAGCACACCAATGTACCGGTTTGTGCCCTTTGACCAGGTATCCACGATCGACAATGCGCCCAAGCGCCCGAATCGTATCCGCCTCATAGCGGAAATCCATGGTGAGATAAGGATTGTCCCAGTCACCCGTAACCCCGAGGCGAATGAAATCTTCCCGCTGGCGATCGACCTGTTTCTGCGCATAGTCGCGGCAGGCCTGGCGAAACTTGCCCGGCGCTATCTGTAATCCGGCCTTGCCAATCTTCTTCTCCACTGCCAGCTCTATCGGCAGCCCGTGACAATCCCAACCGGGCACATACGGCGCATCGAACCCATCGAGACTGCGCGACTTCACGATAATATCTTTCAGGATCTTGTTGACCGCATGGCCCAGATGAATATCGCCATTGGCATAGGGCGGACCGTCATGCAGGACATAACGCTCACTGCCGGCGCGCATCTCGCGCAGGCGTTGATACAGCTTCATCTCCTGCCAGAACTTCAGGGTCTCGGGTTCGCGCTGGGCCAGGTTGCCCTTCATCGGGAAACCGGTCTTCGGCAGGTTGATCGTGTCTTTATACTGGTTTTCTTTTTCGCTCATACTGATGCTGACTTGCCGGTACGAAACCAGGCTCGTGTTTCCTCTATGTCCATGTTTATGCGTGTTTTCAGTTCGTCCATCGTATCGTACTTTTCTTCGTCCCTGATCTTGTGCAGGAAGTTTATCTGCAAGTGCTTACCATATATATGGTCATCGAAATCAAGTAGATGAATCTCCAGCAAGGTGCGCGTGCCGCCGATCGTGGGCCTTGTGCCGATACTGGCGGCGCCCATTATCGGCTCGCCGTCCAGACCGAAGACCTCGACCACGAATATGCCGTGCAGGGGCGAACGTTTTCGATGTAAAAAGATATTGGCCGTCGGAATGCCGATGGTGCGACCAATCTTGTCACCATGAGCTACCCGTCCACACATGCGGTAGGGACGGCCCAGTAATTTTTCCGCGGTTTCGAGTTCGCCATTGACCAGTGCTGCGCGAACGCGCGTGCTGCTAACACGCTCACCGTCCACGCTGAACGTGTGCATGCTGACTACCTGAAAGCCGTGCTGCTGGCCCGCTTGCTGCAACATGGCAAAATCGCCAGTACGGCCCTTGCCGAAGCGGAAATCGTCACCGACCACCAGGTAACGGATTCCGAGCCCACGCACCAGCACCTCGTCAATAAACGCCTCTGCCGTCATTGCGGCAAAGCGCTGGTTAAAGCGGATGAGCAGTACACGGTCGACGGAATAGCGTTTGAGTGCCTGCAATTTCTCGCGCAACCGGGTCAATCGTGGCGGCACCTCGTCGGGTCGGAACACTTCGAGCGGCTGCGGCTCAAAACAGATCACCGTCGTCGGCAACCCCAGTGCCTCGCCCTTCTCTGCCAGCTGGCCGATTACCGCCTGGTGGCCAAGATGGACGCCGTCAAAATTGCCTATAGTGGCGACGCAGCCATGATGGTGAGGCCGCAGATTGTGTAATCCGCGTATGAGCTCCATGATCCTGTTCTGTCGGGGTCTGTAAGTTAACGGCGATTCAGCAAAAATCGCGAAGCGGGCAAGGTTACCGGTTCAATTTCGGCAGGTCCAGCGAGGACCTCAGGCGTGCGACCAGTCGGGATCCATCTCCTCGACCACCTGTTCCAGTGGTCGACGGTTGCCAAAGCCCTCCGAATACCCATGGTAGTGAGCAAGGCGCAACTCGGGGAATTTCCAGCAGAGATAGCCGTCACCGGTATCAAAATCCACTAGCCACAGACCCTTTACCACGAGACCAAGACGCTCCATCTTGCCAACCCAACGTTTGACCACGGCCTCGTACTGATGCTCGACCTCGGCGATTCTCGGATCAGTCGGTAGCAATGCCTCCAGCGATTTACGTACCGGCTCCAGTTCAGCATAGGCCGTCTGGGTAATACGCCGTACCAGCGGGAACAGGGCCTTCGCCTCGGATAGCGAAAACACCCGGGGATCCCCGGTGGGTACGATTTCGGCGATGTCGATCCTGTCGGTCATTTTTCCAGGGCTTTGATGTCCAGCTTCAATTCGGCGGGCCGGGTTCCCAGCGCCACCATTATTAAAACATAGACTACGAATCCGGCAATAATCCAGAATGCCAGGCGGAATACCCGCTCGTAGACATCTCCGGCCAGCCACAGGGACAAATCGCCTTTGTTGCTGTAGAGCATAAAGGCCATCACACCGCTGGCAATTGCGACTCGCAGGTATAGCCACCACCACCCGGTACCGGGCTCATACGCATTTATCTGTCGTAGGCGCAGAAACAGCATGCCGGCATTGAGATAGGCGGCGATAGAGATGGCCAGCGCCAGGCCCACGTGTTTCAGCGGCCAGACCAGCATCAGACTTAATATGATATTGGCACCAAAGGCCACCGCCGCGATCTTGGCCGGAGTGGCGGTATCGTGGCGGGCATAGAACCCAGGGGCCAGCACCTTTACCAGAATAAACCCCAGCAGGCCCGCGGCAAACACCACCAGCGCCTGGGCGGTCTTGACCACATCCTGCTCAACAAAGGCCCCGTAGCGAAACAATGTGGTAATCATCGGCTCGGCCATGACCATCAGCCCCACCGACGCCGGCACCCCGATCAGAAACACCCAGCGCAGCGCCCAATCGAGCATTCGTGAGAAAGTCTCCGGTGATTCAGCGGCGTGTTCTCGCGACAGACTGGGCAAAATTACCGTCGCCAGCGCGATACCGAATACGCCCAACGGGAATTCCATGAGCCGATCCGAGTAATAGAGCCAGGAGACACTGCCGGTAATCAGGAATGATGCCAGTACGGTATTCACCAGCATGTTGATCTGGGATACCGAGCTACCGAAGATGGCTGGCAGCATCAGCTTGAATACCCGGCTCACCCCTGCATCTCGTTTCAGACGCGGACGCGGCAGCATGCGAATACGCAATAAGAATGGAACCTGGAACAACAGCTGTGCAATACCGGCGATGAATACGCCCCATGCCAGCGCCATCACCGGTTGCGCCATGTGGGGCGCCAGCCAGATGGCGCAACCGATGAGCGAGAGATTCAGCAACACCGGTGTAAATGCCGCGGCACCAAAACGGCCATAGGTATTAAGAATGCCGGCAGCCATTGCCACTAGCGAAATAAACAGTAAATACGGGAAGGTGATGCGTAGCATCGCCACGGTCAGGTCGAATTTCTCCGGCTCGTCGATAAACCCTGGGGCCAGGGCCATTAGCAGCAGGGGTGCAGCAATGACGCCGACCAGGGTGACGCCAAACAGGATAGCGGCGAAGGCGCCGGCCATGTGGCCGGCGAAGGCGCTGACCTCGTCCTCACTACGTTTACTGCGGTACTCGGTAAACACCGGGACAAAGGCCTGGGAAAACGCCCCCTCACCGAAAATGCGCCGGAAGAAATTGGGGATACGAAACGCCACATAGAAGGCATCGGCAGAGACGCCGACGCCGGCACCGATCAGCCGGGCAAAGAGAATATCGCGCACCAGCCCCGCCACCCGGGATAGCAGGGTCATGCCACCGGTGACGGCGGTCGATTTGAGTAGTTTTTGTGCCACGTACCGGCTCCAGATCAGGCGTGCCCGAGTGTACCGCGGGCCGCCGGAAAAGGGGAAATTAAAGGGAAAAATGCCTGCAACCCATTGACAAGGGAGGACAAAAACTCCATAGTTGCGCGCCCGCGGGTAGCCCAAAGCAGGAAATATTGGCTACCGACGCAACTGAATTGAACGTAAGGAGATAGCATTGGCTAATTCAGCACAAGCCAGGAAACGCGCCAGACAGAACGAGGTCCGCCGTGCCCACAACACCGGTCGTCGCTCGAACATGCGCACGCACATCAAGAATGTTCTTAAGGCCGTCGCGGCTGAGGACAAGGATGGCGCCACGTCCGCCTACGCAAGCGCGGTGTCGATTATCGATCGCTCTGCCAAGGCTGGCCTGATTCACAAGAATGCCGCTGCCCGTTACAAGAGCCGTCTGAACGCACGAGTCCGCGCGATCTAGTACTGACAAGACAGAAAACAAAAAGCCGGTGTCGATGAAAGTCGCACCGGCTTTTTTAATGCATGTCTGAAAATACTAAACCAGCGCCATGTTGTCGCGATGGATCAATTCCGGCTCATCGACGTAGCCCAGAATCGACTCGATCTTTTCGCTACTCTGGCCAATGATGCGCGTGGTATCGCTGGCACCATAATTCACCAGACCGCGGGCGATTTCCCTGCCGTCGGCATCGACGCAGGACACCAGTTCGCCACGGGAGAAACGCCCCTCGACCGCCGTTACCCCAACCGGCAACAGGCTCTTGCCCTGCCCTTTCAATACCGATACCGCGCCACTATCCAGCACCAGCCGCCCGCGCGGCTTCAGGTGGCTGGCCAACCACTGCTTGCGTGCATTCAGGCGGCCTTGCGACGGGGCCAGATGCGTACCAAGGGGTTCACCCGCCAGTACCCGGTTCAGCACCTCTGATTCCCGGCCGGAAACAATAACGGTCGCCGCCCCTGAACGCGCGGCCTTGCGCGCCGCCTCCAGCTTGGTGCGCATACCGCCACGACCGAGGGCGCCTGAATCGCCAGCCATGATATCGAGCGCAGGATCGCCTGCTTCGCCTTCACTAACCAATGCTGCATCAGCATTGATCCGGGGATCCGCGCTATACAGACCAGACTGGTCCGTCAGGATGATCAGGAGTTCGGCCTCGATGACGTTCGCCACTTGTGCTGCCAGGGTATCGTTATCACCAAAACGGATTTCCTCGACGGCGACGGTGTCGTTCTCGTTGATTACCGGGATAGTGCCGAGCTGCAATAAGGTACGTAGCGTCGTACGCGCATTGAGATATCGACCTCGGTCCGCCAGGTCGTCGTGTGTCAGCAGTACTTGCGCGGTCTGCAGACCATGCTGCTGAAACGCGCTCTGGTAGGCCTGGATCAGACCCATCTGACCGATCGCGGCCATTGCCTGCAACTCGTGCAACGCGTGCGGCCGGGTCTTCCGCCCGAGCCGCTGCATGCCCACGGCGACGGAACCGGAGGTAACCAGTAACAATTCGATGCCTTGCTGCCGCAGTCGGGCCATCTGCGCTACCCAATCCTGGATGGCGGATACATCGAGCCCCTCGCCACTGCCTGCCAGCAGCGCGCTGCCGATTTTTACGACACAGCGTCGAACAGTTTTCAGGCGCTCACGATTCTGAGTCTTGGCTTGATTCGACATTTTCCGGCTCTACGTTGTTTATCGCTGCTTCCTTGAGTTCTTCCAGGCGGTTCATCAGGGCGCCGGTAAGTACCCGGCAACCTTCGCCATTTACGGCTGAAATGTAGTACACCGGACCGGACCAGCCAATGGCCTTGATGAAATCCTGGCATCGTTGCTCGCGTTCTTCTTCCGGTAGCAAATCCATTTTATTCAGCACCAACCAGCGCTCGCGACTCGCGAGCTCGGGACTGTAACGCTCCAGTTCGCCAACAATGGCGCGGGCGTCGGCCACCGGATCCGCCTCGGGATCGAGCGGCGCCATGTCTATTAAGTGCAACAGAATGCGGGTACGCGCAAGGTGCTTGAGAAAACGGATACCCAGGCCAGCACCTTCGGCCGCGCCCTCTATCAGACCCGGGATATCGGCCACGACAAAACTGCGATGGGCCTCGACCCGCACCACACCCAGATTGGGATAGAGCGTGGTAAACGGGTAATCCGCTACCTTGGGACGCGCGTGCGAAATGGCCCGCAGTAAAGTCGATTTCCCGGCATTGGGCAGGCCCAGCAGGCCAACGTCAGCCAGCACATTCAATTGCAGTTGCAGGGTACGTTGCTCACCCGGCGTACCGTTGGTGGTCTTGCGCGGTGCCTGGTTGGTGCTCGATTTGAAACGGGCATTGCCCAAACCCGGACTGCCGCCACGTGCCACCATCATGCGCTCACCGTTGGCTGTAACCTCGCCGATGCGCTCACCCGTATCGAAATCGATAACGATAGTACCAAGCGGCACCTCGATTTCGAGATCGTCGGCTGATAGCCCGGTCTTGTTGCGACCGGAACCGTTGGCACCTCGCCTGGCATTGAACCGTCGCTTGGTACGGAAATCGGCCAATGTATTGAGGCCATCGTCGCCCACCAGGTAGACGCTGCCGCCACGACCACCATCGCCGCCGTCCGGCCCACCTTTCGGAATAAATTTTTCCCGGCGGAAACTCAGACAGCCATTGCCGCCGTCACCGGCTGCGACATCGATTTTCGCCTCGTCTACAAACTTCATGACACCTAGTCTACCTGAGCAATCTGCTGCCCTAGAAAGCAAAAACCCCACCTTGTCGCCAAAGTGGGGTTTTTATCGTTTAACTGATTTCTGCGGTTCAGGCCGGATTGATACTTACCGTCTTGCGGCTCTTCGGACCCTTAATGCTGAACTCGACCACACCATCCGCTTTGGCAAACAGGGTGTCGTCTTTGCCACGACCGACATTGGTGCCCGGGTGGAATTTGGTGCCGCGTTGGCGAATCAGGATATTGCCCGCGAGCACTTTCTCTCCTGCATAGCGTTTTACGCCAAGGCGCTTCGACTCTGAATCGCGACCGTTACGTGAACTGCCGCCTGCCTTTTTATGTGCCATATCTATTAACCTCTTACGTTACGCGCCGGTAATGCCGGTGACTTCCAGCTCAGTATAGTACTGGCGGTGGCCGGCATGCAGGCGGGAATCCTTACGACGGCGCAGCTTGAAAATACGAATCTTCTTGTCACGACCGTGGCCACGGACCTTGGCGGTCACGTTGGCACCTTCTACCAGGGGTTTGCCGATTTTTACCTGGTCGCCATTGCTGACCATCAGCACGTCTTCCAGGTTCACGGTTTCGCCTTCCTCGACCGGCAACTTCTCGACACGGACGACGTCGCCCGGGCTTACACGATACTGTTTGCCACCGGTTTTAATTACTGCGTACATGTCGATTTCTCCCGACAAAAGCCACTGCAAATCAGTGGTCTGGCTTCAAAGGGCGGCAATTCTATCGACTGCCGGGGGCCCGGTCAAACAACTTGACGTCGAAACTGCCTGCCCATAGCATGCCTCCCCCATGCAATCGAGCCAACAGCCAAAAACAGCGCCCGAAATCGACGCCCAGGCCATCCGCGACCTGGTTTCAGGCGAGATGGACGCCGTCGATCGGGAGATCCAGGGTCGCCTGGCCTCGGACGTGGTGCTGATCAACCAGCTCGGGGCATACATTATTAATAGTGGCGGCAAGCGCCTGCGGCCGCTGCTGGTCCTGCTCGCCGCCCGCTGTTTCAACTACCAGGGTACGGATCTGGCGAAACTGGCGGCCATTATCGAATTTATCCACACCGCCACCCTGCTGCACGACGACGTGGTCGATGCCTCGGAACTGCGCCGGGGTAATGCCACGGCCAATTCTGTCTGGGGTAACGAGGCCAGCGTGCTGGTGGGCGACTTCCTCTACTCGCGCTCGTTCGAGATGATGGTGGAACTTAATAATATGAGGATCATGGACATCCTCGCCGGCACTACCAATACGATCGCCGAAGGCGAGGTCATGCAGCTGATGAACTGCAACGATCCAGACACCTCTGAAGAGCAGTACATGTCCGTGATCTACAACAAGACCGCCAAGCTGTTCGAAGCGGCAACCCAGCTCGGAGCGATCGTCAGTGGTCAGTCAACCGAGATCGAAAACGGCATGGCGCAATACGGAAAGTACCTGGGTACTGCATTCCAGCTGGTCGACGATTTACTCGATTACCGCGGTAGCGATGAAGCGCTGGGCAAGAATGTTGGTGATGATCTTGCCGAAGGCAAACCAACCTTGCCACTCATCCACGCCATGCGCGAAGGCGATCCTGGGCAGCGCGCAATGATCCGTGAAGCCATTGAAAATGGCGGGCGTGACAACATCGACGCCATCCTTGGTGTCATTGAATCCACCGGGTCCATCGCGTACACTGCGCGCCAAGCCGAGGCCCAGGCAGAACTGGCACGGGCAGCACTGGCGCCAGTTCCCGATTCGCCGTTCAAACAGGCCTTGATCGATCTGGCTTATTATTCCATTCACCGCAGTCACTAGTCGCATCGGGGTGTAGCTCAGCCTGGTAGAGCACTGTCTTCGGGAGGCAGGGGCCGGAGGTTCGAATCCTCTCACCCCGACCAATGCGGACTGGCGAATGCGCTCAGCAAAACATCGGTTGCGATGGGCTACCTTCTACGACTCGTTATTCTCCTGATCCTTGGCTGGCTGGCCTATCGACTTGTGCGACGCCTGGTTGCCGATGAATCCCCGCGGCCCAGTGGCAAGCAAGCCAGGATCGAGATTGTCCCCTGCGCCAAATGCGGCGTTCACATTCCCCGCGAAGAAGCGCTGATGCACAATGGCAAGGCCTATTGCTCTGCCGCCCATATGGAAGAAGACACGAAATAGCGCGCGTCGCTTTGCTTCCCGCCTGAAACTGTGCTGTATTTATCTGCAGTCATGGCACAACCACAACAAAAACCCCAGGGACCGGAACACACCGCCACCGACGCCGCCTCGGTTCGTGCACAGAACTGGAAACTGCTAAGCCAGTTTAACCTGTATCGCATCCTTGTTGCCGGCGCCTTTCTCGGCCTTTCCCTGTTGCCAGGCAGCTTTCCTCCGTTTGGCGAGACTGCCCCGGGCTGGTTCGCCCTCACCGCGCTGCTGTATGCAGTAATAAGTATCGGTGCAGTATTTTCCCTGCATCTACGCACACCGGATTTTGAGTCACAGGCAACAATACTGGCGTTCCTCGATATCTCCCTGATCACGATACTCATGGGAAGCAGTGGCGGGGTCGGGAGCGGACTGGGCTTGTTGATGCTGGTAGCGGTAGCTGAATGCAGTGTCCTGCTGGGTCGGCGCATGACCGTCTTTTACGCCTCGCTGGGTACCATAGCGGCGTTACTGGAACACTCCTGGGGCCTGCTAACCGGTGCCGATGTAGCCTTTGAAACCATCTCCAAAGGCTATCCACAAGTAGGCCTCTTGGGAATCGGCCTGTTTATTACCGGCACCCTGGGTAATACGCTGGCGAATCGTCTACGCAGTACCACGGCGCTGGCCGAGAAACGGGGCGTCGATCTAGCCAATCTCGCCTCGGTAAATGAACTGATCATTGAACGCATGCAGTCCGGTGTGGTCGTCTGCGACACCAAGGGTCATATCCTTCAAATGAACAATGCAGCACAAGGGTTCATGGGTGTCGACAGCTTTGGAGCAAATCAGGCGTTAACCGACATCGCACCCGAACTCGACGAGCAGCTGCAGGAGTGGTCGGCCAAACCGGTACAACGGACCATGCGTATCCTGCGCACCGGGGCGGGATTTGCCCTGCTGCCAAGATTCATCATGTTGGGTGACAAGAAAAACCGTCAGGGTACCCTGATCTTTCTCGAAGATACCGAGGCGCTAAAGCAACAGGCACAACAACTGAAGATGGCAGCGCTGGCGCGATTAACCGCCAGTATCGCGCACGAAATTCGCAATCCCTTGAGCGCCATGACCAACGCCGGTCAGCTTCTGAAGGAATCCACCGAGGGAGATGAAGAGACCCAGCGCCTGCTGAAAATTATCGAGAACCATGGCAAGCGCATGAATATCATCGTGGAAAACATTACCCAGCTTGCCCGTCGTGATCGCACCGAGCCCGCTCGGATAAAGCTCGCTGAATGGATAGAAGAATTCGTGACCCAGTATACGCAGGGTGCAGAAATTCCGCCTGAGGCCATTGTCGTCCACGTGGAAGATCGGGGGCTGGAGACCTGTGTCGATCCCGATCAGTTATATCAGGTCCTAGCCAATCTTTGTCAGAATGCCTTGCGCCACAGCCCGCCCTTCGATTTTAAGCCCTTGATCAAGATTCAGGCCTATACTAATGACAAGGAACGACCGGTCGTGGAGGTGGTTGACTGGGGCCCGGGAGTGCCGACGGATATCGTCGACAGTATTTTCGATCCGTTTTTCACCACCACACCGCAGGGTACTGGTCTTGGCCTTTATATCTGCCGGGAGTTGTGTGAAGGCAACGGCGGTCGGCTTGATTATGTCCCTGGGGATAGCGGCGCCACATTCCGGGCAACGCTGGCGCATGCTGAAGAATGTTATAACGTGGGCAATACATGACAACGAAACAAGTACTAATCATTGATGACGAGCCGGATATCCGTGAGCTGCTTGAGCTCACGCTCGGTCGAATGAATCTCGAAACCCGCTCGGCGGCTAATCTGAGTGAAGGCCGGCATCTGCTTAATGAATTCAAATTTGATCTTTGTCTCACCGACATGCGCCTGCCTGATGGCAACGGCATGGACATGGTGCGCCATATCCAGGAGAACTTCCCGCAGCTGCCGGTCGCGGTAATCACCGCCTATGGCAATATCGAAACAGCAGTACTGGCGTTGAAGGCTGGCGCTTTCGATTTTGTCTCGAAACCGGTAGACATCAACGACCTTCGCAATATCGTCCGTTCCGCCCTGAAGGTAAAGCAGCCCGAAGAGGAGTTGGCGCAAGCAGCCCCGGGTGATGAGGCGACCTCCCGAATGCTCGGCGACTCTGCTGCAATCCACAAGGTCCGCGACATGATCGGAAAGCTCGCACGCGGACAAGCCCCGGTTTACATCAGCGGCGAGTCAGGCACCGGCAAAGAACTTGCTGCTCGCCTGATACACGAACTCGGTCCCCGCGCCGACAGCCCGTTTGTGCCGGTGAACTGTGGTGCGATCCCTGAACAACTGGTTGAAAGCGAATTTTTTGGTCACAAGAAGGGAAGTTTCACCGGCGCTGTCCAGGACAAGGAAGGTCTGTTTACCGCGGCCGATGGTGGCACCCTGTTTCTGGACGAAGTAGGCGACCTGCCAATCCCGATGCAGGTAAAGTTACTCCGTGCAATTCAGGAAAAATCCATCCGGCCTGTTGGTACTCAGGCCGAAGTTAAAGTCGATGTACGCATCGTCAGCGCCACCCATAAGGATCTGGCGCAGCTGGTAGACGAAGGCAAGTTTCGCCAGGACCTCTACTACCGACTCAACGTGATTGAGTTGCCGATGCCCAGCCTGAAACAGCGACCGGAAGATATCGAGTTGCTGGCTCACTCGATCAACACGCGCCTATCAGAGGGCATGGGCATGTCGCCACCAACAATTACCGATGATGCGCTGGCAGTACTTAAGCAGTATGCATTTCCTGGCAATGTCAGGGAGCTGGAGAATATTCTGGAACGGGCGCTCACCTTGTGTGACGGGGAACATATCACTGCCGATGACCTGCAACTGCGCTCAACCGGCGCCACCGCCTCCGGCGCCGAACTGGCTGCAATTGGGCCCGGCCCGGATGATGACGAAGGCCTGGACGACTATCTGGCACGTATCGAGCGGGCGGCGATCGAGGAAGCGTTGGAAAAGACCAGTCAGAACAAGACTGCAGCAGCCAAACTACTGGGAATCACCTTCCGGGCGCTACGCTATAAGCTCGAGAAACTCGGAATTGAGTGACCGTTTGTCGGTTTAAATATACCGATTATTCCTGGGTGTCGATTCGCGCGAGGGTTACCTGACCTATCACGTCAGGCTAACAAAGGAATGGCAGGTAGTGTCAATGCGATGTCTACCTACCGTATTTATAACTGACTGTTTTTAATAAGTTTTGGTGAAAAACGGATTTTTGCATTAGTGGCACGATGCCTGCATGTGATAAAAGGTCGATTTTCAGGGCGGTTTGACCGTTTAGAATCGCTCTGCTAAATAGATGCGAATATTTTTAGTTATTTTTTTGGTTAATTTTTGGAGATTATCGCGAAAAGCATCGGTCACGATCGCGCGGCCATGTAGGAAAACGGTCCCGACTCATTGAGAAGGGCGGGTATTTTTCGGGATAACCTCTAATAAATTAAAAATCAGCGGAAAATGCAGCAATTACGGAGGCTCAATCAAATGAAGACGTTGCAAAAGGGTTTTACACTTATCGAACTGATGATCGTGGTCGCGATTATCGGTATTCTGGCCGCCATCGCGGTACCGGCCTATCAGGACTACACCATCAAATCCAAGGTTTCTGAAACCGCAAGCCTCATGGCCCCGGTGAAAACCGCAATCGACATCGCTTTTAGTGAAGGCACACAGATTAACAACCTTGGCTCGCTCAGCGTAGATCAGTTAGGCGTTGGTTCTGCTGCCCAATACTCGGGCAAGTACGTGTCCTTCGTCACCTTTGGTCCTACTGCTGGCGGTTCGGCACCCTATATCATTGCCTGCCTGAGAACAGAAGGCGCTACTGGTCGTAACCTGGCGCTTGGCACTGCTGACAGCACCTGCGTTCAGTGGGATGCCTCATCGTCTGGCGCCAACTTGCGTTGGGATGTTGCCTCATCTCTGAGCGTAACACCTGCTGGCCAGACTGGTATCACACCGGCCAAGTACCGTCCGAAGAACTAATTAACAGACACTTCACGGCACAACAAAGGGCGACTATGTCGCCCTTTGTTTTGTCTG